>NZ_JBYSWM010000020.1:0-85531 GCF_058781125.1 Pseudogulbenkiania sp. FW507-F1 | reverse complement strand
ACAGGACCGTGAAACGCCTTAGCGCCGATGATAGTGCGGCATTGCCGTGTGAAAGTAGGACACCGCCAGACTCCCCTTATAAAAGCCCAGCTCATACGAGCTGGGCTTTTTGCTTTGTGCTGGCCGAAAGCCCGAACCGCCCGTCCGAGGCACCGATAAGGCGGCGCTTGGAGCTGGCTCCTCATGCCCCCTCCGCAGACGGCAAGAAAAAAGGCCGGATTACCGGCCTTGATGACGCCATGCCAGCCCGAAGGTTACTTCTGGGTCTTGATTTCCTGCCACAGACGGGTGGTCAGGCGCTGCAATTTCGGATCCATCGGCAGCATTACGAAACTGTGCTGAATGTCTTGAGGAGTCGGGAAAATCGACGGGTTGCTGAGGTTTTCCTTCTTGATGAACTTGCGTGCCGCCAGGCTGCCCGGTGCATAGTTCACGGTGTTGGCGTTGGCAGCCGCTACCTTGGCGCTCATGTTGTAGTCGATGAACTTGTAGGCGCTGTCGACGTTCTTGGCATCTTTCGGGATGACCATGCTATCGACCCAGATTGCGACGCCCTCCTTCGGTACCAGCGGGGTAATCTTGACCTTGTTTTTGGCTTCTTCGGCACGCACGCGGGCGATATTGAGGTCGCCTCCGTAGCCGTAGACCAGGCACAGGTTGCCGCCGGCCAATTCATTGATGTAGCCGGAGGAGGAGAAGCGGGTGATGTAGGGGCGGATGGTTTTCAGCAGGGCTGCGGCTTCCTTGTAGTCGGCCTCATTCTTGCTAGCGGGGTCCTTGCCGAGGTATTTCAGCACCATCGGGAACACTTCGCCCGGCGAGTCCAGCACGCTGACGCCGCAGGATTTGAGCTTGGAAACGTTTTCCTTCTTGAACAGGATGTCCCACTGTTTTTCCGGGAGTTTGCCGCCCAGTGCCTTGGTGACCTTGTCGGTGTTGATGCCGATGGTGTTGACCCCCCAGAAGTAGGGCACCGCGTACTTGTTGTCCGGGTCGAACTTGGTCATGAGCTTGAGCAGTTCAGGGTCCAGCTCTTTGTAATTGCTCAGCTTGGATTTGTCGATCGGCTGGTAGATGCCGGCCTGAATCTGCTTGGCGAGGAATTGGTTGGTGGGAACAACGATGTCGTAACCCGACTTGCCGGTGAGCATCTTGGCCTGAAGGATTTCGTTACTGTCATAGACGTCGTAGCGCACCTTGATGCCGGTCTGCTTCTGGAAATTGGGAATGGTGTCTTCGGCGATGTAGTCGGACCAGTTGTAGACGTTCAGCACGCTGCTGGCGGCATGGCTGGCCGAGGCGGCCGTAGCCAGAGCACTGGCAACAAGAATGACAGCCTTACGTTTCATAAGAAACTCCTTCGACGGGGGTTACGATCTTGAGTCAAGTAGGCACGAGCCGACACCCGGATTGCCGTGTCGGTAAAACGCTTGTATAGATCAACGCTTCATCATAGTTCAGCTGATCAGCAGTCTGTCATTTAACCTGCTCTGCCAGGTACGGGCAAGACCTTTGTCTCGGGCCGGGCACGGATTGGACGAGGGCGTCGGACGTGTTCACCGCTTGGGCCGACGGAGCGCGCGCCACTCCTTGTCAGCGAGGGCGGTGCCCTCTTTGGACGGAAGGCCGAATGGCATGGGTTGACGAAATGTGCAAAAATTCGACTAACTAGACGAATTGCAGGTTTCTCCATGCTGGACCGGGACGGATACCGCCCCAATGTCGGAATCATCCTCATCAACGCCCGTAACGAGGTGTTCTGGGGCAAGCGCGTGCGCGAGCACTCGTGGCAGTTTCCGCAAGGGGGCATCAAGCCTGGTGAGAGTCCGGAAGCGGCGATGTACCGTGAGCTGCTCGAAGAGGTCGGCCTCTTGCCACAACATGTCAAAATTCTCGGCCGTACGCGCGACTGGCTGCGCTACGACGTTCCGACCAACTGGGTGCGGCGCGAATGGCGCGGTAGCTACAAGGGCCAGAAGCAGATCTGGTTTTTGCTGAAGCTAGTCGGTCGCGATTGTGATGTTTGCCTGAGGGCGACCAACCACCCCGAGTTCGACGGCTGGCGCTGGAACGATTATTGGGCGCCTGTCGATCTGGTGATCGAGTTCAAACGCGATGTCTACCAGCGTGCCCTGGGTGAGTTGTCCCGCTTTCTGCGGGGGATGGAAAGCTACGAGGCCTACCTGCAGCGCCGCCATTCGGCACCGGAAAAGACCGACGAGAGCTGATGCGCATGCCGATAACCACGGCTCTTCCTCGTCCCTGGTTGCCTTTCGGGCTGGTGGGCGTGGTCGTGCTGTGGTCGGCGTTAGGTGCGCATGATGCGGCGACCTGGTGGCTGGAGGCGATTCCGGCCGTGCTGGGCTTGCCGCTGGTCTGGCGGCTGTGGCCGCGTTTTGCCTGGAGCCCGCTGGCGGTATGGGCTATGTCACTGCACGCCATTGTGTTGCTGGTAGGAGCGCACTATACCTATGCGCTTACCCCGCTCGGCTTCTGGCTGCAGGAGCTGTTCGATTTTTCCCGTAATCATTATGACCGCATCGGCCACCTGGCCCAGGGGTTTTTCCCGGCCATACTGGCGCGCGAGGTGCTGCGCCGGCAGACTCCGCTGCAGGGGGGCTGGCTGACATTTATGGTGGTGTGCTTCTGCATGGCGCTGTCCGCCTGTTACGAGCTGGTGGAGTGGTGGACCGCGCTGGCCATCGGCGCCGCCGCCGATGCCTTCCTGGCGACGCAGGGCGATCCATGGGATACCCAGTGGGACATGTTCCTGGCGCTGTGCGGTGCTCTCGTTTCCCAATTGTTTTTTGCCCGCGTTCACGAACGCCAGATCGGCCGACTGAGCGCGTTAACCATTGACACGCTATGACTCAACAGTACGACGAATCCTCGGTCCGGGTCCTCAAGGGACTGGAGCCGGTGAAGGAGCGTCCGGGCATGTATACCCGGACGACCGACCCGACCCACATCTGCCAGGAGGTGATCGACAACGCCGCCGACGAGGCCTTGGGCGGCTTCGCGCGCAAGATCGCGGTGACACTGCACCAGGACGGCTCGCTGTCCGTGGAGGACGACGGGCGCGGTATCCCCGTGGGCCTGCATCCACAGGAAGGGGTGCCGGTAGTGGAACTGGTGTTCACCCGGCTGCATGCGGGTGGCAAGTTCAACAAGAAGGATGGCGGCGCCTACGCGTTTTCCGGCGGCTTGCACGGTGTTGGCGTGTCGGTGACCAATGCGCTGTCGACGCGGCTCGAGGTCGAGGTCAAGCGTGAGGGCGGGGTGTACCGCATGGCGTTCGCCGGCGGTGACGTGATCGAGCCGCTGGCTCGCGTTGGCGATTGCGGTGCGCGTACCAGCGGCACGCGGGTACGGGTATGGCCGGATGGGAAGTATTTCGAGAGTCCGCGCTATTCGCTGCCCGAGCTGGAGCGGCTGTTGCGTGCCAAGGCGGTGCTGCTGCCCGGAGTGGCAGTGACCTTGACCATCGAGCGCCCGAGCGGCGACGAGGTCAAGGTGTGGCAGTATCCGCAGGGACTGAAGAGTTATCTGGCCGAGCTGTGCAACGGTGACGAACCGGTGGCTCCGCTGTTCTCCGGCGAGGCCTATATCGGCGACGACCACGAGCAGTTCGCCAAGGGCGAGGGGGTGCAGTGGGCACTGGCCTGGTTCGAGGACGGTGCCGGCGGCGAGAGCTACGTCAACCTGATCCCGACTCCGTCCGGCGGGACGCACGAGGCGGGCCTGCGCGCCGGGGTATTCGACGCGGTGAAGAGCTTTGTCGATCACCACAACCTGCTGCCGCGCGGCGTCAAGCTGATGGCCGAGGATGTATGGAGCCGGGTGCGTTTCGTGCTGTCGGCACGCGTGCTCGATCCGCAGTTCCAGGGGCAGACCAAGGAGAAGCTGACCAGCCGCGATGCGCTGAAGCTGATCTCGGGCCTGGCTCGCGACCCGGTGGAATTGTGGCTGAACCAGCACGTCGAAGCCGGCAAGAAGATTGCCGAGCTGGCGATTCGCCAGGCGCAGTCGCGCCTGAAGTCGGTGAAGAAGGTCGAGAAGAAGAAGGGCTCCGGCGTGGCGGTGTTGCCGGGCAAGCTGACCGACTGCGAGAGCGAGGACATCGAGCGCAACGAACTGTTCCTGGTCGAGGGCGATTCGGCCGGCGGTTCGGCCAAGCTGGCGCGCGACAAGGAATACCAGGCCATCCTGCCGTTGCGCGGCAAGGTGCTCAACAGCTGGGAGACCGACCGCGATCAGCTGTTCTCCAACGCCGAGATTCATGACATCTCGGTCGCGATCGGCGTCGACCCGCATGCGCCGGGCGAGAAGGCCGACTTGTCGGGGCTGCGCTACGGCAAGATCGCCATCCTGTCGGACGCCGACGTCGACGGCTCGCACATCCAGGTGCTTTTGCTGACGCTGTTCTATCGTCACTTCTCGGCGCTCTTGGCCAACGGCCATATCTGCATCGCGCAGCCGCCCCTGTTCCGCGTCGACGTGCCGGGGCAGGGCAAGCACCGTCCCCCGAAGAAGCTCTACGCGCTGGACGAGGGCGAGCTGGAGGCCATCCTCGACCGCCTGCGCAGCGAAGGCGTGCGCGAGAACGCCTGGAGCATCAGCCGCTTCAAGGGGTTGGGCGAGATGAACCCGGAGCAGCTCAAGGACACCACCATGCACCCGGACACGCGCCGCCTGACCCAGGTGCGGGTGCGGCCCGAGGCCGAGGCCGATACGCGCCGCATGTTCACCATGCTGATGGGCAAGGGCGAGGCGGCGAGCCGGCGCGGCTGGATGGAGGCCAAGGGCAACGAGGTCGAGGCGGATATCTAAGCCCGGCGCTGGTCGGCAGGATCGGCAAGACGCGAGTTGGCCGCCAGCTTGGTAACGGGCTCGCGGCCAACGCCGTTTGGGCGGCCGGAATGACCAGGCACGTAGGCCCGGCCGCTCTGCAGGCCTGCGCTGCGGTGCCGATGGGGGGGGCGCCGCTCGGCTCATTCGCTGCCGGTGGCCTCTTCTTCCAGCCAGGCACAAAAGGCCGACACCAGTTCGTCTCCCACCAGGCTTTGCGGCACCACCCAGCAATAGCCCTTGACCACCACTTCCGGTCCCGGCAGTGGGGCCACCAGTTTGCCGGAGGCGAGTTCTTCCTCGATCACCGGCAGTGGACCGAGCGTGACGCCGAGACCGTCGATGGCGGCCTGCAGCGCCAGGTAGTAGTGGTCGAAATGCTGGGTGGCGGCGGGCTGCAGGGCCGGTGCCCCGGCGGCGGCGAGCCAGCGTTCCCAGGCGACCGGCCGGGTTTCCGAGTGCAGCAGGGTGTGTTGGGCGAGATCGGCCACGCTGGCGATGGGGTGGCGTGCGAGCAGCGCCGGGCTGCACACCGGCAGTTCACGCTCGGCAAGAAAGGCATGGGCGACGAAGCCGCGCCAGTGCTCCTGGCTGCGGCGGATGGCGATGTCGAAGTCGGCGTTCTGGTTGTTGATGGCGGCGTCGGAGGTGGCCAGGCGCAGTTCGACGCCAGGGTAGCGCAGCTGGAAGCGGGTGAGGCGCGGCAGCAGCCAGTGCATGGCGAGCGTCGGCGTGACGTTGATCTGGAGGCGGCGACCCTGGCGGCGCGCGGTGAGGGCCTCGGTGGCGCCGGCGATGCCGTCGAACGCCGTCTGCAGCGCCGGCAGGTAGGCCTGGCCGGCGGCGTTGAGCGTGACGCGGCGGCCGCGCCGCTCGAACAGGGTGAAACCGAGCCAGTCTTCGAGTTGCTGCACCTGGCGGCTGATGGCGCCGTGGGTCACATGCAGGGCTTCGGCGGCGGCGCTGAAGCTGCCGAGACGAGCGGCGGATTCGAAGGCTCTGAGGGCGTTGAGCGGGGGCAGGCGGCGGGACATGCAGTTGAGTTTATCTCACCAGCGTCGCCATAAAAACTCGTTTGTGCCGTGCCGGCCGCAGGGGTAGCCTTGCGCCATGGATACCACTCTGCATACCCCCCGCCGGCAGGAGTTGTTTGCCGGTTTCTTTTCTGTCGGGCTGTCCGGCTTCGGCGGCGTGCTGCCGCTGGCGCATCGCATGCTGGTGATGCAGCGGCGTTGGCTGTCCGATGCCGAATTCACCGAGGTGCTGGGGCTGGGCCAGGTGCTGCCCGGGCCCAATATCGTCAACGTGGCGGTGGCGGTCGGCTCGCGCTTTCACGGTGTCAGCGGTGCGCTGGCAGCGGTGGGCGGGCTGATGCTTGCGCCCTTGGTGATCGTGCTGTCGCTCGCCACGCTGTATGGGCATTACCAGTCCGTGCCGGCCTTGCGCGGGGTGCTGGCGGGCCTGGCGTCGGCGGGGGCCGGGCTGGTGGTGGCGATGGGACTGAGGTTGGCCGAAAAGCTGGAGCGCCGCGGCTGGTGCCTGGCGATCGCGCTGCTCACCCTGGTCGCGGTCGGGCTATGGCGTCTGCCGCTGCTGGCGGTGCTGTTGGTGCTGGCGCCGCTGGCGATCGCGCTGGCGTGGCGGACAAGGGAGCGGCGCTCATGAGCGTGCTGCTGTCGCTGCTGGGGACGTTCTCGCTGTTTTCGCTGATGGCGGTGGGGGGCGCGAATGCGCTGCTGCCGGAAATCCACCGTTACGTGGTGGAGTCGAATGGCTGGATGACCGGAACGGAGTTCGCCGCCCTGTTCGCCATCGCCCAGGCAGCGCCCGGGCCCAATGTGCTGGTGGTCAGCCTGATCGGCTGGAAGGTGGCGGGCGTCCCGGGGGCGCTGGTGAGCACGCTGGGCATGTGCGGGCCGTCGTCGCTGCTGAGTTTCTACGTGGCGCGGTTGTGGCAGCGATTTCGTGCCTCGCCGTGGCGCCGGGTGATCGAACGCGGGCTGGCGCCGGTGACGATCGGCCTGGTGCTGGGCAGCGCCTGGCTGTTGAGCCGTTCCGCCAATGATAGCTGGGCTTCTTGGTTGCTGTGCGGGGCGAGCGCCACGGCGGCGTGGAAGAGCCGGCTCAATCCGTTGTGGCTGTTGGGCGCGGGGGCCTTGCTGGGCTGGCTGGGGCTGGTATGAAATCGGGCTCGACGGCTACGAGCCGGCAGAGATGAAGGCGGGGTATAATGAAAAGCGAAACCAATCACCGCCATTCATCATGACCACGCTCAAGAACGATACTTTCCTGCGGGCCCTGCTCAAGGAGCCCGTTGAATACACCCCGATCTGGATGATGCGCCAGGCCGGCCGCTACCTGCCGGAATACCGCGCCACGCGCGCGCGCGCCGGCAGCTTCATGGGCTTGTGTACCAGCCCGGAGTTCGCCACCGAGGTGACGCTGCAGCCGCTGGAACGTTTCCCGCTGGATGCCGCCATCCTGTTCTCCGACATCCTCACCGTGCCGGATGCGATGGGGCTGGGGCTCTACTTCGCCGAGGGCGAGGGGCCCAAGTTCCAGCACCCGCTGCGTGACGAGGCCGCCATCAAGGCGCTTTCCGTGGCGCCGATGGAGAAGTTGCAATACGTGTTCGACGCCGTGGCCAGCATCCGCAAGGCGCTGGACGGCCGGGTGCCGCTGATCGGCTTCTCCGGCAGTCCGTTCACGCTGGCCTGCTACATGATCGAGGGCGGTGGCTCGGACGACTTCCGCAACGTCAAGGCGATGCTGTACAGCCGCCCGGAACTGCTGCATCACATCCTCGACATCAACGCGCGTACCGTCACCGACTACCTCAACGCCCAGATCGACGCCGGGGCGCAGGCGGTGCAGATCTTCGATACTTGGGGCGGAGCGCTGACCCACGCGGCCTACAAGACTTTCTCTCTGGCTTATATGCAGAAGATCATCGCCGGCCTCAAGCGCGAGGCGGACGGACGGCGGGTGCCGGTGATCGTGTTCACCAAGGGCGGCGGTCAGTGGCTGGAAGACATCGCCACGATCGGTGCCGACGCCATCGGGCTCGACTGGACCACCGACATCGCCGATGCCCGTCGCCGTGTCGGCGGCGAGGTGGCGCTGCAGGGCAACCTCGACCCCAACGTGCTGTTTGCCAGCCCGGAGGGCATCGAGAAGGAAGTCAGCCGCATCCTGTCCTCCTACGGCCAGGGCAGCGGCCACGTGTTCAACCTGGGCCACGGCATTTCCCAGTTCGTGAACCCCGATCACGCCGCGGTGCTGGTCGAGGCGGTGCATCGGCTGTCGGTTCCCTACCATTACCACGGTTGAGACGTTGTCATAGCCAACCGGGGGTATATATGCCCATGCGGCCATTGGTTTTCCAGTGGCCGTTTTACTTTGCGGGTTTTTGCTGTCAAGGGATTGACAGGGTTTCCAACAGTTGTTCCATGACTTATGCACACCGGCGTGGCCCGCGAATGAGGCGTGAGCCGGGTTTGACCCAGCTTGGAGCGAAGTCATTAAGTCATTGAATTAATTGATAAATATAATTTGATTAATTTTTGTGCAACCTGGCTGCAATGGCCTGTATCAGCCATTCGGCATCGCCGCAAGGCAGTTGTGCACAAAGTTATCCACAGCTTCTGTGGGCAGGTGGCTTAAAGCCTTGCCTGGACAGGGTTTGCGCGGGGGGAGCGAATGATGGCGGAGGAGTACGCGGTTCAGGTGGCCGTGGACGTGCCCCTTTTTGGAACGTTCAGCTACTTGACCCATCTGCCGTTGCGCGCGGGACAGCGGGTCAGGGTGTCGTTCGGTCCGCGCCGGGTGTGTGGCTTCATTACCAACGATATACCTACCGAGGGTATCGAGACCGGACGCCTGAAACGGGTCGAGGAACTGTTCGACGAGTTGCCGCCGCTGCCGGCCACGCTGCTCGCGATGGTGCGTTTCGCCGCCGACTATTACCACCATCCCATCGGCCAGACCCTGTTTACCGCGCTTCCCGGTGCGCTGCGCACCGACCGCGCGGTACGGCTCGAGGACGAGCGCCTGTGGCAGCTGACCGGGGCAGGGTTGGCCGAAGAACCGCCGGCACGGCAAAAGGCGCGCCGGGCGCTGTGGCAGGCCTTGCAGGACGGCCCGCTGACCAACGCGGCGGCGCGTGGTGTCAGCGCCCAGGCCGGGCGTATCCTGGCCGACTGGCTGCAGCAGGGACGGGCTGAGCGCGTGGCGCCGGAAGCGCTGCCGCTGCGCGTCGCCCCGGCGCCGAGCCTGAACGACGAACAGCAGCGGGCGCTGGAGGCCCTGTCGGAAACGCGTGACGACTTCGCCCCCTACGTGCTGCACGGCATTACCGGCAGCGGCAAGACCGAAGTCTACCTGCGCCTGATCGAGCGAGTGCTGGCGGCCGGGCGCCAGGTGCTGTTGCTGGTGCCGGAAATCAACCTGACGCCGCAGCTGATCGAGCGCTTCACTGGGCGCTTTCCCGCCACGCGGGTGGTGATGCTGCACAGCCATCTGGCCGACGGCGAGCGCCTCAAGGGCTGGGTCGACGCCTGGCAAGGGCGCGCCGGCATCGTCATCGGTACCCGGCTGGCGGTGTTCACGCCGCTGCCGCGGCTGGGGCTGATCGTGGTCGACGAGGAACACGACGGCTCGTTCAAGCAGCAGGACGGCCTGCGCTACCACGCCCGCGACCTGGCGGTGTGGCGCGCGCGTCAGGAGCGGGTGCCGATCGTGCTGGGCAGCGCCACGCCCAGCCTGGAGACCATGGCCAACGTCGCGGCCGGACGTTACCGGCGCCTGACCCTGAGCCGGCGCGCCCACGACGCGGCGCGGCTGCCGACGATCCGGTTGGTGGACACGCGCCGGATCAAGCTGGTGGAAGGGTTGGCCGAAGTGGTGATCGCGGCGCTCAAGGCGCGCGTGGCGCGCGGCGAGATGAGTCTGGTGTTCATCAACCGGCGCGGCTTCGCCCCGGTGGTCGCCTGCACCGACTGCGGCTGGTTGTCGGGTTGCCCGCGCTGCTCGGCCAAGCTGGTGGTGCATCTCGCCGAGCGCAAAATGCGCTGCCACCACTGCGGCTGGGAGGAGGCGGTGCCGCCGGTCTGCCCGGACTGCGGCAACGTCGACCTCAAGCCGCTGGGGCAGGGCACGCAGCGCCTGGAGGCGGCGCTGGCGCGGCTGCTGCCGGAAGCGCGCCTGCTGCGCATCGACCGCGACACCACGCGCCACAAGGCGGCCTGGGACGAGGTCTACCGCAAGGTGCACGCCGGCGAGGTGGACGTGCTGGTGGGTACGCAGATGCTGGCCAAGGGGCACGATTTCGGCGCGCTGTCGCTGGTCACGGTGTTGAACGCCGACGGCGGGCTGTACTCTGCCGACTACCGCGCCGCCGAGCGCCTGTTCGCCCAGCTCATGCAGGTGGCCGGCCGCGCCGGCCGCGCCGAGGCGCCGGGCGAGGTGTTGGTGCAGACGCAATGGCCGGAGCACCCGCTGTACCAGGCACTGCTGCGCCACGACTTCGACGGCTACGCCCAGACCCTGCTCGAGGAGCGGCGCATGGCGGGCTTCCCGCCGGCGGTATACCAGGCCCTGCTGCGTGCCGACGCCTACGAAATCGCCACGGCCACCGCCTTCCTGACCGCGCTGCGCGCCGAGGCCGAGCCGCACGCCGACGGCGTGCTGGTATCCGGCCCGGCGCCGGCGCTGATGGTGCGTCTCGCCAACCGCGAGCGCGCCCAACTGGTGTTCGAGAGCGGCAGCCGCGCCGCGCTGCACGCCCTGCTCGAACGACTCGTCCCGTTGGCCGAACGGCTGGCCAAGGCGCACGGCCGCGCCTTGCGCTGGTCGCTCGACGTCGACCCGCAGGAGATGTGATGAAACGATTACGCGCCGTGGCGCTGCTGATGCTGGCCTACTGGACGCTGCCGGCCAGCGCGCTGGAACTGTACGGCATCCCGGCCGACGACATCGCGTTGTGGGCGGCGCCGGTGGAAGGGAAGGGCGTGTTCGCGGCGTACCGCGCCGAGCAGGCCGTCAACCCGGCTTCCACTATGAAGCTGCTGACCGGCTGGAGCGCACTGACCCGGCTCTCCCCCGACTACCGCTGGCATAGCGAGCTGGTGTCGGCGGCGCCGTTGCGGCACGGCGTGCTGCAGGGCGATCTGTACTGGATCGGCTCAGGCGACCCGCGTTTTGCCAACCGTGACCTGCAGGGCATGCTGCGCACCTTGCGCGCGCGCGGCATCGAACGCATCCAGGGCCGGCTGCTGCTCGACAAGCGTGCCTTCAGCCGCATCGGCAGCGCCAGCGATTTCGGTGGCGATGTCGGGCGCGTATTCATGGTCGATCCCGACACCCACCTCACCGGGCTCAAGGTGGCCTGGCTGCGCTTCTTCAACGACGGCAACGGCGCCCGCGTCACGCTCGATCCGCCGCTGGCCGGGGTGCGCCTGAGCAGCGCCCTGAGCGACGGCGGCGAGGGTCCTTGCGACGACGTGCGGCGGAGCGTCAGCATTCAGGTCGAGAACGAGCAGGTCAGCGTCAGCGGTGCCTTGCCAAGAAGCTGCGACGGGGCGCAGAGCTACGTCAACGTGCTCGACCACGACCAGTACGCCGCCCAGGCCTTCGCCGCGCTGTGGCGCGAGCTGGGCGGGCGCGGACCGGCGGCCAGCGGCCGTGGCACGGCGCCGTCTGGGGCGCGTGTGCTGGCCAGCCATGACTCCGACCCCTTGCCGGCCGCCTTGGCCGACATCAACAAGTACAGCAACAACACCATGGCGCGCGCGCTCTTCCTGACGCTGGGGAGGGTGGCCGGCGGCAGCGGCGACACCGTGGCCGACGCCGAGCGCGCCGTGCGGGAAACGTTGGCCGAAGCCGGCATTCCCTCCGCACCGCTGGCGCTGGAGAACGGCGCCGGGCTGTCGCGCCAGGAACGCGTCTCGGCCAGGCTGCTGGGTGAAGTGCTAAGGAGCGCGGCGCGTGGACCCTACGCCGGCGAGTTCCTGGCCAGCCTGCCGATCGCCGCGGCGGACGGCACGCTGAAGAAGCGCTTTGCCAACCTGGGGCCGCGCCTGCGGTTGAAGACAGGCACGCTCGACGGCGTGCGCGCCCTGGCCGGTTACTGGCAGGCGGCCGACGGCCGCCGGCTTGCCATCGTCGCCATCGTCAACAGCCCGCGCGCCGCCGAACTGGTGCCGGCGCTGGACCGGGTGGTGAGTGACCTGGTGACGCGTTTTGATCCCGCCGCCGGCGTGCCGCCGGAGTATAATTTGCCGGTACCTCCAAGCCTTCCTGTGGAACCCCGATGAAACCCGTAACCATGTACACCACCGCCGTCTGCCCCTACTGCATCCGTGCCAAGCAACTGCTGGCACGCAAGGGCGTGGCCGGCATCACCGAAATCCGCGTCGACCTGGAACCGGCCGAGCGCGAGAAGATGATGAGCCGCACCGGCCGCCGCACCGTGCCGCAGATCTACATCGGCGACAGCCACGTCGGCGGCTTCGACGATCTGGCGGCGCTCGAGCACGCCGGCAAGCTCGACGTACTGCTGGCGGACTGACGGTGGCTCCGGCCGCGCTTTCATGCGATGATGCCGGCTGATTTTTCCCTTATTTGATTCCACCCCATGGCGGGTGTCAGGCGAGATTGAACATGAGCGAACAACAAGAAGTGCAACCGGTTTTCTCCATCGAAAAGATCTACGTTAAGGACCTGTCCCTCGAAGTGCCGAACGCCCCGCAGGTGTTCCTCGAGCAGGCCCAGCCGGACATCGACATGCAGCTCGCCTCGGAAGGCAAGCTGATCGAAGACGGCTTCTACGAGTGCACGCTGACCGTCACCGTGACCGCCAAGCTGCCGGAAAAGACCATGTTCCTGGCCGAAGTGGCGCAAGCCGGCATCTTCCAGATCCGCGACGTGCCGGCCGACGACATCGAGCCGATCCTCGGCGTGGCCTGCCCGAACATCCTGTTCCCGTATGCGCGCGAAACCGTGTCCAGCCTGGTGAACCGCGCCGGCTTCCCGCCGGTGCTGCTGTCGCCGATCAACTTCGAGTCGCTGTACATGCAGCAGCGCGCCCAGTTGGCCGAAGCCGGCAACGCCTGATCCGTATGAAGAAGTCCCTCGTCGTCTCGCTGCTGTTGGCCGCCGGGTTCGCCGCCCCGCTGGCCAACGCACTGGAGTTCCGCTCCGTCAAGGAGACCGGCGTGGCGCTGTACGAAGCGCCGGCGCTGAATGCGAAGAAGCTGTTCGTGGTCAGCCGCTACTACCCGGTCGAAGTGCTGACGAGCCAGAAGGAGTGGTCGCGCGTGCGCGACGCCACCGGCGGCATCGCCTGGATTCCGGCGGCGGCCTTGTCCACGCAGCGCATGCTGCTGGTGGTGGTCGACAAGAGCGAAGTGCGCGCCGAGGCCGACGCCGCCTCGCCGTTGCGCTTCAGCGTGCCGCGCGACGGCGTGCTCGAACTGCTCGAGCCGCCCCAGGCCGGCTGGGTCAAGGTGCGCCATCGCGACGGCAGCGAAGGCTACGCCCGCATCACCGACCTCTGGGGCCTGTAAACGGGAGATCGCATGAAACTGGCTGTGCTGGGAGCGGGTGCCTGGGGCACCGCTTTGGCGATCGCCTACGCGCGCCATCACCATGTCACCCTGTGGGCGCGCGACGCCGACCAGGTGGCCCAGATGGCGGCGGAGCGTCTCAATACCCGCTATTTGCCGGGCTGCCCTCTGCCCGACGAGCTGGCCTTGAGCGCCGAGCTGTCGCATGCCGTTGACGGCGCCGACCTGATCCTGATCGTCACGCCGATGGCCGGGCTGCGCCCGACCCTGCGCGCGCTGACCGCCCTGTCTTCCGGGTTGCCGCCGCTATTGTGGGCCTGCAAGGGCTTCGAGGTGGGCTCCAGTCTGCTGCCGCACCAGGTGGTGGCGGAGGAACTGCCGCCCGGCGTACCGTGCGGGGTGCTGTCCGGCCCGAGCTTCGCGCGCGAGGTGGCGATGGGGCTGCCGGCCGCGCTCGCCGTGGCCTCGGACGACTACGCCTTCGCCAAGCGCATGGCGCGGACGCTCAACAGCCCGCGGCTGCGGCTCTACGCCAACGACGACCTGGTCGGCGTCGAGGTGGGGGCGGCGGTGAAGAACGTCATGGCGATCGCCACCGGCGTCGCCGACGGCCTGCAGTTCGGCATGAACGCCCGCGCCGCGCTGATCACCCGTGGCCTGGCCGAGATCACCCGGCTGGCGCTGGCGCTGGGAGGCAGCCAGCAGAGCATGATGGGTTTGGCCGGCATGGGGGATCTGATCCTTACTTGCACCGGCGCGCTGTCGCGCAACCGTCAGGTCGGCCTCAAGCTGGCCGAAGGCAAGTCGTTGGAGCAGATCCTGCAGGAACTGGGCCACGTTGCCGAAGGGGTGCCGACTGCACGCGAGGTGCTGACCATGGCCGAGCGGCTCGAGGTCGACATGCCGATCACCGCCGCAGTGTGCGGCCTGCTCTATCACGGCAGCGATCCGCACAAGGTGGTGGAGGAACTGCTGGGACGCGAGCCGAAGTCGGAATCCGGCGAGCGCCTGGACTGAAAGCTCGCCACGCTGGCAGCAAGCCACCCTAGGGGTGGCTTTTTGTTTGTCAGGTGCAACCCGCCTCAGCGCCCTTCGATGGTCTTGGCGATACTGGCGAAGTCGAATAGGTCTTCGGTGCCGCGCAGGCGTTCGGCGTAGATCACCTGATCCCGCGAATCGGTCAGGATCAGCGACGGGGCGGTGTAGCCCGCCAACGGATAATCGGCGATCAGTACACCGTAGAACTTGTGAAAATCGCGCCCGCGCAGCGTCGAGAGCAGCGTCACCCCGGGCAGGCCGTGCTCACGGCGCGCGCGACGCAGGGTCGAGGGCGAATCCACCGAGATCACAAACAGCCGCAGCCCAGGCCATTGCTCCAGAAAGCGCCGCGTCTCCTGCAGCAGTTCGATCCCGCCGTATTCCTGCTCGTCGAGTGACAGCAAGGTGATGATCGCCTTGGGCGAGCCATGGAATTGCTCGAGTGAGACGTCGTTCAGGTTTTCGTCGACCAGCATGAAACTGTGCAGCAGATTGCCGACTTGGGGAAAGTCGCCAAGCACCTGCAAAGCGTCGTCACGGTGCTGCAGTGTAAACATGTCCATGTCCTGTTTTCTCCTGCGTTATCTACTCATGGTGGACGAGATCGGGCAGAAAACAAGCCAAAATCGGGGGAGGGCAACGAAAAAGCCGCCAGATGGCGGCTTGTCGGAGAGGCATGGAACACAGCACCTATGGCCGTAGGTGAGCGAGCCAAAGCAACTTGAGTGCCGCCAGCGTTCAGGAACCGGACTGTATCCCGAGTACATGAGAATTCCGCGTCGCTGAGACAATCGGAGATCGGCACGCCGTACTGCCGGCGCTCAAGATGAGAAGGCGTGGCCGCCTGATGAACAGCCTCTCAGGTTCAGGGATAGAACCAGAGCAGACTGTAGCCCATCGCGCGGACCTTGCCGACATCGAAGCGCATGGCGATGCGTATCTCGCTGTTGCCCTTGAACTGCATGGCCTTGTAGTCGTCGGGCTTGAGGTATTCCTGCGGCGAGAACACCTTGCGGATCACCACCTGGTCCTCGGCATCCTTCAGCGTGACCTCCAGCATCGGATAAGCCTGCGGGTACGCGGCGTGGTTCTTCAGCGTGGCAGCCAGCTGGATCAGGTTCTGCTGATCGGGCACGAAGGACAGTTCCGACCATTCGGTACGGATCAGCGCGCTGTCGGTTGGCAGCGGCACGCTGCAGCCGACGCCCTGGCACAGTTTTTCCAGCGTCGGGCGCAGTTCCGGCACCTCGGCGGCAATGCGGGTACGGTTGAGGTAGACCAGCTGCAGCGCCAGGGCCAGCACGCCGATCAACGCCACGCCGGCCATCAGCCAGGTCTGCCAGTTCCCCGTCCGGCGCGCCGCTGGCGGCGGCGGCTCGAAGCCGGGGATACCTGCGCCCGGGTCGAAGGCGGGTTCCGCGGAGTCCGCCTCCGGCATCACCATCACTGTGGCCCCCTTTGGCTGGCCACGTTCTTCCCGTGTTTCGGTTTCGTTGTGGGTACCACGCGTGGCGGGGGCGGCGTGTTCCGACAGCGTCTCTTCCAGCAGTGCTTGCAAGGGGTCGGCGGCGGGACGCGGCGGCGCTTCCGGCGCCGCGAACGGGTCGCCGATCGGCGCCGTGGCATCACGGTGCTGCATCGCCTCGGACAGGGCGCGCTGGAACGTGGCCATGTCATTGGCGTCGGTGGCCGGCGCACTGGCGGTGGCTGCTGCGGCCGTCTCTACCGGCGGCGCCGTCTCGGTGGCCGGGGGGCTGCCCAGCGGGTCGAAGTCGGGCAACTCCAGCTCGAAGTCGTCGCCCGGGTCGGGGCGGCTGGCTGGCACGGCAGGGGCGAGTGGGGGCGGTACCGGCGGCGTCGGCGTGAGCAGCGGTGGCTCCGCCACGATCATGTGTTCGGTGGCGTTGAAGACATGCGCACAGCGCCCGCAGCGGACAAGGCCGTTGGCAACGGCGAGCTGGGCATCGCTAACCTTGAAGCGGGTCTGGCAGCCGGGGCACTGTGTCGTATGCGTCATACCGTGGCGTGTCGGGTTCCAGTGAGTCGGGTCCAGCCTTCGTCGAATACCGGCGGTTCCATGTCGAACCAGGTCGCGTAGATGGCGGACAGCTCTTCCGCCTGCTCCTGCAGGATGCCGGACAGGACGATCTTGCCGCCGGCCTTGACGTGGCCGGAAAGGAGTTCACCCAGCAGGCGCAGCGGGTTGGCCAGGATGTTGGCCAGCACCACGTCGTACTGCGCTGGCGGGGTGGCGTCGGGAAGGTAGAAACGGGCGACCACCTGGTTCTGGGCGGCGTTGTCCTGGCTGGCACGCACCGCTTGCGGGTCGATGTCGATACCGACCGCTGAGGCCGCGCCGAGCTTGAGCGCGGCGATAGCCAGGATGCCCGAACCGCAGCCGTAATCCAGCACGCTCTCGCCGCCCTTGATGTTGGCGTCGAGCCATTGCAGGCACAGCCGGGTGGTGGGGTGGCTGCCGGTGCCGAAGGCGAGGCCGGGGTCGAGCTGCAGGTTGACGGCGGCGGGGTCCGGGCTCTCGTGCCAGGTTGGCGTGATCCAGAGCCGTTCCGAGATGCGGATCGGCTCGAACTGGGCCTGGGTCAGTCGCACCCAGTCCTGTTCTTCGACCCGCTCCTCGGCATAGTGCGGCAACGCGATCCCGCACTGGGTGCTGGCGGCCGCGATGATCAGCGCGACGTCGGCGGCTTCGTCGAACAGCGCGATGATGCGGCTCTGGCTCCACAGCTTGTCGACCGGTTCGCCCGGCTCGCCGAAAATCGGCTGCTCCAGCTCGGTGCCGGCCAGCGCGTCCTCGATGGCGGCCGACAGTGCGCCGGCGTCCATCAGGGCGTCGGCCAGCTGCTCGGCCACCACGGAGTCGGTGTCAATGGTGGCTTGCAGCCAGGCCATCAGGCGCTCCCCTTCTTCATCTGGGCCAGACGCTCTTCCAGGTAGTGGATGCTGGTGCCGCCCTTCTGGAAGGCGCCGTCCATGAACAGTTCCTGGTGCAGCGGGATGTTGGTCTTGATGCCGGTGATCGCCATTTCGGACAGCGCCACGCGCATGCGCGCCATAGCTTGCTCGCGGGTGTCGCCGAAGGCGATCAGTTTTCCGACCATCGAATCGTAGTGCGACGGAACAGTGTAACCCTGGTAGATGTGCGAGTCGATGCGGATGCCCGGGCCGCCGGCCGGGTGGTAGCTCTCGATCTTGCCCGGGCTCGGCACGAAGGTGAACGGATCTTCGGCGTTGATGCGGCACTCCATGGCGTGCCCCTTGAATACGATATCCTTTTGCTTGTAGCGCAGTTTCTCGCCGGCGGCAATACGGATCTGTTCCTGCACGATGTCGATGCCGGTGATCATTTCCGTCACCGGGTGTTCGACCTGCACGCGGGTATTCATCTCGATGAAGTAGAACTCGCCGTTCTCATAGAGGAATTCGAAGGTACCGGCGCCGCGGTAGCTGATGCGGCGGCAGGCGTCGGCGCAGGCCTCGCCGATCTTCTTGCGCTGGGCGTCGGTGATACCCGGGGCCGGCGCTTCCTCGATGATCTTCTGGTGGCGGCGCTGCATCGAGCAGTCGCGCTCACCGAGGTAGATGGCGTTGCCGTATTCGTCGGACAGCACCTGGATCTCGATATGGCGCGGCTGCTCGAGGAATTTCTCCATGTACACGGTCGGGTTGCCGAAGGCGGCCGCCGCTTCGGTGCGGGTCATGTTGACCGAATTGATCAGCGCCGCCTCGGTGTGCACCACGCGCATGCCGCGTCCGCCGCCGCCGCCAGAGGCCTTGATGATCACCGGGAAGCCGATCTTCTTGGCCATCTTGGTGATTTCGACCGGATCGTCCGGCAGCGCGCCGGCGGAACCGGGCACGGTCGGCACCTTGGCTTCGATCATCGCTTGCTTGGCCGAGACCTTGTCGCCCATCAGGCGGATGGTTTCCGAGCGCGGGCCGATGAAGACGAAACCGGACTGCTCGACGCGTTCGGCGAAGTCGGCGTTTTCCGACAGGAAGCCGTAGCCGGGGTGGATGGCCTGGGCGTCGGTGACTTCGGCCGCGGCGATCAGCGCCGGCACGTTGAGGTAGCTCTGGCCGGACGGGGCGGGGCCGATGCAGACCGACTCGTCGGCCAGCTTGACGTACTTGGCGTCGCGGTCGGCTTCGGAGTGCACGACCACGGTCTTGATGCCCATTTCGCGGCAGGCGCGCTGGATACGCAGGGCGATCTCGCCGCGGTTGGCGATGAGGATTTTTTCAAACATGGGGAACACCCGTGAAAAGCGAAACGTGAAACGCGAAAAGTGCGGGCGGGCCGATCACTTTTCCCATTTCACGTTCCTCGATATTGGGACTTACTCGATGATGAACAGCGGCTCGCCGTATTCGACCGGCTGACCGTCTTCGGCCAGGATGGCCTTGATCACGCCGGAGCGGTCGGCTTCGATCTCGTTCATCAGCTTCATGGCTTCGATGATGCACAGGGTGTCGCCGGCGCTGACGCTCTGGCCGACTTCGACGAAAGCCTTGGTGCCCGGGCTCGGCGAGCGGTAGAAGGTGCCGACCATCGGCGACTTCAGTGCGTTCTTGCTGTCGATGGCGGCCGGCGCCGCGTCGACCACAGCGGCAGCCGCCGCGACCGGCGCCGCTGCCGGCATCTGAATGGCGTGCATCGGCTGGGCGTAGGTGATGTTGGCATTGGCCGATACGCGGGTGATGCGGACTTTTTCTTCGCCTTCGGTCACTTCGAGCTCGGCAATGCCGGATTCCTCGACGAGATCGATCAGTTTTTTCAGTTTGCGCAGGTCCATGGCGATCCTTCGAATGGGATGTTCTGTTTGGGGCAGGAACTCAGTTCCGGGCGACAAGCTGCTTCACAGCATGCGCCAGGGCCAGTTCGTAGCCGTGTGCACCCAGCCCGCAGATGACGCCGACCGCCAGATCGGAAAAATACGAGTGCTGGCGGAAAGGTTCGCGGGCGTGGACGTTGGATAGGTGGATTTCGATGAAAGGGACTTTGACGCCGGCCAGCGCGTCCCGCAAGGCCACGCTGGTGTGCGTGAACGCGGCGGGATTAATCAGAATGAACGCGGTGCCGTCGTGCAGGGTCTGGTGCACGCGTTCGATCAACACGTGCTCGGCATTGCTTTGCAGCGCTTCCAGCGCAAAACCGGCGGCCTGGGCTTGTTCGCTCAGGCGTTGGTTGATGGCGTCGAGCGTTTCGCGGCCGTAATGTGCGGGCTCCCGAACCCCTAGCAGGTTCAGGTTGGGGCCGTGCAAAACAAGGATCTTTAGGGTCAAGACTTACGTCCCGTTCTTCATCATGGGCGCGAGTTTGCCGTAATTCGCTGCAAGATGTCCAGCTTTTGCAGTTTTTAACTCGTGTGTGATAGCGGCGGGAGTGTGGGGAAAATGCCGCGTGGGTGGGTATGGCTGGCGATAACCGGTCAATTGTAGTCGCCTGTGGCGGAATGTCCAGCCGCATCACGAGGCGGTAGCGACGCGGTCGGCGGTTCGCGTCTTCTGACCGCTGCCAGCGGGGGGCGATGGAGGGTATAATTGGGTGGTTTACCCGCGCGAACGAGCTTATGCAGTTATCCGATTTCGATTACCACCTGCCCGACGAACTGATTGCCCAGCATCCCCCCGAGCACCGCGGTGCCAGCCGCCTGCTGCACGTGGATGGCATGGCGCTCGCCGACCTGTCGTTCGGCGCGGTGCTGGAGCGTATCCAGCCGGGTGACGTGATGGTGTTCAACGATACCCGGGTGATCAAGGCGCGGTTGTTCGGCGAGAAGGCGTCCGGCGGCAAGGTCGAGGCGCTGGTCGAACGGGTGCTCGACGAGCACACGGTGTGGGCGCACGTGCGCGCCAGCAAGTCGCCGAAGCCGGGCAGCAGGATCACCTTTGCCGGCCGTTGGCAGGCCGAAATGGTGGAGCGCGACGATGCGCTGTTCAAGCTGCGCTTTCTCGACGCCGAGAACGTGTTCGACATCCTCGAGGCTTCGGGCAAGCTGCCGTTGCCTCCTTATATCGAGCGCGATACCGACAGCGACGACGACAGCCGCTATCAGACCGTTTACGCCCGCGAGCGCGGGGCGGTCGCGGCGCCGACCGCCGGCCTGCACTTTACCGAGGCGATGCTGGACGCGTTGCGGGCCAAGGGCGTGATCCTGGCCTACGTGACGCTGCACGTCGGTGCCGGCACCTTCCAGCCGGTGCGGGTCGAGAACATCGCCGAGCACAAGATGCACAGCGAAATCTACGAGATTCCGCCGGCCACCGTGGACGCCATCGCCGCGGCGCACGCTGCCGGACGCAAGGTGCTGGCGGTAGGCACCACCAGCATGCGCGCGCTGGAATCGGCGGCGCAGGGCGGGGCGCTGGTGGCCGGGCGCGGTGAGACCGACATCTTCATTACCCCGGGCTACCGCTTCCGGGTGGTGGATCGCCTTCTCACCAACTTCCACCTGCCCAAGTCGACGCTGTTGATGCTGGTGTCGGCCTTCGCCGGGGTGGAGCCCATCCGCAACGCCTACCGCCACGCGGTGGAACACCATTACCGTTTCTTCAGCTATGGCGATGCCATGCTGCTGGAGAAGCAAGCCGACTGACCCGGATCAAGGTTGGCCGAAGACGCTTCGGCCAACCTTGAGGCCCATTTTTGCACGATGGAGTACAGCATGGCCGCAGCGCACTCGACGCCGCTTCCGACGGAAATCAAACTGCACACCCAGTCGAAACGGCTGGAGATCACCTTCGACGACGGCGCCCGCTTCGAGCTGCCGTGCGAGTACCTGCGCGTCCATTCGCCGTCGGCCGAGGTGCGCGGCCACGGCGTCGGCAACGAGGTGCTGCAGGTCGGCAAGCGTCACGTGGCGATCACCGCGCTGGAGCCGGTCGGCCACTACGCGCTGAAGATCGTGTTCGACGACGGTCACGACAGCGGGCTCTACAGCTGGGCCTATTTATACGAGCTGGGCGTCAAGCACGACCAGTACTGGCAGGATTATCTTGATCGACTCGCCGCCGCTGGCGCGAGCAGGGAGTAAGCATGGACAAGCAGACGCATTTCGGTTTCAAGACGGTCGACGAGAGCGAGAAGGCCGGCAAAGTGGCCGAGGTGTTCCACTCGGTGGCCAAGAAGTACGACGTGATGAACGACCTGATGTCCGGCGGGCTGCACCGGGTGTGGAAGCACTTCACCCTGAATACCGCCGGCGTCAAGCCGGGCGACAAGGTGCTGGACATCGCCGGCGGTACCGGCGACCTGTCGCGCGGCTGGTACCAGCGCGTCGGCAAGACCGGCGAGGTGTGGCTGACCGATATCAACAGCTCGATGCTGACGGTGGGGCGCGACCGCCTGCTCGACGAGGGCATCGTGCTGCCGGTGTCATTGGCCGACGGCGAGAAGCTGCCGTTCCCGGACAACTACTTCAACCTGGTGTCGGTTGCCTTCGGTCTGCGCAACATGACGCACAAGGATGCGGCGCTGAAGGAGATGCACCGCGTGCTGAAACCGGGCGGCAAGCTCTTGGTGCTGGAGTTCTCCAAGGTGTGGAAGCCTCTATCGCCGTTCTACGACCTGTACTCGTTCAAGGCGCTGCCGATCATGGGCAAGCTCGTCGCCAACGATGCCGAGAGCTACCAGTACCTGGCCGAGTCGATCCGCATGCATCCGGACCAGGAAACCCTGAAGCAGATGATGCTCGATGCCGGTTTCGGCAAGGTCGACTACCACAACCTGTCGGCCGGCGTGGTCGCCTTGCACAAGGGCTACAAGTTCTGAGCGCCATGGACGGCATTACCAACCTGTGGGCGTTCGTCGCAGCCGGTTTTCTGCTCAACGTCACGCCGGGGCCGGACACCTTCTACATCCTCGGGCGCAGTACCGCGCAGGGCCGGGCGGCCGGGCTGCTGTCGGCGCTGGGCATCGGCCTGGGGAGCGTGGGTCACACGCTGCTGGCGGCGTTCGGGCTGTCGGCGATCCTGGCGACCTCGGCCACGGCCTTCCTGCTGGTGAAACTGCTGGGGGCGGCGTACCTGATGTGGCTGGGGCTGAAGATGCTGAAGAGCGGCGGCGGTGTCGCCGCGCTGCCGGCGCCCGCCGCGGCCGACGGCTGGCGCGTGCTGCGCGAGGCCTGCCTGACCAACTTGTTCAACCCCAAGGTGGCGCTGTTCTTCCTCGCCTTCCTGCCGCAGTTCGTCAAGCCGGGCGCCGGTGCCGCGTCGTTCGTGATCCTGGGCCTCGCCTTCGTGGTCACCGGGCTGGTGTGGTGCTGCGGCCTGGCACTGCTGGCGGCGCGCCTGGGGGCGTGGCTGCGGCGCAGTGGCGTATCGCGCTGGCTCGACCGGGTCTGTGGCGGGTTGTTCATGGCGCTGGGGGTGAACCTGTTGTTCGCCCGGCTGAAAGCCTGAGTCCGGCCGGCCCCAGCGTCGTCCGGCGATGTCGCGGGGCTGTCGTGTCCAAGCGCCGGAGCCTGGCCGGCGTCGCGGTGTAAATACAAGGATAGTGAGATGAAGCTCCAGATTGCCGCCTTCAACCATGTGTTGAACCAGCACCCGGCGGTGCGCGACGAACTCGCCCGCTTCTCCGGCCGGCGCGTGTCCATCCAGCTGCCGCCGCTGGCGGTGAGCGGCGTGTTCACCGAGGACGGCTGGCTCGCCGCCTGCGAAGGCGAGCCGGAGGCGGTCATCCGCCTCAAGCACAGCGTGGCGCTGGCGACGCTCAGCGGTCGCCAGCCGGATCTGGCCGACGTCACGCTGGAGGGCGACACCGACCTCGCCAGCGCGGTGGCACGGCTGGTCGGCGGGCTCAAGTGGGACGCCGCCGAAGACCTGTCGCGCGTGGTCGGCGACGTCGCCGCCAGCCGCCTGGAAAAGCTGGCGCGCGGCATGCTGGGCGTCAAGGGCGAGATCGCCTGGCGCCTGGCGGAAAACTGGATCGAGCACCTGCGCGAGGAAGCGCCGCTGCTGGCCAAGAAACCTCAGGTCGATACCTTCGTCCACGCCGTCGACACGCTGCGCGACGACGCCGCGCGGCTGGAGAAGCGCCTGGCGGCGCTGGAAGCCGCCGTTAACCCCAAGAATTCATAAGGCTCCCTGCCGATCATGCGGATTTCGCGTTTCATCAAGATCGTTTCCACCTTCTACCGTTACGGCCTCGACGACTTCTTCGAGGGCCATTCCCGGCTCGGTTTCGTCCATACCCTGTTCCGCTTCTGCCCGCTGCGGCGCGACACCTCGGCACCGCTGCCGCAACGCGTGCGCGAGGCGCTGGAGAGCCTGGGGCCGATCTTCGTCAAGTTCGGCCAGGTGCTGTCCACCCGGCGCGACCTGTTGCCGCCGGACTACGCCGACGAGCTGGCGCGATTGCAGGACAAGGTGCCACCGTTCGACGGTGCCTTGGCGCGCCAGGTCATCGAGCAGAGCTTCGGCCGCACAGTCGACAGCCTGTACGCCGACTTCAACGACGTGCCGGTGGCCAGCGCCTCGGTGGCACAGGTGCACAAGGCCTGGCTGAAGCTACCGGATGGCAGCAAGGGCAGGGAAGTGGCGGTCAAGGTGCTGCGCCCCGGCATCCAGCCGGTGATCGAGCAGGACCTGGCGTTGATGCGCACGCTGGCGGGCTGGGTCGAGCGCTTCTTCGTCGACGGCAAGCGTCTCAAGCCGCGCGAGGTGGTCGGCGAGTTCGACAAGTACCTGCACGACGAGCTCGACATGATGCACGAGGCCGCCAACGCCTCGCAGCTGCGCCGCAACTTCACCGGTTCCGACCAGTTGATCGTGCCCGAGGTGTTCTACGACTACACCACGCGCGAGGTGCTGACGCTGGAGTGGATGCACGGCACGCCGATCTCGCAGATCGAGCGCCTGCGCGAGCAGGGCATCGATCTCAAGAAGCTGTCCCGTTTCGGCGTCGAAATCTTCTTCACCCAGGTGTTCCGCCACGGCTTCTTCCACGCCGACATGCACCCGGGCAACATCTTCGTGGCGCCGGACGGGCGCTACATCGCGCTCGACTTCGGCATCGTCGGCTCGCTCACCGACGTCGACAAGCACTACCTGGCGGTCAACTTCCTCGCCTTCTTCAACCGCGACTACCACCGTGTCGCCACCGCCCACATCGAGTCGGGCTGGGTGCCGAAAGACACCCGCGCCGAGGAACTGGAGGCGGCAGTACGCACCGTGTGCGAACCGATCTTCGAGAAGCCGCTGTCCGAGATTTCGTTCGGTCTGGTGTTGTTGCGCCTGTTCGAGACCAGCCGCCGCTTCAACGTCGAGATCCAGCCGCAGCTGGTGCTGCTGCAGAAGACGCTGCTCAACATCGAAGGGCTGGGGCGCCAGCTCGACCCTCACCTCGACCTGTGGGACACCGCCAAGCCTTTCCTCACCAAGTGGATGAACGAGCAGATCGGCTGGCGTGGTCTGATCAAGACGCTGCGCCACGAGGCGCCGCAGTGGGCCACCACGCTGCCGACGCTGCCGCGCCGCCTCAACGAGGCGCTCTCGGCCAGCCGTGGCGAACTGCTGATCGAGGGTTACATGCACCTGATGCGCGAGCAGAAAAAGCAGAATTTCCGGCTGGCGCTGATCGCGCTGCTGCTGGGGGCGCTGTTGCTGCGCAATTTTCTGTGAGCCTGATGCCTTCAAGGTGGGGAATCGATTCTTGATGGCCTGACCCTGTTTGAACGGTCCTTCTGCCGCCTGCCGTTGGTAGGTTGGCCGAAGGACTTGTTTTTCGTCATTCGTTTAAGTAAATTATATAATGTAATTTACTTAAACGAATGGATGGATCATGAGTCACAATTACCAGGAACTGGCTTCGGCCATCGGCAGCAAGGTGGCGGAACTGCGCCGCGAAATCCCGGAAACCATGAAGGGCTTCGGCCAGATGAGTC
Organism: Pseudogulbenkiania sp. FW507-F1; assembly: GCF_058781125.1. Classification (NCBI taxonomy): domain Bacteria; kingdom Pseudomonadati; phylum Pseudomonadota; class Betaproteobacteria; order Neisseriales; family Chromobacteriaceae; genus Pseudogulbenkiania; species Pseudogulbenkiania sp. FW507-F1. Next base: position 60,177 of record NZ_JBYSWM010000020.1, on the reverse strand, counting down.
GCGCCGCGCATAACGATGGCGCGCTGTCCAACAAGAACAAGGAGCTGATCGCGCTGGCGATCGGCATCGCCAGCCGCTGCCAGGGCTGCCTGGCTTTTCACGCCAAGGCACTGGTCGAGCTGGGCTGCAGCCGTGGCGAGTTTCTGGAAATGCTGCAGGTGGCGGTGTACATGGGAGGGGGACCGTCGCTGATGACGGCGGCCGAGGCGCTGATGGCCTACGAGTCGTTCGGCGGGCAACGCGCCGCGCAGCCGGAGCGGGAGCGGGAGGCTGCTGTGCTGTGACCGCGCCGGCCACCGCCGGATGACCCCATGGCAAACGCCGCTCCTTTAGACGGGGAGCGGCGTTTTGCCGTGTTGCGGAGCGGGGTGTGCGTCAGCTGAACAGCGCGACGATCACGCGGCGGTCTTCCGCCAGCAGAATGTTGTAGGTGCGGCAGGCGGCTTGGGTGTCCATCACCTCGACCCCGATGCCGGCGTTGGTCAGGACCGCGGTCAGGCGCGGGTGGGGGAAACGCAGGCGCGCGCCGCTGCCGAACAACACTACCTCCGGCGTGAGGTCGAGCAGCAGGGCAAAATGCTCGCTCGCCAGTTCCTCGAAGCTGGCCGGCGCCCACGGCAGCACCTCGTCCGGGGTGACGACGAGGTTGCCGTCGTGGCGGACCTGGTTGATCAGGACATGGCCTTCGCCGTAGCCGGTGAACAGGTTGCGGCCTTGGCCGCTGGCTTGATGCAGTTTCATGGAGAGCTTCCTGGGCGGGGTTTTGCTGCTAGTGCAGTGCACCACGTATTGGGATAGGATTATACCTTGACCCGCCGCCAAGGACGACCGCCGGTATCGCGCCGGTGCCGTCGTGTTTGCCGCACCCAGGGGATGAATCTTGAACGAACACTCACCGCGTCGCCGCAAACGGGCCAAGGGTTCCGGCGGGCGGAATGCCACGGTAAACGACACTGCCATGCAGCCTGTACACAAATCACAAAAACTCGCCAACGTCTGTTACGACATCCGCGGACCGGTCCTCGAGCACGCCAAGAAAATGGAAGACGAAGGCCACCGCATCATCAAGCTCAACATCGGCAACCCGGCGCCGTTCGGCTTCTTCGCTCCGGACGAGATCATCGAGGATGTGATCGCCAACCTGCCGGACGCCTCGGGCTATTCCGACTCCAAGGGCCTGTTCGCCGCGCGCAAGGCGATCATGCACTACGCCCAGCAGAAGCAGCTGCCGAACGTGGCGATGGAAGACATCTACATCGGCAACGGCGCATCCGAGCTGATCGTGATGGTGATGCAGGCGCTGCTCGACACTGGCGACGAAGTGCTGGTGCCGGCGCCCGACTACCCGCTGTGGACCGCTGCGGTCAGCCTGGCCGGCGGCAAGGCGGTGCATTACGTGTGCGACGAGCAAGCCGGCTGGTTCCCCGACATCGAGGACATCCGCGCCAAGATCAACGCCAACACCCGCGCCATCGTCGTCATCAACCCCAACAACCCGACCGGCGCGGTCTACCCGCCCGAGCTGCTGGCCGAAATCGTCGAGCTGGCGCGCCAGCACCAGCTGATCATCTACGCCGACGAAATCTACGACAAGGTGCTGTACGACGAGGTACAGCACACCTCGATCGCCAGCCTTGCGCCGGACGTGCTGTGCGTCACGCTCAACGGCCTGTCCAAGAACTACCGCGCCTGCGGCTACCGTGCCGGCTGGATGGTGCTGTCGGGCGAGAAGAAGCACGCCCGCGATTACATCGAAGGCCTCAACATGCTGGCCTCGATGCGGCTGTGCGCCAACGTGCCGGCGCAGTTCGCCATCCAGACCGCGCTGGGCGGCTACCAGAGCATCAACGACTTGGTGGCCCCGGGCGGGCGGCTGGCGCGCCAGCGCGATCTGGCGCACGAACTGCTGACCGCCATCCCCGGCGTCAGCTGCGTCAAGCCGCAGGGGGCGCTCTACCTGTTCCCGCGCCTCGACCCCAAGATCTACCCGATCAGCGACGACCAGCAGTTCATCCTCGAACTGTTGCAGGAAGAAAAGGTGCTGCTGGTGCAGGGCTCCGGGTTCAACTGGATCGCCCCGGACCATTTCCGCGTGGTGTTCCTGCCCAACAGCGACGACCTGATCGAGGCCATCGGCCGCATCGCCCGCTTCCTCGAAAACTACCGCAAGCGTCACGGCACCGACTAGGCTCAAGTTTTAGCGTTACAACGGCCACGATCGTGGCACAATGGACCGCGCAGTACGGCAGTAAAGCAGGGGGCCGGCAGGCTCCCTTTTTTTATCGGCGCAGGACCCAGCGGCAAGCGCGTTACGCCCTTGCCGGTAGGCCTTGAGCCGGGGACACATAAAAAATCTGACACCATTCAATATCAGGAGATGCCATGCAGCCGATCAACATTGGTCTGATGGGAGTAGGGACAGTCGGTGGCGGTACCGCCACCGTACTCAAACGCAACGCCGAAGAGATCAGCCGCCGCGCCGGTCGCGAGATTCGCCTGTTCATGGCCGCCAACCGCGAGCTGGAACGCGCGCGTGAAGTGGTCGGTCCGGACGTGCCGGTGGTCGACGACGCCATGCAGATCGTCAACCACCCCGACGTCGACATCGTGGTCGAGCTGATCGGCGGTGACACCATCGCCAAGGAGCTGGTGCTCAAGGCCATCGAGAACGGCAAGCACGTGGTCACCGCCAACAAGAAACTGCTGGCCGTGCACGGCAACGAAATCTTCGCCCGAGCCCAGGAAAAGGGCGTGATGGTAGCGTTCGAAGCCGCCGTGGCCGGCGGCATCCCGATCATCAAGGCGCTGCGCGAAGGTCTTTCGGCCAACCGCATCGAGTGGATCGCCGGCATCATCAACGGCACCTCCAACTTCATCCTGACCGAAATGCGCGACAAGGGCTCGAGCTTCGCCGACGTGCTGGCCGAGGCCCAGCGCCTGGGCTATGCCGAAGCCGACCCGACCTTCGACATCGAGGGCCACGACGCCGGCCACAAGCTCACCATCATGGCATCGATCGCCTTCGGCATCCCGATGCAGTTCGACAAGTGCTATCTGGAAGGCATCAGCCAGCTCGACGGCCGCGACATCAAGTACGCCGAGGAACTGGGCTACCGCGTCAAGCTGCTGGGCCTGACCCGCCGCACCGACGCCGGCATCGAGCTGCGCGTGCACCCGACGCTGATCCCGGAAGACCGCCTGATCGCCAACGTCAACGGCGTGATGAACGCGGTGATGGCCAAGGGCGACGCCATCGGCCCGACGCTGTACTACGGCGCCGGCGCCGGCGCGCTGCCGACCGCGTCCGCCGTGGTGGCCGACATCGTCGACGTGGCCCGTCTGCTGACCGCCGATCCCGAGCACCGCGTGCCGCACCTGGCGTTCCAGCCGGACCGCCTGCAGGACACCCCGATCCTGCCGATCGACGAGATTCACAGCTCCTACTACCTGCGCATCGCCGCGGCCGACCGTACCGGCGTGCTGGCCGAGATCACCCGCCTCCTGGCCGACAACGGCATCTCGATCGAGGCACTGATCCAGAAGGGCGCGGATGCCGACGGCTCCGCCGAAGTGGTGATCCTGACTCACCGCGTGCAGGAGAAACAGGTCAACCGTGCCATTGCCTCCATCGAGGCGCTGGATAGCGTGGCAGGCAAGGTGGTGCGTCTGCGCATGGAAGAACTCAACGGCTGAACGGAACCCCTATGCATTACATCAGCACCCGCGGCGGCATGCAGCCGCTGGAATTCTCCGACACCATCCTGATGGGCCTGGCCCCGGATGGCGGTCTCGCGCTGCCGGAGCATTACCCGCAGATCAGCCGTGAACAGCTCGATGCCTGGCGCGGCCTCTCCTACGCCGAGCTGGCGTTCGAGGTGATCCGCCTGTTCGCCACAGATATCCCCGAGGCCGACCTCAAGGATATGCTCGACCGCACCTACACCGCCGAAGTGTACGGCTCGGCCGAGATCACCCCGGTCAAGCGCCTCAAGGACGGCCTGGTCATCCTGGAACTGTCCAACGGTCCCACGCTGGCGTTCAAGGACATGGCGATGCAGTTCCTCGGCAACCTGTTCGAGTACGTGCTGGCCAAGAAGGGCGAAGAGCTCAACATCGTCGGCGCCACCTCCGGCGACACCGGCTCGGCGGCCGAATACGCGATGCGCGGCAAGGCCGGCATTAACGTCTTCATGCTGAGCCCGGACGGCCTGATGAGTCCGTTCCAGCGCGCGCAGATGTACAGCCTGCAGGACCAGAACATCCACAACATCGCCATCCGCGGCATGTTCGACGATTGCCAGGACATCGTGAAGGCGGTGCAGAACGACCACGCCTTCAAGGCGCGTCACAAGGTCGGCACCGTCAACTCGATCAACTGGGCGCGCGTGGTGGCGCAGGTGGTGTACTACTTCAAGGGCTACTTCAACGCCACCGCCAGCAACGACGAGCAGGTCAGCTTCTGTGTGCCGTCCGGCAACTTCGGCAACGTCTGCGCCGGCCACATCGCCCGCCAGATGGGCCTGCCGGTCGAGCGCCTGATCGTTGCCACCAACGAGAACGACGTGCTCGACGAGTTCTTCCGTACCGGCATCTACCGTCCGCGCGGCACCGCCAACACCTGGGTCACCTCCAGCCCGTCGATGGACATCTCCAAGGCGTCCAACTTCGAGCGCTTCGTGTTCGACCTGGTCGGCCGCGACGCGGCCAAGGTGCGCGAGCTGTGGGCCAAGGTGGATTCGGGCGAGGGCTTCGACCTGTCGTCCGAGCTGGCCGCGGTGCGCGAGCGTTTCGGCTTTGTCTCCGGCAAGAGCACCCATGCCGACCGTCTGGCAACGATTTGTCTGGTCGATCGTGAAGACGGCGTGGTGGTGGATACCCACACCGCCGACGGCATCAAGGTGGCGCGCGACGTGCGCCGGCCGGGCGAGACCGTGGTCTGCCTGGAAACCGCTCTGCCGGCCAAGTTTGCCGACACCATCCGCGAGGCGCTGGACCGTGACCCGCCGCGCCCGGCCGGTTTCGACGGCATCGAGAACCTGCCGCAGCGTGTCACCGTGTTCGACGCCGACGCCGCTGCGGTGAAAGGCTTCATCGAAGCCGCACTGGCCTGAGAGCCGGCATGACCCGATGACTCGACAGAGGCCCCGTGAGGGGCCTTTGTCGTTTCCGCCTGTGTTATTTCTCATCCGCTGCCGCGCCCTCCACCCGACGATTTCTCGGGTAGAATGAGGCACATGCAAAAACGCCTTATCGCCTTGTCGCTCCTGCTGGGCCTCCTGCTCCACCCGCTCGAGCTCTTGGCCGCCACGCAGAATCTGGCGGCACTGGAGCAGGCTGCGCGCCGCTTCGTCGAGCAGGAGCTGCGCTTTCGGCCGGCGACCTTCACGCTCGGCCGGCTCGATCCGCATCTGGCGTTGCCCGCCTGCGAGCAGCCCCAGGTGAGTTGGTCGGCAGGGGCCGTGCCCAGTGGCAACTCCTCGCTCGACCTGTCCTGCCCGGCGGCAGGCTGGTCGTTGCGGCTGCCGGTGACGATTGCCGAAAAGAGAATGGGCGTGGTGGCGACCCGTCCGCTCAAGGCCGGAGAGCTGCTGGCCCCGGACGACGTCAGGCTGGCGGAAATGACCTCGCCGGCGCTCAGCCGCAACGTGCTCAACCGGCTCGACCAGGCGATCGGCCAGAGCATGAGGAGCAGCGTGCCGGCCGGTGCCTGGCTGCGCAGTTTCATGCTGCAGCAGCCGGACGTGATCCGGACCAATCAGCGCGTGAAGGTGATGGCGCAGGGCGACGGTTTTGTCGCGACGGCCGAAGGCACGGCGCGAGGCAATGCCGCTGTCGGCGAGTCGGTGCGGGTGAGGATGGCCAGTGGCCGCGAGGTCAGCGGCGTGGCCCGGGCCGACGGCAGCGTGCTGGTGTCGTACTGAGCAAAAATAAAATCCTCAAGATTGTGTTGTTCCAGTCGATAATAAGTACAAATCCCCAAACTCTCTCGTGGAAGGACGTTAGCCATGAAAATCGACAACACGAGCAAGGCCCTTGGAGCGTACGGCGCCCAGAGCAAGCCCGTGCGACGGGAGAGCACCCCCAGCACCTCGGACAGCGCTTCCGCTTCGGCGTCCGATAACGTCGCGATCAACCCCAAGATCGGGGCCGTCGAGCGCGAGGTGGCCAACGCCCCGGCTTTCGATGCCGCCAAGGTCGACGCCATCAAGCAGGCCATCGCCTCCGGCTCGTTCCAGATCAACCCGGACAAGATCGCCGACCAGCTCATCGCCTCGGCGCAGGACCTGCTGTCCCGTTGAGCCCCGCCAACCTTTCCGACTGAACCATGCCGCAAGCCGAAACCTTTACCGCCTTGTGCCAGGAGGAAACCACCCAGCTCAAGGCGTTGGCGGAACTGATGCAACGCGAGCAGGCGGTGCTGGTGCGCAACGAGGTGGCCGCGCTCGAGCCCCTGGCCGAGGAGAAGGGGCGTCTGCTGGAGCGGCTGGCCGAGTCGTCTCGGCGGCGTGCCGCACTGATGCTGTCGCTCGACCTGGTCGATGTCGAACGGGTGCACGCCTGGCTTGCTGACAAGAATGCGGCCCGCCGCGCCTGGGCCGAGCTCGACGCGGCCCTCAAGCAGGTGCAGGCGATCAACCGCCTCAACGGCGAGCTGGTACAGCGCCATCTCGCCCTGACCGAGGAAACGCTCGAGGTTTTGCGCCAAGCCGCTATCTCCACGCTCGGCTACGGCAAGGACGGGGCCCCGCCCACCCTGTCCGGCGGCGGCCGTCATCTCGGCTCGGCCTGAGCGGGTCGGGTGGGCGCGACGATGCCTTTGTGGTATCGTGCGTCTGGGCCAGAGACCACCTCAAGACCATAAGCCATGACCCTGCTATCCCTGATCTTCGCACTCGCACTCGAGCAACTTCGCCCGCTGGGTAACCGCAACCGGGTCTGGCTGCTGTTCACCCGCTACGCCAATCACCTGGAGCGCAACCTGAACGCCGGCTACAACCGGCATGGCGTGATGGCCTGGCTGGCGGCGATGCTGCCGCCGTTGCTGATCGCCCTTGGCGGCTACTACCTGCTGGCGGCGGTGAGCCCGGTATTGGGGCTGGCGTGGAACGTCCTGGTGCTGTATCTCACCATGGGGTTCCGCCATTTCTCCAGTTCGTTCTCCGAGATTTCCGTGGCCTTGACTGAAGGGCGCGATTTCGATGCGCGCCAGACGCTGGCACACTGGACCGGCCAGCCGACGGCGGAACTGTCGGTCAACGAGATTTCCCGGCTGTCGATCGAGCAGGGCGTGGTGGACAGTTACCGCCACGTGTTCGGCACCATGTTCTGGTTCCTGATCCTGCCCGGTCCGGCGGGGGCCGTGCTGTATCGGCTGAGCTACATCCTGTCGCAGAAGTGGGGCGAGCGCAGTTCGGGCGACGATCTGTTCGGCCGCTTCGCCGCGCGGGCCATGAGCTGGCTGGACTGGATTCCGGTGCGCCTGACGGCGATCAGCTTCGCCATCATGGGCGACTTCGAGGACGCGCTCTATTGCTGGCGCTCGCAGGCTCGTACCTGGGGCCACTACGCGCACGGCATCCTGCTCGCGTCGGCGGCCGGTGCGCTAGGCGTCAAGCTGGGTGACCCGGTACGGCAGGACTACACCATCAAGTTCCGTCCGGAGCTGGGGCTGGGCGAGGAGTCCGATCCCGACTACCTGAAGAGCGCGGTGGGGCTGGTGTGGCGCTCCGCCTTGCTCTGGCTGTTCGTGATCCTGTTGATCAGCGTTGCCGCCCAACTGAGCTGATCGACCGGCTGGCGCCGCCTTCGGGCGGCGTCGGCCTTTTTATTTGTTACTGAAACCAACATCCGTTTCGAGACAGCCGACCGCCGGCCGGCCGTCTCAGGCTTTACCGCAGGAGTATTGTTCATGTCATTTGCCGAGCTTGGGCTGTCGCCGGAGATTCTCCGCGCCATCGACGAGCAGGGTTATTCCGAACCCACGCCGATCCAGGCCAAAGCCATTCCGCTGGTGCTGTCCGGGCGAGATCTCCTTGCTGCCGCGCAGACCGGCACCGGCAAAACGGCGGCGTTCATGCTGCCGATCCTGGAACGCCTGAAGAAATTTGCCAGTACCAGCGCCTCGCCGGCCATGCACCCGGTGCGCGCGCTGATCCTGTCGCCGACCCGCGAGCTGGCCGACCAGATCGCGGTCAACGCCGCCGCCTATACCAAGTACCTGCCGCTGCGCTCCACCGTGGTGTTTGGCGGCATGAACATGGACCTGCAGACGCAGGAGCTGCGTCGCGGCGTCGAGATCTTGATCGCCACGCCGGGTCGTCTGCTCGACCACGTCGGCCAGAAGACGGTGCAGCTCAACAAGGTCGACGTGCTGGTGCTGGACGAAGCCGACCGCATGCTGGACATGGGCTTCATCAACGACATCCGCAAGATTCTCGGCATGCTGCCGCGTACGCGCCAGACCCTGCTGTTCTCCGCCACCTTCGCGCCGGAGATCAAGCGCCTGGCCGAGGAGTTCATGCACGACCCGCAGACCGTCGAAGTGGCACGGCAAAATTCGACCAACGCCCAGGTCGAGCAGCTGGTGTTCTCGGTGGACAGCCAGCGCAAGCGCTACCTGCTGTCGCACCTGATCCGCGAGCGCCAGATGGGCCAGGTCATCGTGTTCTGCAAGACCAAGCTGTCCGCCGACCAGCTGGCGCGCGATCTTAAGCGCGACGGCCATGCCGCTGAGGCGATCCACGGCGATAAGGCGCAAGGCGCCCGCCTGGAAACCCTGACCGCGTTCAAGAACGGCGAGGTCAAGGTGCTGGTGGCGACCGACGTGGCGGCGCGTGGTCTGGATATCTCCGAACTACCCTACGTGGTCAACTTCGAGCTGCCCAACGCGCCGGAAGACTATGTGCACCGTATCGGCCGTACCGGCCGGGCCGGCGCCTCCGGCGTGGCCATCTCGCTGATGGGGCAGGACGAAGGCAAGCAGCTCGAGGCGATCGAGAAGCTGACGCGGCAGACGCTGAAGCCGCAGCCGGTGTCCGGCTTCTGGCCGTCGTGGCTGGAGCGTCCGGCCGACGAGATCGCGCCGCCGCCGCGCCGCTCGGCGGAGAACGGGCGCGGCAACAGCCGCAGTGCATCGCGTGCCCCGGTGGCAGCAGCCCCCGTTGCCGAGCCGCTGCGCAAGCCGGTGGACAACGGCGAACCGCGCAAGGTATTCAAGGCACGCATAGGCAAGCGCCAGCGCGAGGTTCCGGCGCTGTTGCTGCCGCCGCGCTACAAGTAAGATCGTATGGACAACCCCGCCGCTTCGGCGGGTTTTTTGTTGCCGGCAAAAAAAAGAGACCCCGCAAGCGGGGTCTGTCAGAGCAACACACCAAAAAGGGAAAACGGACGGCTTGTCAGCAGAAGATCACCAGTGCCGCCATGGCGCCGTGTGCGCCCATCACCAGGCTCTGCTCGATGTCGGCGGTGCGCGACGAGCCGGAGATGAAGGCACCGAAGCCATGCTCGCGGATGGCGATCTGGCCGTAGGCGTCGCGCATGGTGTCGACCAGCTTGTCCTTGGGCACCACCATCACCAGCTTTTCCGTCAGGAAATACAGCGAACGGAAGATGTTGTCGGGGTGGCTGATCCACACCGCGGCGTTTTCCGCCACGGCGAGCTCACCGGGCACGATGGCGACGTCGACGTCGTGCCAGTCGTGCGGGGTGAAAGCTTCCTCGTGCGGCATCGTGGTCAGGTCGACGGTGCGCCCGGTCTTCGGCCAACGTTGCGCCACCGCGTCGGCCACGCTCTGGCCGTCGGCCAGCCAGATGGCCTCGCCGCCGAGGTTGCGGATCAGCCCGGCGAAGGCAGCGAATTTGTCGTCGAAGGTGACGAACGGCACGGCGTGGATGTCCGGCAGCGCCGGCCCGCCGGGGCGGTTGCGGTGGATCTTGGCCAAGATGGCGTCGCGGCTGCTGCTCATTGCTTGTCCTCCTGGCGGCGGCGGTAGAGTTCCTTGAAGCTGTGTTCCGGCATCTCGGGCAGCTCGCGTCCCGGCCGGCTCCACGCCGTGCCGTCCTTGATGAATGCGGGCAGGATCGGCACCACCTTGCGCATCGCCTTGCCGCCGGCGTCCATCAAGGCCGGATGCTGGGTCAGGAAGCGCATCGCCAGCAGCCCCATCTTCTTGGCCGGCTTCAGGGTGCCGGCGTCGAAGGCGCGCTTGCGCTGCAGAATGAGCTGTTCGTGCAGGTTGATCTTCACCGGGCAGACGTTGGAGCAGGAGCCGCAGGTGGTGCAGGCGAAGGCCATGCTGCCGTGCTTCTTGATGTCGCGGCTCGGGCCCAGCGTCGAGCCGATCGGCCCCGGTATGACGTAGCTGTAGCTGTGGCCGGAGCTGCGCCGGTACACCGGGCAGGTATTCATGCAGGCGCCGCAGCGGATGCAGCGCAAGCTGGCGTAGAAGTCCGGGTTGCCGAGGATGTCGCTGCGGCCGTTGTCGACGATGACAATGTGCATCTCGCCGCCCGGCCGCGCGCGGTGGAAGTGCGAGGTGTAGGTGGTCACCGGCGAGCCGATCGCCGAGCGTGCCAGCAGCCGGGTGAACACGCCCAAGTGCTCCAGCTTGGGGATGATCTTCTCGATGCCCATCGAGGCGATGTGCAGGGGCGGCAGCGCGGTGCCGAGGTCGGCGTTGCCCTCGTTGGTGCACACCACCACGCCGCCGGTCTCGGCGACGGCGAAGTTGACCCCGGTTAGCCCGGCGTCGGCCGTCAGGAAGTGCTGGCGCAGGTTGGCGCGCGCGGCGTGGGTCAAATAGGTTGGGTCGTTGTTGCCGGCCTCGGTGCCCAGTTCTTCATGAAACAGCTCGGAAATCTGCTCTTTCTTGAGGTGGATCGCCGGCATCACGATGTGGCTCGGCGGTTCGTGCCGCAGTTGCACGATGCGCTCGCCCAAGTCGGTGTCGATCACCTCGATGCCGCGCTCCTCCAGGTAGGGGTTGAGCCCGCATTCCTCGGTCAGCATCGACTTTGACTTCACCAGCTTCTTCACTTGGCGTGCGGCCAGGAGCTGGTGCACGATGCGGTTGTGCTCGGCGGCGTCGGCGGCGAAGTGCACGGTGACGCCGTTGCGGCGCGCGTTCTCCTCGAACTGGACCAGGTAGTCGTCGAGTTTGGACAGCGTGTGCGCCTTGATCTGTTCGGCCAACTTGCGCAGCTCTTCCCACTCTGGCAGCTGTTTGGCCTGGACGTCGCGCTTCTGGCGCACGAACCAGATCGCCTGGTCGTGCCAACTGGCGCGGGCGCGGTCGGCGAGGAACTCGCGCGCGGCGTCCGGGTGATGAATGTTGTCGGCCTTCATGCCGCACCTCCGCGACCGGTGAGGATTTCCACCACGTGCAGCGGGCGGATGGTGCGTCCGTTGTGGCGGATGATGCCGCCCATGTGCATCAGGCAGGACGGGTCGGCGCCGACGATGTACTCGGCCCCGGTGGCCTCGTGCTGGGCCACGCGGTCGCGCCCCATCGCCACCGAGACGTCGGCCTCGTCCACGCTGAAGGTGCCGCCGAAACCGCAGCACTCGTCGCGTCGTTCCGGCAGGCCGATCTCGATGCCGTCCACCAGTTGCAGGATGCGCTCCAGGCGCGACTGGTAGGGGATCATCAGCTCGCTCGGGCTGGCGTGGTGCAGCTCGCGCAGGCCGTGGCAGCTCTGGTGGATCGACACCTTGTGCGGGAAGTGCACCGGCTTGGGCAGTTTCTCCACCTTCAGCACGTCCTGCAGGAATTCGACAATCTCGAAGACCCGTGGCTGCAGGCGCTGGAAGTCGGCGTTGTCGGCGATGTACCAGGGGTAGTGGTGGGTCACGTGCGAGACGCAGCTGCCGGAGGGCGCCACCACGTAGTCGAAGTCCTTGAACACACCGGTGAAGCGCAGGGCGGCCTCGCAGGCGCCGCTGCTGTCGCCGTTATTGGCCAGTGGCTGACCGCAACAGGACTGTTCCATGGGGTAGGCCACGTCTACGCCGTAGCCTTCCAGCAGTTCCAGCGTGGCCATGGCGACGTGGGGATACAGTTCGTTGACGAAGCAGGGAATGAACAAGCCGACTTTCATGGGGACCTTCCGAGTTGTTTTCCGCGGCGGGCAGGGGTGTCATGCTGCATTAAAGCCCCGCGGCAGGGCTTTGCCAATGCGGAGTAACCCTTGGCACGGAAAAAGCCGTTGCGGCGAGCCCGGCAAGCAAATACCCGCCGCATGCCATTGATTGGCCGAAAGTGGCGATTTTCCGGGTTTTATTGGTCAAATTGTACATGGCCCGAGCGCCCGTCCCGGCTCGATTTGCTGCATTGCGGGGGGCGTTCTGGATATCGCCCGAAAACATCCTTGCAATTCGCCCCAAGATATGGTCAGAATCGGGGTTCGAATTTTTAATCTCCCATATGTAAGAGCAAGCATGGCACTCATCGTACAGAAGTACGGCGGCACCTCGGTGGGCACCACCGAGCGTATCAAGAATGTCGCCCGGCGCATCGCCAAATGGAAGGCTCAGGGACATGATCTGGTGATCGTGGTTTCCGCCATGAGCGGCGAAACCAACCGCCTGATCGGTCTGGCCAAGGACATTCAGGAATATCCGGACGCGCGCGAACTCGACGTGCTCGTGTCGACCGGCGAGCAGGTCACCATCGGCCTGCTGGCCATGGCGCTGAAGGAAATCGGCGTGCCGGCCAAGAGCTACTGCGGCTGGCAAGTGCCGGTCGTGACCGACAGCTCGTACAGCAAGGCCCGCATCCAGTCGATCGACGACGCGGCCATGCGCGCCGATCTCGACGCCGGGCAGGTGGTGATCGTGGCGGGCTTCCAGGGCGTCGACGAAGGTCGCAACATCACCACGCTGGGCCGTGGCGGTTCCGACACCTCGGCCGTGGCGCTGGCCGCCGCACTGAAGGCCGACGAGTGCCAGATCTACACCGACGTCGACGGCGTCTACACCACCGACCCGCGCGTGGTGCCGGAAGCGCGCCGCCTCAAGACCATTACCTTCGAGGAAATGATCGAGATGGCGAGCCTGGGCTCCAAGGTGTTGCAGATCCGCTCGGTAGAATTCGCCGGCAAGTACAAGGTTCGGCTGCGTGTACTCTCCAGTTTCGAAGAGGAAGGGGAAGGCACACTGATCACGTTCGAGGAAGACCAAAACATGGAAAAGGCCGTAGTAGCAGGCATCGCATTTGACCGTAACGAAGCGCGCATCAACGTGAAAGGCGTGCCGGACAAGCCGGGCATCGCCTACCAGATCCTGGGCCCGATCGCCGACGCCAACATCGAAGTGGACATGATCATCCAGAACGTGGGCGAGAACGGCACCACCGACTTCTCCTTCACCGTGCCGCGCGGCGAGTTCCAGCGCACCCTGGGCATCCTGCGCGACGTGCAGACCCACATCGGCGCCGCCAAGATCGACGCCGACGACAAGGTTGCCAAGATTTCCATCGTCGGTGTCGGCATGCGCTCGCATTGCGGCATCGCCTCGACCATGTTCCGCACCCTGGCCGAAGAGGGCATCAACATCCAGCTGATCTCCACCTCGGAAATCAAGGTGTCGGTGCTGGTCGACGAGAAATACCTCGAGCTGGGCGTGCGCGTGCTGCACAAGGCCTTCGGCCTCGATCAGACGGTCGAAGCCTGATAACAGGGGGGTTGACAGGGTGAGATGTCATCTTTAATATGGCGTCTCTCTCACGGAGAAATGGCCGAGTGGTCGAAGGCACTTCCCTGCTAAGGAAGCATACGGGCTTAAACCTGTATCGAGGGTTCGAATCCCTCTTTCTCCGCCAGACAGCGCATCCGTAGCTCAGTTGGATAGAGTATCTGGCTACGAACCAGAGGGTCGGGCGTTCGAATCGCTCCGGATGCGCCACTGTCCCCATCGTCTAGAGGCCTAGGACACTGCCCTTTCACGGCGGCGACCGGGGTTCGAATCCCCGTGGGGACGCCAGTTTCAACAGAAAAGCCAACCTTCGGGTTGGCTTTTCTGTTTTTCCCTCGGCCAGCGGCCGGGCGTCTTGCCCGGTATCGAGTGCGCTACCAAGCCAGGGCGCGTTAGCGCCCCGGTATTCCTGACACTTAATGTGCAGCGCGCTGCAGGCAGGTCTGATAGCGCCCGTTCACTCGCTCGGCAAACCACTCGGTGGTCAGCTTGCGGGTGATCTTGGGGCTTTTCAGGTCGATCTGCGGCAACTGTTCGCGCGGTGCCTGGCCGCCGTAGAGCGGGTCGGCCAGGGCATACACTTTGCGGTACAGCTCGGTTTGGCCGAAGGTCGCCAGTTTTTCCTGTTTCAGATCGCGCATGATGGCGTTGTCGCTCATGCCCAGCCGGTTGTCGAGTGCCTGCAGGGCGTTCAAGGTGCTGCCGCCGCTGGCCTGGCCATTTTCATAGCTGAGCAGGTCGCCATCGCGCGCCAGGCGCAGTCCGCTGAGCCGGTTGATGACTGCCTGGAAGGCCGCGTTGCGGCTGCTGTAGCGGCCGGCGTTGAAATCGGCGAAGCGGTACAGCATGTCCTTGTACGGGGCCGGGTACTGCAGCAGGATGGCGCTGCCGAAATACACGCCGCCGCGGCGGCTGAACACTTCATTGCGCAGGCTGGTCTTGCGCGAGTAAGGGTAGGGCCAGGCGCGGACGTGGGCTTCGGCAAACTCCACGCTGACCTGCATCGGTCCGCCGGTGCGGATCGGGTTCTTCTTCATGATGGTGGGAAAGCCGATCTTCTCCGCCTCCGCCGACATGTCTTCGTACAGTTCGTTCATCTGCTTTTCGGTGCGCAGCGTGTCGATGCGCTCCTTGTAGCTGCGGCCGTTGGGCGAGGGCTTGAGCAGGGCGGTCTTCACCAGCGGCAGGGGGATGTGGTAGCCGGCGGCCTTTTCCCCGATCTTGCCCCAGACGATCTTGGGCAGCCCCGGCACCGTCGGGTCGGACTGCCAGCTCGATTCCTGCTCGATGACGGCGGCGGCGGCGCAGAAGTTTTCGGCGGTATAAGGCAACTTCAGGGCGGTGAAGGCGTCGAAGATGTCTTCGGCCCAGCCGGCGCGGTCGCGTATCTTGGCGGGCAGGACCTTGTCCAGGGTGGCGCGGCCTTGCGCTGCGCTGATCGGCGGCACGCGCGGTAGCACCGTGATCGGCTTGCCAATGAGCGGGGGCGTGATGGTCAGCGGGGTTTCCACTGGCGGCAGTTCCACCGGTGCCGATGCCGTGTTGTCCGGCTGCGGGTAGCCATCCGGTGGCACGACGATGGGGGCGGAGGAAGGCTGGCTCACCGGAGTGGTGGGGCTGGCGCAACCGGCCAGGCTGACGGTGAACAGCAGGGACAGGGCGTAGCGGCGTTTCGGCACGATGAGGAACTCGTAAGGCTGGAGAACTGGCGCAAGAGTAGGGTAATGCTCGGGTCAGGGCAAGTGCCGGCCCCACGCCAGACACCGTCGCATCAAGTTTACGCTGTGGCTTGCGGGCGCAGGCCTTATAATGTGTTGTTTTGTTTATGTCTCCGATCGTTCTGTATCCATGAGCAACAAGAATTTGGCCGTCGAGGCTGTTCGAGGCTTGGCGGCGCTGGCAGTGATTTTTTCCCACGCATCCCTGACTTTCTGGCCTTACCTGCACGGTGATTTCGACCAGCTGCGCTCGGGTTTTGAGCGCTGGGTGTTCAATTCGCCTTTCGGCTTCGTGTATTCCGGCTCGGGCGCGGTGTGCGTGTTCTTCGTCCTGAGCGGCTTCGTGCTGGGGCGCAGCGTGCTGGGCCGGGACGGGCTGCTGCAGGCCCTGCCCGGCATGGTGGTGCGCCGCTACTTCCGCTTGATGCTGCCGATCCTGATCAGTTGCCTGCTGGCCTGGGCGGTGTTCGCCTTCGCCTTGCCGCGGGTCGACCGGCATGCGCTGGGCGAGTGGATCCGCCTGTTCGGCGCCTTTGATTTCTCGCTGGGGAACGCCGTGGAGCAGGGCTCGGTGGATACCATCCTGTGGGGGGCGGCGGACTACAACTGGGCGTTGTGGACGATGCGCATCGAGTTCTTCGGTTCGCTGCTGGTGTACGCCTTGGCCGCGCTGCTCGATCGCTGGCCGCGTCCGGACTGGCTGTTGCCGGTCGCGGCGCTGGGCTGCCTGTTGCTGGTGCCGGGCAATGGCGTGTACTACGCGCTGTTCGTGTTCGGCCTCTGGCTGGCGGCGAGCGAGTGGACCGTCGATAACCGCCTGCTGGCGCTGTCCGCGCTGCTGGCCGGGCTGTATCTCGTGGGGTATCACGAAGCGAGCAGTTCCTACAATTTCATCGAGCGCAACCTGGATCTGTCCTGGCGCGGCGAGTCGCTGGCCAATTACGATCTGGCAAATGAGCTGGGCGGCATGCTGATCGTCGGCGCGGTGCTGAAGAGCCCGTGGCTGGGGCAGCGTCTTTCCGGGCGCGCCATGGCCTGGCTCGGCCGCATGTCGTTCTCGGCCTACCTGCTGCACATGCTGGTGCTGGCCACGGTGGCGCCGCTGGTGTTCAACGCCCTGCGCCCGACCTTGTCCTACACCGGCGCTTCGCTGTCGAGCCTGGCGGCGTCGGTGGCGGCGATCTATCTGTGCTCGCTGCCCTACGCGCGCTGGGTCGACGATACCAGCATCCACGTCTCGCGCACCGTCAGCCGGCTGGTCTGGCGACGCTGAGGCCGGCGGGGGCGTCCGCGCCCTTCCTTCCCTTCGCCATGCCGCGGTGCGCGGGATGGGGGCGCCGTACTTCTCCCCCTGTGCAGCTGCCGCGGCGTACGCCTGTTAGGCGGATTCTCCTGCTTTCCTTTTCCTCCGGCGGCGGTGTCGACCTAGGCCCGTTCGGGCGTTGTGGATCGCGCGAGGATGTTTAACATCTTTTAACAAGCACGGCGCGGGGCGACACAGATCCGACAAACTTGCCTCCTACACTGCAAGCACGTTCTCACTACCAAGGAACCCCATCATGAAACGTGCCTTGCTTGTTGCTTTGTCCCTGTTGCCGCTGGCGGCGTTTGCCAGGGATGGCGCGGGGGAGCGCTGGAATCAGCCCGATCATGGCTACTACCAGTCTTATCCGTCTTACCGTCCTTACCAGGTACGCATCGAGCGTGGCGTGCAGGATGGCTCGCTGACGCGCTGGGAGGCGCGCCGTCTGCAACGCCAACTGGACGATCTGCGGGCCAAGCGGCGCGATTATCTGGCCGACGGTTATCTGTCGCGCCCCGAGCAGCACGACCTGGAACGCAGCGAACAGGCGCTGTCGGAGGCGATCCGCTACCAGCGCCACGACGATCAGAACCGCTACTGGCAGCGGTAACCTCGACCGATTTCGGGACGCGGCGCACAGGCGAGTGTCCCCCCGGGTTTTCTCCTCCTCTCTAGACTGGGCCATCCATACGGGTGGCCATTTTTTTGTCGGAGAGGATGGCTGGCGTGGGGAGGTCCAACACCATCGCGGTGGCTAGGAGGGACTGACGCTGGCGAGGCGGCCGCTCACGGCTTGGGAGGGCGGGGGAGGAACCGAGCTGTGCTGGGGGGATGTGGACGTTCTTCAGCCAACCTTGTCGGTCGTGCTCAAGGTTGGCCGAAGAACGGGGGGCGGTCTCAGTAGACGAAACGTTCGCGCAGCTCGTCCAGGTTCAGCTCGTGCAGGATGCTTTCCAGGCGTTGCTCGGCGTTCTTGCGTGGCGCGCCGGTGTAGCGGGCGATGATCAGCTCGTTCTTCATCGAATGTTCCCAGCCCACCAGTTCGGTCACCGTCAGCTGGTAGCCGTGCGCCTCCAGTTGCAGGCAGCGCAGCACGTTGGTGAGCTGGCTGCCGAATTCGCGGGTGTGGATCGGGTGGCGCCAGATTTCCGACAGCGGCGTCAGGCCAAAGCTCTGGTTCTTGTTCTTGCGCAGCACCGTGGCCACCTCGGCCTGGCAGCACGGCACCAGCACGATGAAGCGGGCCTGCTTGGCCAGCGCGAACTTGATGGCGTCGTCGGTGGCGGTGTTGCAAGCGTGCAGCGCGGTGACCACGTCGATGCGCTCCGGCAACAGCGGCGAGGTGATCGACTGCTCCACCGTCAGGTCGAGGAAGGACATGCGCGGGAAGTCCAGGCGCTCGGCCAGTTCGCGCGAGCGCGCCACCAGCTCGGCGCGGGTCTCGATGCCGTAGACGTGGCCGGCGTTCTTCTCCTTCAGGAACAGGTCGTACAGGATGAAACCGAGGTAGGACTTGCCGGCGCCGTGGTCGGCCAGCGTCAGTTCCCCGCCCTCGGCCAGTACGTCGGCCAGCAGAGGCTCGATGAACTGGTAGAGGTGGTAGACCTGTTTCAGCTTGCGGCGGCTGTCCTGGTTGAGCTTGCCGTCGCGGGTGAGGATGTGCAGTTCCTTGAGCAGTTCGATCGACTGCCCGGGCTTGATGTCGGGGATGGCGCTCACGCTGGGATCCTGAGAAAAGGCGGGTTGGCGCGTATTTTACCAAGCCGGGGCGGTGCAGGGCAGCACAATCATGTGGTGAGGCCCGGGTGTGCTCAGGCGGCGTTCTGCAGCCACTCGACCAAGGGCTGCAGGCGGCGCGAGTGGCGGTCATGCGGGGGACGCACCAGGTAGTAAGCCTTGCCGGTCTGGACGGTGCGCTGCAGCGGCGTCAGCAGGCTGCCGTCGTCCAGCGCATCCTGCACCAGGAAGGGGTCGATCAGCGCCACGCCCAGCCCGCAGCGGGCGGCTTCCACCGCCATCACGTCGGCGTCGAACAGCAATTCCTTCTGTCCCTTCGGCCACTCGCCCGCGGGCAGCCCCAGCCACAGCCGCCAATCGTGGCGGTCGCGCGTCGAGTGGATCAGCGTCTGCGTGGCCAGATCGTCCGGCGTCAGGGTCTGGCTGCCCTGCAGCAGCGCCGGCGCGACGACCGGAATCAGCCGCTCGCGGTGCAGCAGCTCGACCGTGACGCCGGGCCAGTCGCCGATGCCGTACTGGATGGCGAGGTCGAACAGGCCCCAGTCGAACGCCGGCTTTTCCTCCCATACCGTGCTGACGCTGATGTCGAGGTCGGGAAACTGCTGCTTGAAGGCTTGCAGATGCGGCACCAGCCAGCGCACCGCGATCGACGGCGGCGACTTGATGCGGATGGCGTGGTGGCGCTGGCTGAGCTGGTCGCAGGTCTGGTCGATCTGCAGCAGGGCGTCGTGCACGCTGTGCTGCAGGATCGCGCCTTCCGGCGTCAGGTCGATGCCGCGCTGGCCGCGCACCAGGAGCGGGAAGCCGAAGTGTTCTTCCAGCTTGCGGATCTGGTGGCTGACCGCGCTCTGCGTCAGGTAGAGAGCCTCGGCGGCCTTGGTGAAGCTTTGCAGACGGGCGACCGCTTCAAAGATGCGCAAGGCATTGAGCGGGGGCAGTTTGTTCATCAGGGATGGCGGATACGATGGAGTCCGCCACAATCTGCCGGATCGGCACCCGGCTCGTCAATGCGCATTGCAGTTCTTCGCTGATGGTGCCGCAGCGCCAGGCGATCTCGTCGCAACTCAGCCCCGGCGCGCCCCACAGCGTGACCTCGTCGCCGACCTGCGCCTCCGGCAGGGCGGAGAGGTCGATCGCCAGCACGTTCATCGCCACCCGGCCCACCAGCGCGGCACGTCGGCCGTCCACCAGCACCGGTGTGCCGCTGGGGGCGGCGCGCGGGTAGCCGTCGCCGTAGCCGGCGCCGACGATGCCGATGCGCATGTCGTGGCGGGCGGTGAAGGCGGCGCCGTAGCCGATGCTGTCGCCGGCCTGGAGCGTGCTGACGTGCACGATGCGCGCGGCGAAACGCATCACCGGCTCGGCTGCCGCCGGCCACAGCCGGGTGTCGGGGTAGAACGGGTTGTTGTTGTAGAGCAGCCCGCCGACGCGGGCCACCGCGCCGTGGGTGCGCGCTTCGCGCAGCAGCGCCGCGCTGTTGGCGGCGGTGTAGGGCAGGCCGGTGGCCTCGACCACCTGCAGGAAGCGCCGCCACGGCTCGTCCAGCGGCGTGCCGAGTTGGTCGGCGCAGGCGAAGTGGGTCATCAGCCCGGCGACGCGGCAGAACGGCGTCGCCTGCAACTGGCGCACCACCGCCAGCGCCCGCTCCGGGGTGAAGCCGAAGCGGTTCATGCCGGTATTGACCTTGACCCAGACCGTGACCGGCCGCGCCTTCTGGAGCAGCCACTGCAGCTGGTGTTCCGAGCGCAGCACCAGGTCGAGACGGTGCTGCGCGGCGATGTCGACATCGCCTTCCTCCAGCGCCCCTTCCAGCAGCAGGATCGGCGCGCCGATGCCGGCGTGGCGCAGCGTCACGGCGTCGTCCGGCTGGATCAGGGCGAAGCCGTCGGCGTCCGGCAGCGCCAGCGCCACGCGCGTCAGACCGTGGCCGTAGGCGTCCGACTTGAGCACGGCCCAGACCCGCGCCGCGCCGGCCAGCGTCTTGGCCAGGGCGTAATTGCGGCGCAGGGCGGGCAGGTGGATTTCAACGTAAGCGGTCTTGGTCATGGCAGGGCTTTCGGCGGCCGGCGCGGGTCAGGCGTCGGCCGCAAGGTCAAGAACGGAACCCGGGATTACTTGAAGGGGTAGATGTCGTAGCTGAAGTACTTGGCCTGGATCTGCTTGTAGGTGCCGTTGCCGAGAATCTGCTTCAGCGCCGCATTCAACTTGGCGCGCAGTTCCTTGTTGCCCTTGCCGACCGCCATCGCCGCGCCCATGTAGTACTTGGGGTCGTTGTAGACCGGGCCGACGAAGGCGAAACCCTTGCCCATCGGCTTTTTCAGGAAGTCCGACTCGCCGATGGTGGCGTCGAGGTAGACGGCGTCGAGGCGCTGGCCGGTCAGGTCGAGGAAGGCGTCGGTGATCTTGCTGTAAACCTTGATCTGGCTGCCCTTCGGCGCCCACTTGGCGTTGGCTTCCTGCATCTGGGTCGAGCTGCGCAGCACGCCGATCTTCTTGCCCTTGAACCAGGCGTCGTTGATCTGGGTGCCTTCCTTGGCCATCAGGCGGCCGGGAATCTTGAAGTACATGTCGCTGAAGTCGACCACCTTGGCGCGCTCCGGCGTGATGCTCATCGAGGCGATGGCGACGTCGAACTTCTTGGCTTGCAGCGCCGGGATGATGCCGTCGAAGTCCATCGCCTTCAGCTCGCACTCGAGCTTGGCCTCGGCGCACAGCGCGCGGGTGATGTCCGGGTCGAAGCCGGTGATGCTGCCGTCCGGGTTCATCTTGGAGAACGGCGGGTAACTGGCGTCGGTCACGATGCGCACGGTCTGGGCCTGGGCCAGCCAGGGCAGGGCGCACAGCAGGGTCAGCGTGAGTACTTTTTTGCAGGACATCGTTTTCTCCCTTGGTCGTCGGCGGTGTCAGCCGATGCAGTTAGGCTAAGGGACGCTCGTCCGCGGGAACAAATGATTTATGGCCATCGGGGCATGAGATAAATTCATGCCCATTCGCCCTGTGTCCGGCGCGCTGGCGGGCGCGATCCGGGCGGTTTGGGGGACGGGCGGAGGGGGGCCGCACGGGCGCCACGCTGCGGCGGCGCAGCGGGCATGAAAAAAGGCAGCTCGCGGCTGCCTCGGTAGGAGGTGTATCGCCGGCTCAGCTTTCGTGCAGCAGCGAGTGCTGGATTTCGGAGAACGCCTGCGGGACGCGGATGAAGTTGAGCGAGATGCCGAGGCGGCGCGCCATGTGCGAGGTCGAGAACAGGCCGCACACCTCGTAGTGACCGGTCTCCGGGTTGAGCTCCACCACCAGCGCGTGCTGGCGGCCGTGCTGTTTCATGGTGGCGACCATGTGGCCGACCTTGGCCGAGGCGACGTCTTCCAGCTTCAGCGCCTCGAGCTCGGTACGGGGTGTCATCACGTCGCGCACCAGCAGGTCGGCGCGGCGCTTGCCGTGTCCCAGCATGCACTGCATCGGCCGCTCGCCCAGCAGGTCGGTGGCCGTGACCAGGCCGGTGAGGTGGCCGGCGGCGTCGGTGACGAACAGCAGGCGGATGCCGCGGCCGATCATGGCGCGGTGGGCGTCGTCGAGCGGGGTGTCTTCGTGCACGCTGACCGGATCGACCAATTTCAGGTCGGTCATCACCTCGAGCGCGGCGCTGTCCAGGGTGACCGAGCGTCGCGGACGCGCGTCGAGCCGGATGAGGTCGGTGGTGGACGGCAGCGCAATGGTGGGCAGGAACGGGTATTGGTTTTCCATGAGGAAGCTCCTCTGCGTATTGTGGCTGTATCGCGGCCGGGTGCCATGCCAGCGCACCTTGTGGGAACCTGCTCACGAACTGGCGGCGCGTCCCTGACCGGGGCGGAGCGCGACTCGAATCCTGCTGCGCTGATCGGCGCATGGCGGTGTCCGGGCTGCTCTTCACTCCGCTGAGGGCCGCTCGCGTCGGGGCGTGAACGGGTTCTGAGCCTGCACACCTTTCACGGCGGGGGAGGTGCCCCCTTCGCAAAAAGACAACCCATTCTAGGCACGTTTCGCCAGCGCTTTAAAGTCCTTTGGCATGGACAATTGTTACGATTTGTTCACCTGTAAAAAAACCCCGTTGCGCCGGGGGCGGAACGGGGTTGGCCGAAGAAGCGGGGATCAGCGCGTGATCGGCTTGTAGCGGATGCGCTTGGGCTTGGCGCCTTCCTCGCCCAGGCGTTTCTTCTTGTCGGCCTCGTACTCCTGGTAGTTGCCGTCGAAGAAGGTCCACTGCGATTCGCCTTCCGCCGCCAGGATGTGGGTGGCGATACGGTCGAGGAACCAGCGGTCGTGGGAGATCACGAACACGGTGCCGGCGAACTCCAACAGCGCATCTTCCAGCGCACGCAGGGTTTCCACGTCGAGGTCGTTGGACGGTTCGTCGAGCAGCAGCACGTTGCCGCCCTTGAGCAGAGTCTTGGCCAGGTGCAGGCGGCCGCGCTCGCCACCGGAGAGCATGCCGACCTTCTTCTGCTGGTCGCCGCCCTTGAAGTTGAAGCGGCCGAGGTAAGCCCGGCTCGACATCTCGAAGCGGCCGACGTTGAGAATGTCCAGGCCGCCGGAGACGTCTTCGAACACCGTCTTGTCGGCGTCCAGGCCTTCACGGCTCTGTTCAACGAAGGCCATCTGCACGGTCTGGCCGATCTTCACCGTACCGGAATCCGGTTGTTCCTTGCCGGCGATCATCTTGAACAGCGTCGATTTACCGGCGCCGTTCGGGCCGATGATGCCGACGATGGCGCCGGCCGGGGCCTTGAAGCTCAGGTTGTCGATCAGCAGGCGGTCACCGAAGCCCTTGGACACGCCGTCGAACTCGATCACCTCGCTACCCAGGCGCTCGGCCACCGGGATGAAGATTTCCTGTGTCTCGTTGCGCTTTTGGTGCTCGTGACTCGACAGTTCCTCGAAGCGCGCGATACGGGCCTTGGACTTGGCCTGGCGTCCCTTGGGGTTCTGGCGCACCCATTCCAGTTCCTGCTTCATCGCCTTGATGCGTGCGCCTTCCTGCTTGGCCTCGGTCTCCAGGCGTGCTTCCTTCTGTTCCAGCCAGCTGGAATAGTTGCCCTTCCACGGGATGCCCTCGCCACGGTCCAGTTCCAGGATCCACTCGGCGGCGTTGTCGAGGAAGTAGCGGTCGTGGGTGACGGCCACCACGGTGCCGGGGAAACGCACCAGGAACTGCTCCAGCCATTCCACCGATTCGGCGTCGAGGTGGTTGGTCGGCTCGTCCAGCAGCAGCATGTCCGGCTGCGACAGCAGCAGTTTGCACAGCGCCACGCGGCGCTTCTCGCCGCCGGACAATGGGCCGATCTTGGCGTCCCACGGCGGCAGGCGCAGCGCGTCGGCGGCGATTTCCAGCTGGTGTTCGACGTTGTCGCCGGCGCCGGCCGAAATGATGGCTTCCAGGCGCGCCTGCTCTTCGGCCAGGGCGTCGAAGTCGGCATCCGGCTCGGCGTAGGCGGCGTAGACCTCTTCCAGGCGCTTCTGCGCGCCCATCACGTCGCCCATGCCGCTTTCCACTTCCTCGCGCACCGTCTTGTCGGCATCGAGTTGCGGTTCCTGCGGCAGGTAGCCGATCTTGACGCCGGCCAGGTGCTGCACCTCGCCGTCGTATTCCTTGTCGACGTCGGCCATGATGCGCAGCACGGTCGACTTGCCGGAGCCGTTCAGGCCCAGCAGGCCGATCTTGGCGCCGGGGAAGAACGACAGCGAGATATCCTTGATGATCTGGCGCTTGGGCGGCACCACCTTGCTCACGCGGAGCATAGACATTACGTATTGGGCCATGACGGTTCCACGCTGATTGATTGAATCGTTAACCGGCCGATTCTACCAAAAGCCCGCGCTTCGCGTGGGGCACCCGCAGAAGCGGCGCGTCTGTACGGCGACTTCGGCCAACGTGGAGGGGCCGGAGCGCCAGTTCAGAGCACGAACGCCAGCGCAAAGGTGGCCAGCATGGCGAAGGCGCAGCCGATCTTGGCGACGGTACCGACGACAAAGCCGAGGAAGGTGCCGATGCCGACCTTGCCGGCTTGGTAGATGTCGCGCCGGGCCAGGAATTCACCGATCGCCGCGCCGATGAGCGGACCCAGGATGACGCCCGGCAGGGCAAAGAACAGGCCGACCAGGCTGCCCACAAAGGCGCCCCACAAGGCCTTCCGGCTGGCGCCGGTGGCCTTGGCGCCGAGCAGGCCGGCGACGAAGTCGATGGCCAGGCCGATTACGGCGAGCAGCCCCAGCACGCCCAGCGTCAGCGCCCCGACGTGCTGGAAATCCTCCGCCCAGCCGGCCAGCGCGAAGCCGCCCAGCATCAGCGGCAGGCCGGGCAGGGCCGGGAACACGGTGCCGGCGAGGCCGGCCAGCACCAGCAGCGCGGAGAGCGCGTAGAGCAGGATATCCAAGGGTATGTCCGGAAGGAGGGCAGGGAAGGATAAGAAACGGCGGCCGCGGCGAAGTTCCGCCACGGCCGCCGTGGGCCTCGGGGTTGGCCGAAGCCTTAGACGATGTACTCGTCCAGCAGCGTCTGCTGGGCGCAATGCACCTTGCCGCGCGCGTGGCGCCGCTTGTAGCTGCCGTCGGGCTGCATGTCCCAGGCGTTGACGTTGTCTTCGAGGTAGATACGCAGCCCTTCCTTGATCATGCGGCGCTTGATCTTGGGATCGAGCACCGGGACGCAGGTCTCGATGCGGCGGAAGAAGTTGCGCCCCATCCAGTCGGCACTGGAGAAGTACAGGTTTTCCGCCTTGTCGTTGTAGAAGTAGAACACGCGCGGGTGTTCGAGGAAGCGGCCGACGATGGAGCGCACGCTGATGTTGTCGGACAGCCCCTCCACGCCCGGGCGCAGGGCGCACACGCCACGCACGATCAGCTGAATCTTCACCCCGGCCTGGCTGGCGCGGTACAGCGCGTTGATCACCTCCGGCTCCAGCAAGGAATTCATCTTGGCGATGATCTGCGCCGGGCGCCCCTCGCTGGCGTGCTTGGCCTCGCGCTCGATCGCCTCGATGATCATGCTGTGCAGCGTGAACGGCGACTGGTGCAGCAGCTTCAGCTTGCTCGCCTTGCCCAGCCCGGTGAGCTCGATGAACAGGTCGTTGACGTCGCTGGCCAGCTGCTCGTTGCAGGAGATCAGGCCGAAGTCGGTGTAGAGGCGGGCGGTACGCGGATGGTAGTTGCCGGTGCCCAGGTGCACGTAGCGTTTCAGCCCGCTTTCCTCGCGCCGCACCACCATCAGCATCTTGGCGTGCACCTTGTAGCCGAACACGCCGTACACCACGTGCGCGCCGGCGTCTTCCAGGCGCGAGGCCCAGCCGATGTTGGCTTCCTCGTCGAAGCGCGCCATCAGCTCCACCACCACCGTCACCTGCTTGCCGGCGCGGGCGGCCGCGATCAGCGACTCCATCAGCACCGAGTCGGTGCCGGTGCGGTACACCGTCATCTTGATCGCCACCACCTGCGGGTCGGTGGCGGCCAGGTTCAACAGGTCGATGACCGGCTGGAAGCTCTGGTAAGGATGGTGCAGCAGCACGTCGCCCTGGCGGATCACGTCGAACAGGCCGGATTTCTTCTGCAGCGCCGCCGGCAGCGTCGGCACGAACGAGGCGAACTTCAGGTCCGGGCGGTCGACCAGGTCCGGCACCTGCATCAGCCGTACCAGGTTGACCGGGCCGTCGACGCGGTAGACGTTTTCCGGCTCCAGCCCGAACTGGGTGACCAGGAAGTCCTGCATGTGCTGCGGGCAGGTGTCGGCAACCTCCAGCCGCACGCCGTCGCCGAACTGGCGCTGACGCAGTTCGCCCTGCAGCGCGGTGCGCAGGTTCTTCATGTCCTCGTCCTCGACGTTCAGCTCGCTGTCGCGGGTGACGCGGAACTGGTAGCAGCCCTTGACCGACATGCCGAGGAACAGCTCGTGCACGTGGGCGTGCAGGATCGACGACAGGAACACGAACAGGTGCTTGCCGTCGGACAGTTCCTCCGGCAGCTTGATTATGCGCGGCAGGATGCGCGGCGCCTGCACGATGGCGATGCCCGACTGGCGCCCGAAGGCGTCCTTGCCCTCCAGCTCGACGGCGAAGTTGAGCGACTTGTTCAGTACCTTGGGGAAGGGGTGCGAGGGGTCGAGCCCGATCGGCGTCAACAGCGGCATGACTTCGCGGAAGAAGTAACCCTTGACCCATTCGCGCTGCTCGTCGGTCCAGTCGATGCGCCGCAGGAACAGGATGCCTTCCTCGCGCAGGGCCGGGAACAGGATATCGCGCATCACCGCGTATTGTTCCCGGATCAGCACGTGGGTGGCTTCCGAGACCTTGCGCAGCGCCTGGTGCGGCGTCATCCCGTCCGGCAGCGGCGCATCCGGCTGGGTCTCCACCATCTCGTTGAGCCAGGCCATGCGGACTTCGAAGAATTCGTCGAGATTGGACGACACGATACACAGGAAGCGCAGCCGCTCCAGGAGCGGCAGGCGGGCGTCTTCGGCCTGGGCCAGGACCCGTCGGTTGAATTGGATCAGTCCGAGTTCGCGGTTGAGCAGCAGGTCGTTCTGTTGCGACATGGTTGTTGAGTGGGCTCGCGCTGGTTGTAGGGACGAAAAAGCCCTCGCGCGGAGGGCTTTGCCGGGATCAGTTGCTTCCTGGTGGGGTGTAGCCTGCCGGTGCATCGGCGCCGTCGCCGAAGAAGTATGCTTCCAGTTGGGCGGCCAAGTACTGGCGGGCGCGGGCGTCGGCCAGGTTGAGGCGGTTTTCGTTGATCAGCATGGTCTGGTAACGCAGCCAGCCTTGCCAGGCTTCCTTGGAGACATTCTCGAATACCCGCTTGCCCAGTTCACCCGGCAGCGGCGGGAAATCCATGCCTTCCGCTTCGCGGCCCAGCTTGATGCAGTTGACGGTTCTAGCCATTGCGCTTCCTTGCAGCTAATTGGATAACAGATTACTACCGTATTGTGTCATAGAGATGACAGGGCTTCCAGCCAAGAACGGGCTCAGCGCAAGGGTTTGATGAACACCTTGGAGCGGCGCTGGTAATTGTAGAGCCGCTGCTTCCCCAGCGGCAGTTGGCTGATGTCGGCGGCGGCGAAGCCTCGCTCGACGAACCAGTGCGCGGTCTGGGTGGTGAGCACGAACAGCGAGGCCAGGCCCTGCGCGCGCGCCAGGTATTCGACGTGCTTGAGCAGCTCCTCGCCAAAGCCGGCGTCGCGTTTCTGCTGGGAGACCGCGAGGCAGGCCAGTTCCGCCATGCCGGCGTCGGGGAAGGGGTGCATGGCGACGCAGCCGAAGATCTTGCCGTCGTGCTCCAGCACCGAATACGACTTGATCTCCATCTCCAGCAACTCGCGGCTGCGCTTGACCAGGATGCCCTGTTCTTCCAGTGGACGGATCAGGTCGATGATGTCGCCGATGTCGTCGATCGACGCGTTGCGCACCTTCACCAGCGGATCGCGCGCCAGCATGGTGCCGTTGCCGCCGTCGGTGAACAGTTCTTCCAGGATGGCGCCGTCGTCGAAGCGGCCGATCATGTGGGCCCGAGCCACGCCCTGGCGCACCGCCTTCACCGCGTACGGCATGTAGGCGGCCACGTCGCCCTGCAGGTTGCCGCTGGCGATCAGCGCTTCGGCCTCGTGGGCGGTGAGCGTGCTGGCGAACTCGCCCTGGCTGTTGGTGACGCCCTGGCTGTCCACCATGAACAGCAGTTTTTCCGCTTTCAGGGCGATGGCGATGTGGGTGGCGACTTCTTCCATGGTCAGGTTGAAGGCCTCGCCGGTGGGCGAGTAGCCGATGCAGGAGACCAGCACTAGGTCGCCGGCGTCGAGGCGCGCCTGCATCGCCTCGCTGTCGACCCGGCGCACGCTGCCGGTGTACTGCATGTCCATGCCCTCGATCACCCCCATCGGCTGGGCGGTGAGGAAGTTGCCGCTGGCGACGCGCAATTGGCTGCCCTGCACCGGGACATGGCGCATGCTGGACGACAGCGCGGCTTCGATCTCGTGGCGGGTATAGCCGACCGCCTGCTTGACCAGCTCCAGCGTCTGGCTGTCGGTGCTGCGTTTGTCGCCGCGGAAAACCTGGGCATGTCCGGCACGCTGGGCCAGCACGTCGATCTGCCAGCGCGCGCCGTGCACCAGCACGATGCGTACGCCCAGGCTGACCAGCAGGTGGATGTCCTTGGCCAGGCTGGGAAAGCGGCCATCGCGCACGGTTTCGCCGTTGATCGCCATGACGAAAGTCTTGCCGCGGAAGGCGTTGATGTAAGGGGCGGCTTCACGGAAAGAGAGGACAAACTCTCTGGTCAGCATGTCGGTTCTGGCTCCTGCCGGGGTCGGGTTTGAGGTGGCGCCAAGGGTAGCAGGAATGAGGGGGTATTTCATCTGGTCGCAGCCTGAGCTACGCCGCTGCCTGGCGGTCGCTGTGCGATGCCGGCCGGCGAGGCCTCGGCTGATGCGGTGCGGATGATCGGCTGCCGTGTCGCAGACCGGAAGGGTATGTGGATACCGGGGTGCGGCTGCGGCAAGGCGGCGGCACGCCCGGCGTCTTCCTGGCGTGGTCGGGGCAGGGGATAGTGCTTGGACGATGCTTCTGCTGGCATGGCAAGGCTTCCTGGCTCAGGACGCCTTGCCCGCCGGAGGGCTGCGCTGTCCTAGCTTCCCTTTTTATTGATCAGTATTTGCTGCACCTTGAGGATATTCAAGGCCTGGCCCAACTGGTAATCGGCTTTCGGGTTCGGCTCACGCGACGACGATTCGTCGGGCGCGTCCTTGCCATTGTCCGGCGCGGGCTGCACCGGTGCGGCCGGCTTGATCGTCGGGCGCTTGAGCACCGGCTTGGCCGGGGCCTTGTCGTCACCGTTGGGGTTGGCCAAGTGGTTTTCCAGGTCGGCCTCGCGCACGCGCAACGGTTGCTGATCGTTCGCGTTGAGGGTGCCGTCTTCCACCACCACGTCGGGTTCGATGCCCTTGGCCTGGATCGAGCGGCCGTTCGGCGTGAAGTAGCGCGCGGTGGTGAGCTTGATGCCACCGGCGTTGCCCAGCGGAAGCACCGACTGCACCGAACCCTTGCCGAAGGTCTGGGTGCCGACCACGACGGCGCGCTTGTGGTCCTGCAGCGCGCCGGCGACGATTTCCGAGGCCGAGGCCGAGCCGCCGTTGACCAGCACCACCATCGGGATGTTCTTGATGCCGGCCGGCAGCTTGGCCAGCGGGTCGGCAGCGCCGCGGGCGTAGTTCTGCACCTTGGCGGTCAGGCGCATCTTGGAGTCTTCGGCGCGGCCTTCGGTGTACACCACCAGGGCATCCTTGGGCAGGAAGGCGGCGGAGACGCCGACGGCGCCGTTGAGCAGGCCGCCCGGGTCGTCGCGCAGGTCGAGGATCACCCCCTTGAGCGGGGTCTTGTTGTCCTTGTACAGCGTCTGCAGGGCCTGGGCCAGGTTTTCCACGGTGTGTTCCTGGAACTGGGTGACGCGCACGTAGCCGTAATCCTGTTCCAGCAGCTTGAATTTCACGCTCTTGGTCTTGATCACCGCGCGCACCAGGGTGACCACGCGCGGCTTGGCCTCGCTCTTGCGGGCGATGGTCAGGGTGACCTTGGTGCCGGGCTTACCGCGCATGCGCTTGACGGCGTCGTTGAGGCTCAGGCCGCGCACCGGGGTGTCGTCGATCTTGATGATGAGGTCGCCGCTCTTGACGCCGGCCTTCTGCGCCGGGGTGTCCTCGATCGGGGCGATGACCTTGACCAGGCCGTCTTCGGCGCCGATCTCGATGCCGAGACCGCCGAATTCGCCCTGGGTGCCTTCGCGCATTTCCTTGAAGGCCTCGGGGTCGAGGTAGTCGGAGTGCGGATCGAGGCCGGTCAGCATGCCCTTGATCGCCTCGTTGATCAGCTTCTTGTCTTCCACCGGCTCGACGTAGTCCTGCTTGATGCGGCCGAATACTTCGGCGAAGGTGCGCAGCTCGTTGAGCGGCAGCGGCGAGCTGGCCTCCTTGTCGGCAAACGCCTGCAGGCTCAAGGTCAAGGCGCCGCCTGCCAGTGCCCCGGCGGTAAGCAGGGCCAGTTTCTTCATGCGTGGACTCGTCATAGTGTCTGTGTATTCCCGTTAAGGTGCCCAGCTTTGCGGGTTGACCGGGCGACCCATGTAGCGGATTTCAAAGTACAGCCCCGCCTCGCCGCTGTCCAGTGTGCCGGTGCTGCCGAGCTGCTCACCGGCCTTCACGCGTTCGCCGCTGCTGCGGCTCATGGCGGACAGCCCGGTGTAGACGGTGAGGTAGTTGCCGCCGTGGTCGACGATCACGGCGTTGCCAAAGCCGCGCAGCGAGTCGGCGTAGACTACCTGGCCGTCGGCGACGACGCGCACCGGCTGGCCCGGCGAGGCGCTGATGAACAGCCCCTTCCAGGTGGTGCCCTCGGCGCGCCGGGTGCCGAAGCGACCGGCGATGCTGCCGGAGACCGGCAGGCGCATGCGACCCTGCAGGCTCCTGAAGGCCTTGCCGGCGCTGCTGGTGTCGGCTATCGCTTCGACCGCCGGTTCCGGCTCCGGTTTCACCGGCTTGGCCGCTTCCTTGGGCGCTGGCTTGCCGTGGCGTCGTGCTTCGGCGGCGAGCTGGCGCTGCCGTTCGGCCGCCTTGCGGGCTTTTTCCTGCTGCGCCTGGCGGGCTTCGGCCAACTTGCGCGCCTGTTCGCGGCGGCGGCGCTCAATCTCGCGGTTGATCTGCTCAATCAGGCTGCTCAGGCGCTGCTGGTCTTCCTGCAGCTTCACCAGCTTGCCCTGGCGCTCGCGGATTTCGCTGGCCAGTGCCGCCAGCTTCTGCTGGTGCGCCTCGCGGTTTTGCTCGATGCGGCCCTTTTCCTGTGCTTTCTGGCTCGACAGGCTGTTGATGCGGGTCAGCTCCTGCTCCAGCTGGAACGACATCGCCTCCAGGTCGCCCTGCCGGGCGATCAGGTCGCCGACCAGCTGCTGCTGGGCGCGGGCGATATAGGTGTAGTAGGTGAGGTCGCGAGAGGTCTGGTTGGGGTCGCCGGCGTTGAGCATCAGGCTCATAGCGTCGTGGCGGCTGGCCTGGTACTGGCGGCTCAGTACGTGGGCTACCCGTTTGCGTACGCCTTTCAGCTCGTTCTGCGACGCTTCGATCTGGGCGCGCAGTTCGGCCAGTTGCTGTGCCGAGCTGCTTTGCTTCTGTTCCAGCGTGGCCAGCGACTTGCTGGTCTGCTGCAGCGCCTGCTCGCTGGCCTGGATGGCGCTCTGCGCCTCCTGCTTCACCGCCTGTTTCTGGGCGATGTCCTTCTTGAGGCTGTCGATTTCCTGGCGGACCTGCTGCAGGTCTTGCTGGTGCGGGGCGACGGACAGGGGCGCGGCGGCAGGGGCCGCCAGCGCGGCCCCTGCCAGCAGGGAGAGCAACAGGAACGGTTTCACTGGAAGTCGATCAGCGATTCGCCGCTCATTTCGGCGGGTTTGCCCAGGCCCATCATCGCCAGCAGCGACGGTGCGATGTCCTTCAGCGCGCCGCCGGCGCGGATGCGGGCGGGGCGGCCGATGTAGAGGAAGGGCACCGGGTTGGTGGTGTGCTGGGTATGCGGCTGGTCGTGCATGTTGTCGAACATGCTCTCGCAGTTGCCGTGGTCGGCGGTGATCAAGACTTCGCCGCCGGCCGCGCGCATCGCCTCGACGCAGCGCGCCATGCACACGTCCAGCGCCTCCACCGCCTTGACCGCGGCGGCGAAATTGCCGGTGTGGCCGACCATGTCGCAGTTGGCGTAGTTGCAGATGATGGCGTGGTACTGGCCGGAGCGGATCGCCTCGACGATCTTGTCGGTGACTTCCGGTGCGTTCATTTCCGGCTGCAGGTCGTAGGTGGCGACCTTGGGCGAGGGCACCAGGATGCGGTCTTCACCGGGGTAGACCTGTTCTTCGCCGCCGTTGAAGAAGTAGGTAACGTGCGGGTACTTCTCGGTCTCGGCGATGCGCAGCTGCTTCAGACCGAGGCCGGCCAGGTACTCGCCCAGTCCGTTGCGGATCTTTTGCGGGGCGTAGGCCACCGGGTTGGCATAGGCCTCGCCGTAGGAGGTCAGCGTGGCGAAGTAGCCGAGCTTGGGCTGGCGCGCGGCAAAGCCGTCGAAGGCCGGGTCGGTCAGCGCGGTGGTGAGCTGGCGGGCGCGGTCGGCGCGGTAGTTCATGAACAGCACCACGTCGCCGTCCTGCATCACGGTTTTGTCGCCGATCGCGGTGGCGGCGACGAATTCGTCGTTCTCGCCACGGGCGTAGGCGGCGGCGAGCGCGGCGAGGCCGCTGTCGGCGTGGTGCAGACCTTCGCCGTCGACCAGCAGACGGTAGGCCGGCTCGACGCGCTCCCAGCGCTTGTCGCGGTCCATCGCCCAGTAGCGGCCGGTCACCGACACCAGGCGCGCGCCGGGGCATTCGGCCAGTACGGCGTCGAGGCGCTTGAGGTAGGTTTCGGCGCTCTTCGGCGGCGTGTCGCGGCCGTCGAGGAAGGCGTGCACGTAGATGTGCGCCACGTCGGCGGCGTGGGCGGCCCGGATCAGCGCGTGGATATGGTTTTCGTGGGCGTGCACGCCGCCGTCGGAGAGCAGGCCTAGCACGTGCAGCGCGCTGCCCTTGGCGTGGGCGAAGGCGTCGGTCAGGACCGGGTTGCTGTCAAAGCGGCCATCCTCGATGTCGCAGTCGATGCGGCTGATATCCTGCTGCACCACGCGTCCGGCACCGATGTTCAGGTGGCCGACTTCGGAGTTGCCGAACTGGCCGCCGGGCAGGCCGACGAAGCCTTCGGAGGCGTCGATGGTGCCGTAGGCGTACTGCTGGCGCAGGGCGTCCCAGGTCGGGGTGTGGGCGTGCAGGATGGCGTTGTCGTCGCCGTCCAGGCGATGGCCGAAGCCGTCCATGATCAGGAGGAGTACCGGTTTGAGTGCGTTCATGTGGGCGCGCGATCCAGAATATTAGGGATTCTTGATGGGGTTTGAACAGCTTGGGTAGTATTGTAACGCAATCAGACTGATAACAGATTCACGGAGATCCCCTTGCTGTTCAACGACAACCAGATCGAACAGACCTCGCGCGCGATGAAGGCCATGTCGCATCCGCTGCGCCTCAAGATCATCGCCGTGCTGGGTGACGGCGAAATCAGCGTGCAGGACATTGTCGACCGGGTCGGCACCTCGCAGAGCAATATCTCGCAGCACCTGGCCATCATGCGTGACAAGGGGGTGCTGCGCACGCGCAAGGACGCCAACCGGGTGTACTACCGTGTCGGCGACCTGCGTACGCTGGAGGTGCTGAGCCGGATGCGCGAGGTGTTCGGCGGCTTCGGCGACTGAGGTCCGCAGCCAGCACCGCCGATTCTCCGGCCCCGGCGCCGGTCTCATCTCGAGCGTCGCAAGGCTCCCTTGCCGGGCAAGGGCAGACTGCGTGCCAATCCATCGCTGAGCAAATCAGCGATTTGCACGCAGAGATGGGCTCAGCGAAGGATCGGGAATAGATGGGCAGGCTGCGGAATCAACCCCTGGGGTGTAGAGGCCCGGCTCGGCCGGGGCCTGTAGCAAGCTGTCAGAGTGCTTTAGTTTGCAGTCTGAGACCGTCAGCGACGGTCTTTTTTACGTCTGACGTACAGCGTCTTGTGTACCCGGGCCACGACCTCGCCGGCGTGGTCGACGACGTCCACCGTCATTTCGGGCAGGTATTTCTCGCCGCCGGCGGTGTGATGGCGGATCTCGGCCAGTTGGGTTTCGTCCAGGCGGAAGCGCGCGTTGACCCGCCCGCGCCCTGGCTTGAGGTAGTCGATGCGGCCGGCACGGTCCCACACGTAGTAATCGCGCCCGAGGCAGTTCATCAGCATCAGCATGAAGAACGGGTCGGTCATGGCGTACAGGCTGCCGCCGAAGTGCACGCCGACGTAGTTACGGTTGGTGAGCCCGAGGCGCAGGCTGACGTCGACTTCGCGCCAGTCGGTGGCGATGCGGCTGACGCGGATACCGGCGCCGAGAAACGGCGGCCACAGGTTGATGAGGGTCTTGACCAGGCGGGGGGAGGGGGTCATGTCGATATCAAACGTTTGTTTGAACGACGGCATGCTCCTCTCCCCGTGGCCTCTCTGTCAAGTTCCGATCCTGTCCAGGCTTTGTCGCGCGCCGCCAGCGGCGGGGAGAGAGCCGTACGTGGCGTGTTTGCTCCCGGCGCCGGGGCATGCAGCAAGACCCGGCGCCGGTGCTCAGAACGGCAGTTCCGGCTGGGCGCCGGCGGGGTGGTCGATGATGGCTTCGGTGCGGCCTTCGGCCAACTGCAGCGTCACGCGCTCGTGGTTGAGCAGCTCCAGCGGCGAGCGCACGGCGCGCCCGTCGGCCTTCTGCACGATGGCGTAGCCCCGCTCCAGCACCGCCTGTGGGTTCATCGCCTCCAGCGTGCCGGCCAGTCGCACCAGCGTCAGCCGATGCCTGCCCACCCAGCCGTCGCCGGCGCGGTGCAGCGCTTCGCTCAGGCGGTCGAGTTGCTGGACGTGCTGCGCCAGGTCCGGACGGTGGCGTCGAAGCCGGCTCTCGGCCAACTGCAGGCGCCAGCGGCGTTGCTCGAGCAGCCCCTGCACGTGCCGCCGCAGCCGGTCTTCGGCCAACCTTAGCGATTCGCGCTGACGGCGCAGGTGCTCGCCGGGGTGCTTCAGCCGGCGCGACAGGAAGTCGAGCCGCTGCGCCTTGTCGGTGAGCAGCCGGCCGAGCGCCCGCGCCAGGTGGCGCCGCGCCAGTTCGACCTGACCCTGCAGGTGTTCGCGGCTGGGCGAGACCAGCTCGGCGGCGGCGGTCGGGGTCGGCGCGCGGCGGTCGGCGACGAAGTCGCTGATGGTGAAGTCGGTTTCGTGGCCGACGCCGCTGACCACCGGGATCGGGCAGGCGGCGATGGCACGCGCCACCCCTTCCTCGTTGAACGACCACAGGTCCTCGATGCTGCCGCCGCCGCGGCAGACGATCAGCACGCCCACCTCGCGCCGCTCGCCGGCCCGCTGGATCGCGGCGGCCAGTTGCTCGGCCGAGCCCTGGCCCTGCACCTGGGACGGGTAGAGGATGACCGGGATGCTCGGCATGCGCCGGCGCAGCGTGGTCACCACGTCGCGCAGCGCGGCCGCGGCCGGCGAGGTGACGATGCCGATGGCGGCCGGGTGCGCCGGGATCGGCCGCTTGCGGGCGGCATCGAACAGGCCTTCCGCAGTCAGCTTCTGCTTCAGTTTTTCGTAGGCCTCGAACAGGCGGCCGAGGCCGGCCGAGCGCATGCTGTCGACGTTGATCTGGTATTCGCCGCGCGCCTCGTACAGCGTCACCAGGCCCTTGAGCTCGACCTGCATGCCCTCGCCGGGGCGAAAGCCGAGCCCGGCCAGCTTGTGGCGGAACATCACGCAGCGGATCTGCGCGCTGCCGTCTTTCAACAGAAAGTAGGCGTGACCCGAGGCGGCCAGCGTCAGGTTGGAAATCTCGCCGCCGATCCATAGCGCCGGCAGACCACTTTCCAGCAGGTCGCGCGCCATGCGGTTGAGTGCCGAGACGCTGATGACGTCGTTATGGGTTTGGTCGAAAATCATGGTTGTCAAGTCATCCACAGCAAAAAAGTCCCGCGTCGCGGAGTCGGGTCCAGCGGGCAAGACGACGGGTCGTGCCGCATTGTGCGTAGTGCGTATTCAATGTAATCAACGACTTAGTCGTTGTGCTCAATGTGTGGGCGAGAACGTGGGGAGCCTTGCCTGGCAATCCTTCCGGGTATTTTTCCCAGGCTTGTCCACAATTTTATCCA
Source organism: Pseudogulbenkiania sp. FW507-F1 (assembly GCF_058781125.1). Taxonomy (NCBI): domain Bacteria; kingdom Pseudomonadati; phylum Pseudomonadota; class Betaproteobacteria; order Neisseriales; family Chromobacteriaceae; genus Pseudogulbenkiania; species Pseudogulbenkiania sp. FW507-F1. The sequence goes on along the minus strand of NZ_JBYSWM010000020.1, from coordinate 23,957 downwards.
CAGCTTTTGTGGATGATCCGGAATTCCCCTTATAAATTCATGGTTTAGCCATCTCTCTTGGAGCCACGTGGCAGCTGCTGCCGAGCGGTTGCCGAACCCCGGGCAAACCGGCTACAGTCTACCGTTTGTGATACGTCTTGGAGAATGCCTGTGGGGTCCATCATCGAAGCGGCAGGCTGGCCCATCTGGGCCATTATCGTCGCCTCCGTCATCTCGCTGACCATCATTTTCGAGCGTTTTTTCAGCTTGCGTCAGTCGCTGGTGGCGCCGCAGGGGCTGCTGGGGCAGACCTTGCAGGAATATCGCCGCGCCGGCGCAACGCAGGAACTGCTGCAGTTGCTGGGCCAGCATTCGCCGCTGGGGCGGCTGTTCGCCGCCGGGCTGCGCAACGCCGATGCCAGCCGTGAGGTCATGAAAGAGTCGATCGAGGACGAGGGACGCCTGGTGGCGCACCAACTGGAACGCTACCTCACCACGCTCGGCACCATCGCCGCCATGGCGCCGCTGCTGGGGCTGCTCGGCACGGTGATCGGCATGATCGAGATCTTCGGTTCGCAGGCACCGTCCGGCACCAATCCTACCGCACTGGCGCACGGCATTTCCGTGGCGCTCTACAACACCGCGTTCGGCCTGATCGTGGCGATCCCCAGCATGATGTTCTACCGCCATTTCCGCGCCCAGGTCGACGCCCTGCTGGTCGACATGGAGTCGCAGGCGGTGAAGCTGGTGGAAGTGCTGCACGGCGAGCGCAAGAACGGCAACGGCAACCACTGAGGCGCGGCATGAACTTTCGACGTGGCCGGCACCGGGAAGAACCGGAAATCAACTTCATCCCTCTGATCGACCTGCTGCTGGTGATCCTGATCTTCCTGATGGTCACCACCACCTATTCGCGCTATTCCGAACTGAAGATCAACCTGCCGGCGGCGCAGGGCGCGGCACAGGCGGAAAAGAGCAACGAGATCGACGTGGCGGTGTCGCCCGCCGGCGACATGATGGTGGGCGAGGTCAAGCTGCCGGCCGGTGATCGCGACGGTCTGGTGGCGCGCCTGAAGGACCTGGCCGCCGGCAAGCATGCCGTGGTGGTGGTGATCAACGCCGACGCCAAGGCCAGCCACCAGTCGGTGGTGGGGGTGATGGAGGCGGCGCGGCTGGCCGGGCTGACCCAACTGACCTTCGCCACGCAACTCCCTTCCGACGCTCGGCCGTGAAGGCGATCGAGCGCCACTGGTACCATCCCCGCGCCTGGCTGACCGTGCTGCTCGCCCCGCTGGAGGGGCTGTTCGCCGCCGTGTCGGCGCTGCGTCGCACCCTCTACCGTCGCGGCGTGTTCCGCTGCGAGCGTCTGCCCGTCCCGGTCGTCGTGATCGGCAACATCAACGTCGGCGGGGTGGGCAAGACGCCACTGACGCTGGCGCTGATCGAGGCGTTCCGGGCGCGTGGCGTGGCGGTCGGGGTGATCAGCCGCGGCTATGGCGGCCAGCACGAGGCTCCAACCGAAGTCGGGCCCCACTCCACGGCGGCCGAGGTCGGCGATGAGCCGCTGCTGATGGCCGCCGGGGGCGCCCCGGTGGTGGTCGGGCGTGACCGCGCCGCGGCGGGGCGCCTGTTGCTCGACCGCCATCCCGAGGTGGAGCTGATTCTCAGCGACGACGGCCTGCAGCATTACCGGCTGGGGCGCGACCTGGAGCTGGTGGTGCTGGATGGCGCACGCGGCATCGGCAACGGCCGCCTGCTGCCCAACGGGCCACTGCGCGAGGCGGCCGGCCGGCTGCGTTCGGTCGACGCGATCGTGCTCAACGGCGCGTTGGCTGGTGAGGCGCGCTGGCTGCCCGACGCGGTGCCGCGCTTTGCCATGACGCTGGAGCCGGGCGCCTTCGTCTCGCTGGCCGAGCCGGAGCGGACGCGCCGTGCCGCCGATTTCGCCGGCGAACGGCTGGTGGCGCTCGCCGGCATCGGCCATCCCGAACGTTTTTTCCGCACCCTCGAACAACTGGGCCTCGATCCCGGCCGGCGGCTCGCTTTTCCCGACCACCACGCTTTCCAGCAGCAGGACATTCCGGACGATGCCGATGCAGTACTGGTGACGGCCAAGGACGCCGTCAAGTTGCACTGCGTCAATCGTGCTAGACTATGGGTCCTGCCGGTCCGGGCGCGGCTCGCCCCGGACCTTGCCGACTGGATTCTTGCCCGATTGAAGATACGACATGGACGCTAAATTTCTCGACATTCTGGTGTGCCCGCTGTGCAAGGGCCCGCTGGTGTACCGCAAGGCCGAACAGGAGCTGGTGTGCAAGGGCGACCGGCTGGCGTTTCCCATCCGCGACGGCATCCCGATGATGCTGGAGAGCGAGGCGCGCGAGCTGCCGGCCGAGGAAGAGGTGGAATGAGCCGCGGCTTTACCGTGGTGGTCCCGGCGCGCATGGCGTCGAGCCGGCTGCCCGGCAAGCCGCTGGCCGACATCGCCGGCAAGCCGATGGTGGTACGGGTGGCCGAGCAGGCTGCCAAGTCGGCAGCGCGCGCGGTGATCGTCGCCACCGATCATCCGGATATCGTCACGGCGTGCACCGCTCACGGCGTACGCGCGGTGATGACCCGGGCAGACCATGCCAGCGGCACCGATCGCCTGGCCGAGGTCGCCGCCACGCTCAGCCTGGCCGCGGACGAGATCATCGTCAACGTGCAGGGCGACGAACCGCTGATCGATCCGGCGCTGATCGACCGCCTGGCCGGCCTGATGGCCGAATCCGGCGTGCCGATGGCGACGCTGGCGCACCCCATCCACTGTGCCGCCGACGTGTTTAATCCCAACGTCGTGAAAGTGGTGCTTGACCGGACCGGCCGTGCTCTTTATTTTAGTCGGGCACCCATCCCCTATGCCCGAGATGCGTTCGCTCAGGATGTGAACGTTTTGCCGCCCGAGCTACCGGTTCTGCGGCACATCGGCATGTACGCCTACCAGGCGGGTTTTCTCTCTACCTACACTTCGCTGACGCCTGCGCCGCTGGAAACGTTCGAGGCGCTGGAGCAGTTGCGCGTGCTGTGGCACGGCTACCCCATCATGGTGGCCACCGTCGCCGACGCGCCGCCAGCCGGAGTCGATACGCCAGATGATCTCGAGCGGGTGCGTACTCTGTTCGCCGCCCGCTCGAAAAACGATTAGCACAAAAGACGAAACGCAAACTTTGACGGGAGAGTAATTCATGAGAATGATTCTGTTGGGCGCTCCGGGCGCCGGCAAGGGCACCCAGGCCAACTACATCAAGGAAAAGTTCGGCATTCCGCAAATCTCCACCGGCGACATGCTGCGCGCCGCGGTGAAGGCGGGTACCCCGCTGGGCCTGGAAGCCAAGAAGATCATGGACGAGGGTGGCCTCGTGCGTGACGACATCATCATCGGTCTCGTCAAGGAGCGCATCGCCGAAGCCGACTGCGCCAACGGTTTCCTGTTCGATGGTTTCCCGCGCACCATTCCGCAAGCCGAAGCGATGAAGGAAGCCGGCGTCGCCATCGACTACGTGGTGGAAATCGACGTGCCGGACGCTCTGATCGTCGACCGCATGTCCGGCCGCCGCGTGCACGTGGCTTCCGGCCGCACCTACCATGTCAAGTACAACCCGCCCAAGGCGGAAGGTCGTGACGACGTCACCGGCGAAGAGCTGATCCAGCGCGACGACGACAAGGAAGAAACCGTGCTCAAGCGTCTGGCGGTCTACCACGAGCAGACCGAAGTGCTGGTTGGCTACTACTCGCAACAGGCCGCTGCTGGCGACGCTACGGCGCCGAAATACGTCAAGATCGACGGCACCCAGGCGGTAGAAGCGGTACGCGACCAGGTCTTTGCCGCTTTGGGTTGATCGAGACGGCAAGACGATGAAAAAGGACGGTCAGGCCGTCCTTTTTTTGCGCCTGGGGGGCTGCGCAGGCCCTTCAGGCTACGCCCTGGTTCAGAAAGGCGCCTGGCAGGGAATGTCCAGGGTGAAGACCGAGCCCTGGCCCGGCTGGCTTGCCACCGTCAGGGTGCCGCCCAGCGGCTGGCGTGCCTTGCTGTTGGCAAGGTAGAGCCCGAGCCCGCGGTGTTCCTGTCCGCCGCGGGTGGTGAAAAACGGCTCGAACACCCGGTCCAGGTTTTCCGGAGCGATGCCGCAACCGCTGTCGCTGATGCTGATGCGGACGTGCCGCTCGTCCCGCAAGGCGCTCTCCAGCCGTATCCGCCCACGTTGTCCCGCTTGGAAGGCGTGGAGCGTGGCATTCTCCAGCAACTGGCTCACCACCTGGAACAGTGCACCCGGATAGCTGTCCATCAGCACGTCGAGTTCCCCGTGCAGTTCGATGTCCAGGTTGGTGCTCTCGCGCTGTGGCTTCAGGTTGCGGACGATTTCTTCCAGGTAGGCCGTCAGCGGGAATTGGCGCCGCGTCTCGCCGGTCTGGTCCTGTGCGATCTGGCGGAAGCTGTGGACCAGGTCCGCCGCGCGTTCCGCACTGGAGAGCAGTAGCTGGCAGCTCTCTTCGGTATGCGCCAGATAGTCCAGGAATTCGCTCTTCTTGATGGTCCCGGCGTTAAGGCTCTCCGTCAGGTAATGGGTGGTGTTGGCGAGGCTGGAGGCGGTGCTCAACGTGACCCCGATCGGGGTGTTGATTTCATGGGCGACGTCGGCCCCAAGCCGCCCCAACGTGGCCAGGTTCTCGCTTTCCTCCAGGGTCTGTTGTGCCAGCTCAAGCTGCTGGAAGGCCTGTTGGGCGCGCTGCTTCTCTTCCTGTGCTCGGGCATCGGCACGCTGCAGGGTGACGAGGTCGAGGCGCCGTTGCTCGCCAAGGCGCCGCGCGCTGTCGAGAAGGGGGGCGAACTCCTGGCTGACGGCGCCGGTGTTGTCGGCGGCGGGTTCTGGTGCGCTCTGGGCTAGCGCCTTCTCCAGCTGTTGTCGCAGCTGGTCGAGCGGTTGCCGCAGGTGGCGCTGCAGGGCGTAGCGCAGCAGAAGCCACAGCCCCCCGTCCACCAGCAGCACCTGCAGCAGCAGGTCGAGACGGCGTTGCTGCTCCTTGAGCCGCAGCGATTCGCGGCTCAGGTAGACCGTGGCCTGGGCGAGCTGTTCCTGCTTCAGGTAGGTGATGGCAAAGCTGAGCCGGTCGTCCGCCGGCGGCTGGTCGGCCGGCGTCATGTCGCGCACGGCGCGCCCATCGCGGATACGGCCGAGATTGAGCCCGGCATCGCCCTGGATGCGGATGGCCTCCACCGCCGACCAGGCCAGCTCGGCGTCGAGCAGCTGCCGCAGGTAGGGTTCGTCGAGTTGCCAGACGCCATGCGGCAAGGTGAGCTCCAGTCGATTGGTCAGCGACTTTCTGAGCGCCATGTACTCGCTTTGATCCTGTCGCCGGCTGTAATCGTTGCAGACCACGCCCAGCCCTGTGAGCAGCAGGGTGGCGCCGCCGAGCAGCCAGATTGCCAGTTTTCCTGTGAACGTACGCATAACCCCTTTCTGCACTAGCCGTGTCTTTTATCCTATATGTTGACCATGTAAAAGCAAAAAAACACAAATCGGGTAGGGTAAATACGATCGCTGCTGGTTCAGGCACCGTGTTGCGAGGGACTTGTCATGAGAACGAGAACATTGCTGGCCGGGCTGATGCTGCTGCTGTCAGGCGTTCCGGCCCGGGCCCTGGAATGGCAGGGGACGACGGCAGGGGCCACGGCCACGAGTGGCATCCTCGCTGCTACTGCCGGGAGGCTGCCGGGTTGCGGCGACGGGCCGGGTGATGTCGCCTGTCGCGAACGCAGGCGGGACGCCGCACCGACAAGGCGCGTGGCGGTGTCCTCGAGCGCGCTGCCCGAGGCCCGGAGGACGGCACCGTATCGGGCGAGGGTGTTCAGCGACAGAGGCCGCCGGATGGTCCCGCGCACGGTGCGGCTCGACGACGCGGTCTCCGGCATGGCCAGGGGCGGGGTAGCCGCCATGATCGGGACGGTGGCCATGGCGCCGGTGGGAAGGGAGTGACGGAAGGGGCGGGCCAGGCCGGCAGCCCGGTCCATTTCAGCTGGCGTGCGCCGCCGCGGCGTTTCTGGTCGGCAGCTTTTGCAGTAACAGGCCGGAGAGGATCAGGCCGAGTCCGATCAGGGTCGAGCCGAGGATGGGCTCGCCGATCACCAGCCAGATCAGCACCAGCGACAGCAGCGGCGACAGGAAGATCAGGTTGGCGATCTTGGCGGTGCTGCTGGTCAGTTTCATCGCCGTGAGCCACATGACGAAGGTGAAGCCCATCTCGAGCGCGCCGACGTAGGCGGCACCCGCGATCCCCTGCCAGGCCACGGGGCGCAGTTCGCCGCTGAGCGCGCACCAGATCACGATGAGGGGCAAGGCCAGCAGGAAGTTGAGCGTGAGCCCCAACACCGGTTCACGCTGGTCGCGCGTGTTGAAAATCCAGTAGGCGGCCCACAGCAGCGTGGAGAGCAGGGCGCAGCCGACCCCGGCCAGACTGGAAAAATGCAGCGTCAGCAGCTCGCCGCGCGTGCCGATCACCAGCACGCCGAGATAGCAGATCAGCGCCGCCAGCGCATCGCGTCCTTTCAGCGGCTGTTTCAACAGCGGCACCGCCAGCAGCGTCATGGTCAGCGCCCAGGTGTAGTTGATCGCCTGGGCTTCCTGTGCCGGCAGCAGCGAGTAAGCCTGGAACAGGATCAGGTAGTAGAGGAAGGGGTTGATCGCGCCCAGGATCAGCGAGCGTCGCCAATGTTGGCCGAACGCGGTTTTCAATTCGCCGAGGCGGCCCTGGCACAACAGGATGAGCAGCAGCGACAGCAGCGAGAACGCGGTGCTGTAGAGTACCAGTTGCGCCGGGCTGAGGTGCGCCAGGCTGATCTTGAAGGCGGTGGCCACGGTCGACCACGCCAGCACGGCGGACAGGCCGTAAGCGTAGGCTTGCTTTTGGCGACTCAAAGGGGACTCCTGGATGGGGTGGGGTTGCCCGATTGTAGCGGCTGACCTTAGGACTGGCCATCATTGGAGACTGGATACAATGACCGTCCGACTCAGCCGTGTACGCCTGTGCGCGCCTGGTTGATCATGCGCGACAACAGCGGCACGGTCGCGGCAGCCGTGAGCCCGACCGGGCCTTGCTCGGCGCGGGTATAGGCATCGCCCGCCAGTCCGTGCAGGTGCACCCCCAGCGCGGCGGCGTCGAACGCGGCCAGTCCCTGCGCCAGCAAGGCGGCCACCAGCCCGCTCAGCACGTCGCCCTGGCCGGCCACCGCCAGCGCCGGGCCGCCGCTGGTGTTGAGCCGGTAATAGCCGTCGGGGCGCACGATCAGGCTGCCGGCCCCCTTGAGCACCACGACGCTGTCGAGGCGCTGCGCTAGCGTTCGTGCGGCAGCGAGCCGGTCGGCCTGCACCTCGGCCGTGCTGCACGCCAGCAGGCGCGCGGCCTCGGCCGGATGGGGGGTGAGGACGGTCTCCCCCTGGCGCCGGCTCAGCACCTGTTGCAGCGCACTGTCGCCGGCCAGCAGGTTTAGTGCATCGGCATCCAGCAGCAGCGGGACGTCGGTGTCGAGTAGCCTGGCCAGCCACTGGCGGGCGCAGCTGCCTTGCCCCAGCCCGGGGCCGATGGCGACGGTGTCGGCACGGGGCAGCGTGGTGCTCGGCTCGAGCGCCTGGATCATCAGCTCGGGAGCCGCCGGATCGACGGCCAAGCGGTCATCCAGTGTCGCCAGATGCACCTTGCCGGCGCCGCCCGCGTAGGCGGAGCGTCCGGCGAGCAGGGGGGCGCCGAGCATGCCGCGCGCGCCGCCGATCACCAGCACGCAGCCGAAGCGTCCCTTGTGGCTGTCGTTGGCGCGTGCCGGCAGCAGGGCCAGCGGGCGGCTCAACTCGCCCTCTGCAGCGGGGCAGAGTTCGCTGGGGTAGTCCAGCGGCGCCAGCTCGACCTGCCCTGCCAGGTCGGCGCCAGCCGCCATGTAGAGCCCCGGTTTGTAACTGAGGAACGTCAGTGTGTGGCTGGCACGGATGGCAACGTTGGCGACGGTGCCGCGGTACGGGTCGAGGCCAGAAGGGGTGTCCAGTGCCAGGACTGGAATGGCCAATGCGTTGAGCTGGCGGATGGTATCCAGCCACGGTGCGGCGAAGTCGCGCGCGAGGCCGATGCCGAACAGCCCGTCGATGATCAGGTCTGGCGGCGGGGCGTCTTCGGCCAACGTGGAGCGCGGCTGCAGGCCGGCCGCCAGCAGCGCCTGCAAGGCGGCTTGGGTGGCGGGGGAGGTCGGTATGGCGGGCAGCAGCAGCTCGACGTGGTAGCCGCGCTGGTGCAGCAGCAGCGCGGCCTGCAGCGCGTCGCCACCGTTGTTGCCCGGACCGGCGGCGACCAGCACGCGCGCACCCGGGGGCAGGTGCCCCCCTACCCAGTCGGCGGTGGCGCGGGCGGCCTGCGCCATCAGGTCGAGACCGTGGTGGGCCGCATCCTGTTCCAGCTGACGCAGCGCGGCCAGACTCAGTATCGCGTCAGTTCGCATCGGCCGGCTCCCCGCCTTGTTCTCCCCAGCGCGGCAGCAGCGTGTGCGCGACCCCGAGTTGATCCAGTATCCGCGCCACGATGAAATCGACCATGTCATCCACGCTTTGCGGGTGGGTGTAGAAGCCGGGAGCCGGGGGCAGGATCACCGTGCCGAGCCGGGCCAGTTTCAGCATGTTTTCCAGGTGGATGACCGACAGCGGCGTTTCGCGCGGCACCAGGATCAGACGGCGGCCTTCCTTGATGGTGACGTCGGCGGCGCGCTCGATCAGGTTGTCCGACATGCCGTGGGCGATGGCGGCGAGCGTGCCCATCGAGCAGGGGCACACCACCATGGCATCGGCCGGGTTGGAGCCCGACGCCACCGGGGCGAACCACTCCTCGCGGCCGAAGGCCTCGAGCTGGCTGGGGGCGGCGCCGCTGCGTTCGGCGAGCCAGTCGCGCAGCTCGGCCGGGCGCGACGGCAGGCTGAGCTGCATCTCCTGGCGCGCCACGACCTGGGCGGCCTGCGACGACAGCACCCAGACCCGCTTGCCGGCCTGGATCAGGCAGTCGATCAGGCGCAGGCCGTAGGGCAGGCCGGAGGCGCCGGTCAGGGCGACGGTGACGGTGTGGACGGGGCGCATGGGGATCCTTCCAGAAGCTTGCCGGCGATGATGCCGTTGACCAGCCCGCTGAGCAGGGCGGCCAGGGCGAACGCCGGGACGAAATACAGGATGTTGTCGGACGGGATCAGCCAGGCGCGCGCCAGCAGCAGCTGACCGCCGATATGGCAGAACGCCGCCACCAGGCTGGCGCTGACCGGGCCGAACCAGCGCTTCGGCCAGGCCCTTGTCAGACCGAGCCCGGCCAGGCTGGCGACGCCGCCGGCGAGGCCGAGAAAGAAACCGGGGGTGAGCAGGCTGCCCAGCAGCAGGCCGGCACCGAGGATGCGCAGCAGGCTGACCCACACCGCGGCGCGCCAGCCCAGCGTCTCCAGCGCCAGCAGCGTGACGATGTTGGCCAGCCCAGGCTTGACGCCGGGCAGCGGCGATGGGATGCCGGCATCCACCACGGCCAGCACGATGGCCAGCGCGGCGAGCCGCGCAATGCGGTGGTCGTGCGGCTGGGCGTAGAGCCAGCGGGTGTCAGAAGTTGAGGCTGTCATAAGGCTGATCGGGCCCGGTCAGTTCGATGCTGGTGGCGTTGGGCAGGCAGATCGCGACCTGTCCCGCTCGCGACAGCCAGCCCTGATGCACGCAGTACTGGCGCGGGCTGGGATCCTGCTTGATGCGCGCCTTGCCGCCCGCTATCTCGACCACGGTCACCCCCAGTGGGCCCTGCACCGGCACCAGCCGGTTGTGCAGCAGGCTCAGGCTGGCGACCCGTTGCCCGCCAGCGCGTATCGTTACGCTGCGCGCCTGTCCCTGCCCCCACAGCTGCCAGGCGAGCCAGCCGGTCAGCACTGCTCCGCCCAGCAGGACCAGCCAGTCTCCGGGCCGGACCAGGCGGCTCATGCGTCCCGGGAGAGCTGGCGGTGGCGCAGCAGGACCTGCTCGCTGGAAAAGCTCCTGGCGAGCGCTTCGGCGATGAAGACCGAGCGGTGCTGGCCGCCGGTGCAGCCGATCGCCACCGTCAGGTAACTGCGGTTGTCCTGGCGAAACGCCGGCAGCCACTTGGCGACGAACTGGCGGATGTCGCCGAGCAGCTCGTCCACCATCGGATATTGGGCGAAGTAGGCCGCGATCGGCGCGTCCTGCCCGGTGAGCGGGCGCAAGGTGTTGTCGTAGTAGGGGTTGGGCAGGCAGCGCACGTCGAACACGAAGTCGGCGTCGAGCGGCACGCCGTGCTTGAAACCGAACGACTCGAAGATAATGGTCAGACGGTTGTCGTCGGCCTCGACCAGGTCGTTGACCCAACTGCGCAAGGTATTGGCCGACAGCTCGCTGGTGTCGAGACGCGCCCCCAGTTCGCGGATGCTCTCGAGCAGTTCCTGCTCCTTGCGGATGCACTCTTCCACCGTCAGGCCGGAGCCGGACAGCGGGTGGCGGCGGCGGGTTTCGGAGAAGCGCTTGACCAGGGTGTCGGTCTTGGATTCGAGAAACAAGAGGCGCACGTCGATGCCGCGTTCGCGCAGTTTCTGCATTTCCACCGGCAAGGCCCCGAGCGAGGGGCTTGAGCGGGTATCGACGCTGATGGCGATGCGCTCGTAGCCGTAGGTGGCGTAGATCGCGACCGCCTCGCGCAACATGGTGGCCGGGAGGTTGTCGACACAGTAGTAGCCGGCGTCTTCCAGGGCACGCAACGCCACCGATTTACCCGAGCCGGACAGGCCGCTAATCAGTATCAGGCGCATGCTCTTGTTCCCTGAGGAAGTTGGTATGCCGTTCGATGAACTCGCGGGTGCTGTCGATACCGCGTAATTGAAGAATATAGTTTCGCACGGCGGCTTCAACCAGTACCGCCAGGTTGCGGCCGGCGGCGACCGGCAGCACCACCTTGCGCACCATGACGCCGATGATGTCCTGCGTCTCCGACTGGATGTTGAGGCGGTCGAGCGCCTGCATCGCCTGGTCGTTGGCCTTGACCAGGTGGATGATCAGCTTGAGCACCTTCTTCGGCCGCACCGCGGTTTCGCCGAAGATGGTGCGGATGTTCAGGATGCCCAGGCCGCGTACTTCGAGGAAGTCGCGCAACAGCGGCGGGCAGCGCCCTTCCAGGGTTTCCGGCCCGATGCGGTAGAGTTCCACGGCGTCGTCGGCCACCAGGCCGTGACCGCGCGAAATCAGTTCCAGCGCCAGTTCGCTCTTGCCCATGGCCGAATCGCCCATGATCAGCACGCCGATTTCCAGCACGTCGAGGAACACTCCGTGCAGCACGGTCGAGACCGCCAGCGCGCGCGCCAGATAGATGCGCAGCACATCCATCAGGTAGGGGCTCTCCAGCGGCGTGGTCATCAGCGGCACGTTGTGGGTGTGGCAGTAGTCGCGCAGCAGCTTGGGCACCGGCTGGCCGTTGGCCACCATCACCACCGACATGCTTTTGTGGAACAGCTGGTCGAGCGCGGTCTTGGCGGCCGACTGTTCCAGGCGGTCGAGGTACTCGACTTCGGCCAGGCCCAGCACCTGCACCCGGTTGGGGTGGATGAAGTTGAGGTGGCCCACCAGCGCCAGCAGCGGACGCTGCTCGTCGTTGCCGATCAGGTTGTCGGCTCCGCCGGTCCCGGCAACCCAGCTCAGGTTCAGTTTGTGCTGGTTGTCGTGGTAGAGCTTGCGAACGCTTATGCTAGGCATTGGGAGACCATTCGGTCAGCAGGGTGTAGAGCTCGTCGGCATTCTGGGCGGCGAGCAGTTTTTCGCGCAGCGGCCGGCTGGAGAAAAGTTGGGCCAGTTCCGACAGCACCTGCAGGTGCAGGTCGGTGGCCTGTTCCGGCACCAGCAGCACGAACAGGATCTGTACCGGCTTGCCGTCCGGGGCGTCGAAGGGAATCGCCGATTTGAGGCGGATCAGTACGCCGGCCGCCTCTTTCAGACCACGGGCGCGGCCGTGCGGAATGGCCACACCTTGCCCGAGCCCGGTGGAACCGAGCTTCTCGCGGGCGAACAGGCACTCGAACACTTCACTGCGCGCGATGCCGCGGGTGTTCTCGATCAGGAGGCCTACCTGCTCGAAGACGCGCTTCTTGCTGGCCACGTCGAGGTCGAGCAGGACGTTGTCCCGAGTTAGGATTTTGCCGATCAGGCTCATAGGGGTCTGTTGAGAGCTGCCAAAAACCCGACGATTCTAGTTGCTTTGGTGTGACAGAGAAAGGACTGTGCAAAGCAAAGCGGGAACCTGATGGTTCCCGCTTTATCAATCAAGGGCTTAGAGTGTGGCTTCTGGTGCCGGGGCCGGTGTCGGAATGGCCCGGTGTTCGCTCAGCTTTTCCTTGTGCTTGAGAACCTGTCGATCCAGCTTGTCCATCAGGAGGTCGATGGCGGCGTACATGTCCGACTCGGTGGCTTCGACGTGGATGTCTTTGCCGGAGAGATGGACGTTGACCTCGGCCTTCTGGACCAGCTTGTCCACGGACAGGGTCACCGCCACGTCGATCACGTGGTCGACATGACGGGTAATGCGTTCGAGCTTGCTTTCGATGTAATCACGCAGCGGTTGGGTAACGTCGAGGTGGAGACCGGTTACTTTGAGGTTCATACCTTACTCCTTCTTGTGTTGGCTGCCCGGCGGATGCTGCCGGGCATGCTGATGATTCAATCCAAGGTCAGAGGACCTTGCGCAGATTGACCGGTGGAATCTGCATGGCTTCACGATACTTCGCTACGGTGCGTCTTGCAACCTGTATGCCCTGTTTCGCGAGCTCGTCGGCCAGGGCGCTGTCGGAGAGGGGTTTGGCGCGGTTTTCGGCGTCGATCATCTGGCGGATGTGCGCCTTGATGGCGGTGGCCGAGCACTCGCCGCCGCTGTCCGTTTCCAGTGCGCTGCCGAAGAAATACTTCAGCTCGAACAAGCCGCGCGGGCACAGCAGGTATTTCTGCGTCGTCACACGGGAGACCGTGGATTCGTGCAGTTCCAGCTCATCCGCAATGTCGCGCAGGATGAGTGGACGCATGGCTACTTCACCGTGTTCAAAGAACGCTTGCTGTCTTTCGACTATAGATTCCGCCACTTTCAGGATAGTGTCAAATCGTTGCTGAATATTCTTCACCAGCCATTTTGCCTCCTGTAGACGCGAGCTCATTTCACCGCCGCCGCCGCGGTTTTCGCTGAGCATCTGGGCGTACATCTGGTTGACGCGCAGGCGCGGCACGGCGGCGTTGTTGAGCTCGGCGCGCCAGCGCCCCTTGACGCGGCGCACGGCGATATCCGGGATGATGTAGCGGGTGTCGTCGACGCCGAAACCGGAGGCCGGGCGCGGGTTGAGGCGGGCGATCAGGGCCTGGGCCTGCTTCAGTTCGGCGTCGCTGACGTCGAAGAGACGCTTGAGCCGGGTGTAGTCGCGATTGCCGAGCAGGGTCAGGTGCTCGCGGACGATGGCATGCGCCAGGGCCTTGCCCAGGGTGCTGTCGGGCAACTGGGCCAGCTGCAGCGCCAGCGATTCGGACAGCGAGCGGGCGCCGACCCCCTGCGGTTCGAACTGCTGCAGCAGTTTCAAACCGAACGCCAGTTCGTCTTCCTCGATGCCCAGTTCCAGCGGCAGCGAGGCGGCCAGTTCCTGCAGGTCGATCGTGAGGTAGCCGTCTTCGTCCAGTTCCTCGATCAAGAGCTGCACGATGGCGCAGTCGCGCTCGGGCAGGGCGATTTCGCCCAGCTGCGCCAGCAGGTGTTCGCGCAGCGTGACCGGGCGCGGCACGTTAGCCATCGGGTCGTAATCGTCGCCGTCTTCACCGCGCCGGCTGCCGCTGCCCCAGTCGGTGAGTTCGCCGCTGCTGTTGTCCTCGCGTTCCGGTTCCTGGCGTTCGGGCTCGGCCTCGCCGCCAGCGGTCTCGGCCGGGGCGCTGTCGGCGACGGGCTCGTCGCCCCGTTCCAGCAGCGGGTTGTCCTGCAGGAAGCGCTCGACTTCGGTTTGCAGGTCGACGGTGGACAGTTGCAGCAGCCGGATCGACTGCTGCAGTTGCGGGGTCAGCGTGAGCTGCTGCGAGACCTTGAGCTGTAGCGACTGCTTCATGGCGGTTACAGGTGGAAATGTTCGCCCAGGTAGACCTGGCGAACTTTTTCATTGTCGACGAGGGCCTGCGGTTTGCCGGAGGCCAGCACGGCGCCGTCGCTGATGATGTAGGCGCGGTCGCAGATGCGCAGCGTTTCGCGCACGTTGTGGTCGGTGATCAGTACGCCGATGCCGCGCTCCTTGAGGAAGGAGATGATCTTCTGGATGTCGATCACGGCGATCGGGTCGACCCCGGCGAAAGGTTCGTCGAGCAGGATGAAGCGCGGGCGGGTGGCCAGCACGCGGGCGATCTCGACGCGGCGGCGCTCGCCGCCGGACAGGGCCAGCGCGTTGCTTTCCCGGAGGTGGGCGATGTTGAGGTCGTCCAGCAGCAGCGTCAGTTCCTGTTCCAGCTCCTCGCCCTTGAGGCCGGCGATCTCGAGGATGGCGCGGACGTTTTCGTCCACGGTCATCTTGCGGAAGATCGATGCTTCCTGCGGCAGGTAGCCCAGCCCGAGGCGGGCGCGCTGATGCATCGGGAAGTGGGTGATGTCCTGCTGGTCGAGCTGGATGCGGCCGTCGTCGGCGCTGACCAGGCCGACGATCATGTAGAAGCTGGTGGTCTTGCCGGCGCCGTTGGGCCCCAGGAGGCCGATCACCTCGCCGCTTTCAATGTTGAGCGAGACGTCCTTGACCACGGTGCGCTTCTTGAAGCGCTTCTTCAGCCCGGTGACGTTCAGTACGCTGGCGTTCATGGCTGCTGTCCGGTGGTTTGCGGTTGCAGGATGACGGTGATGCGGCCCTTGTTGGGACCGGTGGCGGCGCCGCCCTTGACCTGGTAGGTCTGGCTCTGGGTGTTGTAGGTGATGACGTCGCCGATCACCAGGTCTTCGCCGCGCTTGACGCGGGCGTTGCCGGTGAGCACGGCGGTGTTGGTGATGCCGGTGTAGTCGAGGCGGCTGGCCTGGCCTTCGATGTATTCGTCCTTGCCGTCCATTTTCTGGCGGAAGGTGACCACCTTGCCGGTGGCCTGCACCGTCTGGTTGCCCTTGTCGTCGCGGGTGACGACGACGCGGTCGGCGTTGACGCGCAGCGTGCCCTGCGTCACCACGACGTTGCCTTCCCACACGGTGTGGCCTTTGAGCTGGTCGAGGGTGCCGCTGTTGGCGTTGATTTCGATTGGTTTGCTCTGGTCGGCTTTTTCCGCCAGAGCGGCCGTGGCGCTGCACAGTCCGGCCAGCACGGCCAGCGTCAGGGTGAATTTATTTCGCATAGACGACCCTTGCATTCGAGAGCAGTTTCAGCAGGCCGGCGCGCTGGTCGTAGGTGAAGCCGACCGAACGGGCTACCGACGTGCCGTAATGGATGGTGACCGGGGCCGCGGAGCGGGCCAGACGCTTGTCGAGGTCGACGTACATCACCGAGGTGTCGACGCGGGTTTCCGGGCGCTGCGCGTCGGCCGGCTTGAACAGCGTCACCTGGCGGTCGAAGAAGGCCTGGCGGGTCTTGTTGTTGTAACGACCGGTCTGGCCGCGCACGTCGTACTGCAGCACGCCGGCGGCGAAGACCTGCAGCGTGGGGGCGTCGAAGAACAGGTCGTCTTTGCCCGGGTACTGCCACATGCGCTGGGCGCTGAGCTGGTCTTGTACCTTGCCGGTGGTGTCGTAGCGCAGGGCGGTGAAGTGCTCGGCGACGAATTCGGGCTTGTTCGGGTCGAGCGCGCGCGTCTCCGGCGTCCAGCGCGAGATCTGGTCGAGCCAGAACGTCAAGAGGCCGGTCAGGGCCAGGAGGACGATGGGAAATAGCCGCTGGGCGCGCAGGATCATGCCAGGTACCTGTTCATCACCTCATCGAAGCTGCCCTGGGCCTGCATGATGAGCTCGGAGAGTTCGCGCACAGCGCCCTGGCCGCCGCCGAAGCCGGTGACGTAGTGGGCGTTCTGGCGCACCAGGCTGGGGGCGTCGGGCACCGCCACAGCGAGACCAACGCGGCGCATCACCGGCAGGTCGACCACATCGTCGCCGATGTAGGCGCAGGCGTCGGCGTCGACGCCGGCCTGGGTGAGCAGGGTCTGAAACGCGCCGACCTTGTTCTCGACGCCCTGGAAGTAGTAGTCGATGCCCAGCCCGCGCGCGCGGTGCTCGACGCAGCGCGCGGCGCGGCCGGTGATGATGGCGAGCTTGACACCGGTGCTCTGCAGCATCTTCAGGCCGTGGCCGTCGAGGGTGTTGAAGGCCTTGATTTCTTCGCCGTCCGGGGTGAAGAAGATGCGGCCGTCGGTGAGGACGCCGTCGACGTCCATGATCAGGAGTTGCACCTTGCGGGCGAGTTCGTGAATCGTTTGCATGCGTGTCCTTATACGATCCGGGCCTGGAGCAGGTCGTGCATGTTGAGCGCACCGACCAGGTGGCCGGCGTCGTCGACGACCAGCAGGCCGTTGACCTTGTGGGTTTCCATCAGCTTGACCGCTTCCGAGGCCAGCCGTTCGGCGCTGATGGTGCGCGGCTGGCGGAACATCACGTCGTCGATGGCGAGGCCGGAGAGGTCGAGGGTCTTGTCCAGGGTGCGGCGCAGGTCGCCGTCGGTGAAGATGCCGACCAGGTTGGCCGAAGCGTCGACTACCGCGGTCATGCCGAGCCCCTTGCGGGTCATTTCCAGCAGGGCGTCCTTGAGCGTGGTGCCGCTTTGCACCACCGGCAGGGTGTCGCCGGCGTGCATCAGGTCGCGCACGTGCACCAGCAGACGCCGTCCCAGGCTGCCGCCGGGGTGCGACAGCGCGAAGTCTTCTTCACGGAACGAGCGCGCCTCCAGCAGCGTGACCGCCAGCGCATCGCCCAGCGCAAGGGCCGCGGTGGTGCTGGAGGTGGGCGCCAGGCCGAGCGGGCAGGCCTCCATCTCGACCGCGGCGTCGAGGTGGATGTCGGCTTCGCGCGCCAGCGTGGAGTCGGGGCGGCCGGTCATGGCGATCAGGGTGATGTCCTTGCGCTTGAGCGCGGGCAGGAGCGCGATGACCTCGTCGCTCTCGCCGGAGTTGGACAGCGCCAGCAGCACGTCGCCGTCGGTGATCATGCCGAGGTCGCCGTGGGCGGCCTCGGCGGGGTGCACGAAGAACGCCGGGGTGCCGGTGCTGGCCAGGGTGGCGGCAATCTTGCGGCCGATGTGACCGGACTTGCCGATGCCGGTGACGACCAGGCGGCCGGCGCAGGCGAGGATGGCGTCGATGGCCGCGAGGAAGGCGCCGTCGAGCCGGGCGCGGAGCGCGAGGATGGCGTCGGCCTCGATCTCGAGTACCCGTTGCGCCTGTTCCAGGCGCTCATGCTGTACTGTCTTGTTCATAAGGTGAAAGTATATCAAGGTTATAATCCGAATAGTCGCGGCCTGGTGCATCTTTTGCTTGGGCGCGTTTGGCCAACCCCTTCACCGCCCCGGAAAGTCCATCCTCGATGCATTCGCTTGCGCCCATTGTCCTCGTGTTGTTGAGCGCCGTCCTCGCCGTCACCCTGTGCCGAACCCTCAAGGTGCCGCCGATGTTGGGCTATCTGGTGGTGGGCTTCCTGGCGGGGCCGGGGGTGATGCAGCTGATTCCGGACGGCGAGGAGACGGCCTTCCTGGGTGAGATCGGCATCGTGTTCATGATGTTCTCGATCGGGCTGGAATTTTCCCTGCCCAAGCTCAGGGCGATGCGCCAGCTGGTGTTCGGCGTGGGCCTGGCGCAGGTGCTGGCGACCCTGCTGCTGATCGCCGGCGTGATCGGCGCGCTGTTCGATTCCGTGCTGGCGGGCTTTGCCGTGGGCGGGGCGCTGGCGATGTCGTCCACCGCGATCGTCAGCAAGTTGCTGACCGAGCGCCTGGAGCTCAACCAGCCGCACGGCCAGCTGGCGATCGGCGTGCTGCTGTTCCAGGACCTGGCGGTGGTGCCGCTGCTGATCCTGCTGCCGGCCTTTGCCGGCGGCAGCGCCACGCTGGGCATGGATCTCGGCCTGGCGGCGCTGAAGGTGGTGGCGGTGATGGCGCTGCTGTTGTCCTTCGGCCAACGTCTGATGCGGCCGTGGTTCCACCTGGTGGCGCGGCAGCGTTCGGGCGAGCTGTTCATGATCAACGTGCTGTTGGTGACGCTGGGGGTGGCCTACCTCACCGAGCTGTCCGGGCTGAGCCTGGCGTTGGGGGCCTTCGTCGCCGGCATGCTGATCTCGGAGACCGAATACCGCTACCAGGTGGAAGAGGACATCAAGCCGTTCCGCGACATCCTGTTGGGCTTCTTCTTCATCACTGTCGGCATGCGCGTGCAGTTGCCGGTGCTGTACACCCATGCCGGCGAAGTGCTGCTGCTGGTGGCGCTGTTGGTACCGGTCAAGCTCGGCATCGTGTTCGGGCTGGCGCGTGCCTTCGGCCACAAGGCCAACGACGCCATGCGCGGCGCGCTGGCGCTGGCGCAGGGCGGCGAATTCGGCTTTGTGCTGCTGGCGCTGTCGGGCAAGCTCGGGCTGATCGGGGCGCAGACCGAGCAGGCCGCCATCGCCGCCATCCTGCTGTCGATGCTGGTGGCGCCGTTCCTGATTCTGCACGGCGACAAGATCACCCGTCGCCTGATCAAGCAGGACTGGATGATGCAGGCGCTGAACCTGCACCAGATGCTGGTGGAGAGCATGTCGAAGAGCGACCACGTGCTGATCTGCGGCTACGGCCGCAGCGGGCAGGTTCTGGCCCGTCTGCTGGAAACCGAATCGATTCCGTTCTTCGCGCTCGACCTCGACCCGGACCGGGTGCGCGAGGCGGGCGAGGCGGGCGACCCGGTGGTGTTCGGCGACGCCGGCAAGAAGGAGGTGCTGATCGCCGCCGGCCTGATGCGCGCCAAGGCGGTGGTGGTGACCTTCGCCGATACCCACGCCGCGTTGCGCATCCTCAACATGGTGCAGTCCTTGCGCAGCGACCTGCCGGTGATCGTGCGCACCGTCGACGACAGCGACATGGACGTGCTGCGCCGCGCTGGCGCCGACGAGGTGGTGGCCGAGGTGATGGAGGGCAGCCTGATGCTGGCGACCCAGGCATTGATGGTGACCGGGGTGCCGCTGAGCCGCGTGCTGCGCCGCATCCGCGCGGTGCGCGAGGAGCGCTACAGCCTGTTCAAGGGCTTCTTCCGCGGTGCCAGCGACGACGCCGAGGGGCTGGACGAGGCGCAGTTGCCGCGCCTCTTGAGCATCCAGGTGTGCGCCGGGGCGGCGGCCATCGGCCATTCGCTGGGCGAGATCAGGCTGGACGATCTGGGGGTGGAGCTGAAGGCGGTGCGCCGTCACCACATCCGCCGCAGCGAGGTCGAGCCGGAGTTCGAGGTGATGCAGGACGACGTGCTGGTGGTGCTGGGCACGCCGGAGCAGCTGGCGCTGGCGGAGACGCGCGTGCTGCAGGGCTGAGCGCTGGCGGATAAAGCGACGGCACCGCCTCGGCCAGGTCCTGTGCCGTGCCGCGTGCCATGGGGGCGGCTGCGCCTGGTCGAATCAGTCCGGCTGGAACCGGCCGGGCGGCGCTCGCGACGACGGCGTTGACGCGCGCCGAGGCTGCCGGCCTCGGCTTCGGCCAACCTTTGCGGCGAATGGAAGGCGGGGTACGGGGGCAAAAAAGGCCGCAACGGTTTATCCGGTGCGGCCTTCGTCTTGCTGCCGTTACGGCAGGATGGTGGTGATCTGCTTCTTCAACTGCTGCTTCAGCGCGTCCTGCTTCTCGCTCTCGGTCTTCTTGCCCTTGACCATGGCGTTGAAGTCGAGCGCGTACACCGGCGAGTTGATCGGCCCGGTGATCTTGAGCGGCACGTTGACGCCCTTGAGCCGGCTGAACTCGTGCGGGTTGGCCTGCACGTCGAGGGTGTAGTCGATGATGCTCTGGATCAGGTCGAGCTTGCCGCCGCCGCTGACGTTGACCAGCTGCGATGCCAGCTTCAGGTCCTGGTTGCGCGCCACGCCCTGTTCCAGCTGCAGGCTGGCCGACAGCGTGGAGAAGGTGGTCTTCTGGTTGGGGTTGGCCGCCCCGTTCCACTGCTTGAGCTCCGAGGGCAGGTTCTTCAGCGCCGCCACCAGGTCGATGCCGCTCAGTGCCCCCTTGTTGAGACTCATCGCCACCGTACCGCTCATGGTGTTGCGCAGCTCGGCGAACGAGGTGCCCTGCGCCCGGACGTCGACCTCGCCGCTGCCGACGCCGTCCAGCCGGCTGAAGTTGAACAGGTCGAGCAACAGCGGACGGATGTGCATGGCGTTGAGCTTCTGCTTCAGTTCCAGCTTCGGCTTCTGTTCGCGCTGCAGCCGCACGCTGCCTTCCAGGCGCCCCTGGTAGATGCTGGCGCTCAGCTGGTCCAGCGCCAGCTGCTGCGGCGTGGCCAGCACGCTGGCGGTGACGTCGTTGACGCGGAAGCGGCCGAAGGCCAGTTCGCCGATGGTGACCTTGCCGCTCAGGTCGACGTAGTCGAGCCAGTCGAGCGGGATCGGCCGGGTGTCCTGGAACAGCGCCACCGCGGCGTTGTCCTTGCTCTCCGGCAGGTAGCGGTTGAGGTCGAGCTTGCCGATGGTGACGGTGGCCTCGTGGCGCGGCTTGAGGAAGCCGTACTGGCTCACCGTGATCGCCATGTCCGAGCCGTCCAGCGTGCCGGCCACGCGCAGATTGAGCTGGTCGTCGTCGAGGGTGCCGTCGAGCGCGCCGTCCATCTTGGCGACCAGCTGGCCGCGCGGCAGCAGCGGGGTGACCACCTGCGCCATCAGCGACAAGGGCTGCATGCGGATCTGGTTCATGCCCAGCAGGGTGAACGGGGCGTTCAGCTTGAGGTTGATGCGCTGGCGGCCGACGCTCCAGCTGAAGTCGCCCGCCATGTGGTCGGCGTTGAGACCGGCCTCGTCGAGCTTGACGTTGTCGAAGCGGGCCACGGCTTCGTAGTGGGTCTGGCCGTAGGTCAGCTGGCCGTCGAGGGTGGCCAGCGGCGTGGTGATTTCCTTGAAGCTGGCGCTGAACGCCGGCACGCGCAGGGTGAAGCCGCTCTTGGGGTTGTCGCTGCTCAGGGTCAGCGCCAGCTGTTCGCCGGTGGCCTGCAGGGCGGCGAAGTTGAGGCGCAGCAGGCCGTTGGCGTTGAGCTTGCTTTCGCCCAGCCCTTCCACTTCGGACATCACCACCGCCTGCAGCTGGCTCAGCGTGACCTGGTCGTCCTGGATCGTCAGCGGCGTCTCCAGCGCCAGCCGCAGCGGACGCCTGCCGCCGCTGAGCAGGGCGCCGACGCTGAGGTGGGCGTCGCCGCGCAGGCCGTCGGCATCCAGGCTGAGCGTGTTCAGGGTCTGGTGGCGCTGGGTCGATTCGTCGAGATAATCGAGTTCGCTCTCGCGCAGGCGCAGCGTGTCGAGCTTGACGCGGAAGCGGCCGGTATCGCGGCGCTGGAACAGGTCGGCGATGGACAGGCTGCTGTCGGGGTGGCGCACCACCTGTACCTTGAGGCCGTCGACGCGCAGCTTGCTTACCTCGAATTCGCCAAACAACAGCGGCAGCCAGGCCAGGCGCGCTTCCAGATGGTCGACGGTGATGGCGGGGGTGGCGTTGCCGGGTTGGCTGATGTCGATGCGGTCGATGTCGAGGCCAGGGAAGGGCAGCACGTGCGGCTTGATCGCGCCGCGGACGGTGACGTTGCGGTGTTGTTCCTGCAGCACGCGGCCCAGCGTTTCGCGCACGGCGTGTTCGTCGAACTTCCAGAGGATCAGCGATTGCACCACGACCAGCAAGGTCAGCAGCGCGAGGAGACTATAGACGGTAATGCGAAGCCAAAGCCGGCCGGAGTTCCATTTCATGCGTTCTGCTCGGTGGGGGCCTGGGCGTCATCGAGTGACTGGGCGGCAAAGGACGTGTCGTGGAGCGGGTGAAGGGAATCGAACCCTCGTCGTAAGCTTGGGAAGCTTCTGCTCTACCATTGAGCTACACCCGCGCACTTGCTTTGAGCGTGCGAATGTAGCCGGTTTTGCCGGGCTTGGCAAGCTGAATCAGGACGCAGGGGAGTGCGGATTCCCGTTCAAACGGTCAGCCCTCGTGGCATGGACATGGGCAGGTTGCGCGCCGGCACCGGTGCCAACAGCTCCATCTGTTGTCGATCGAGTATGTGTATGTGCTTTCCCGATACCGATATCACGCCGGTATCCGAAAGCTCTCGCAGCACCCGGGAGAAGGTTTCCGGCGTCAAGCTGAGCCGTGAGGCGATCAAGTTCTTGTTGGTCAGCAGTTCCACGGTGTCGGCATCATTCTGCCGGCTGCTCTGTCTTATCAGAAATTGGACCATCCTCTGCTTGGCCGAGAAGAGGCTGTAACTCTCGATATCGGCCATCAGGGTGTAGAACTGCCTTCCCATGCAGGTCATGATCTCACGCGCAAAGGAAAAATTTTCCTGTGCAATTTGCATAATCGGTTCTGGCCGGGTCAGCAGCAGCATGGCGTCATCGGTTGTCAGCGCGTTGGTCAGGAAAGGCTTGTTCAACAGCATTTCACCAATGCCGAAACACTTGTTGCTATCCAGGAGCGCGACGACCTTTTCCCCTCCGTTCAGAAACAGGCAGGTCAGGGATACTTGGCCATAGACAATCCAGTACACGCCGTGGGAAACATCTCCGCGCTGAACGACCGTCGTGTCTTTCTTGAGCCTGATGCATTTTGTGGCGGCAGCCACCCGCTCGAGCTGTGCGTTATCCAAGGCTTGATAAAGCGAGGCGTGGGTCAGGATGCCCTTCAAGTTGTGCTCAGAATATGACATGCAATCACCCCCCCCTTGCCGATGCAATATTTCCCATTTGCAACTCTGACACCGACTCGCCGGTAGGCTGTTGATCACGATCAAATCGGGTGGATTTCTGGCAACAGACAGAATGATCAAGGTCTTTCTGTGTGGAAAGGGCTACTCCGGCAGCGCCGGCGCGTACGGCCGTTTCTCGCGCGCCAGGGCGACAAAATGCGCCAAGGCCACCGAGTGCTGGTCGTGCCGGTAGGCAATGCCGATCGGCGCGGCGGGAACGGGGGCCGTGATCGGCACGTAGCGGACGCCTTCGGTGCGGATCTGGCTCACGGAACGGGGCACGAGCGATATGCCGAAACCGGCGTCGATCATGGGGACGATCGAGGCAATCTGCGGCGCCTCCTGCCCGAGCCGGGGGCTGAAGCCGGCCTGGTGAAACGCCGAGATCAGGTTGTCGTAGAGCCCCGGGCTGATCGCGCGCGGAAACAGGATGAAGGTTTCCTCCGCCAGCGCGGACAGCGGCAGCGCTGCCTGCCGACTCAAGCGGTGCGCCGCGGGCAGCGCCACCAGCATGTCCTCTTCCACCAGCAACTGGGTGTTCAGGCCGTCTGCGCCGCCGATCGGCGGGCGCACGAAGGCGACATCGATCTCGCCGGTTCGCAGTCCTTCCACCAGCAGCGCCGTGTTGCTTTGCTCCGGCAACAGCTGCACCCCGGGGTAGCGGGCGCGGTAATCGCGGATCAGCGCCGTCACCTCCGGCTGGAAATAGGTGGCGCCGGCAAAGCCGATGCGGATGCGGCCGGCTTCTCCCCGCGAGAAGCGCTGGACGCTGCTTTTGGCGCGCTCGACCTGCTCCAGGATGGCGCGGGCATCGTTCAGGAACGACGCCCCGGCTTCGGTCAGTTCCACCTTGCGCGTGAGGCGCCGGAACAAGGGCGTACCGAGTTCCTGTTCGAGCTGGCGGATCTGTTGGCTCAGCGGGGGTTGCTGGATGCCAAGGCGTTCGGCGGCGCGGGTGAAATTCTGTTCCTCGGCGATGGCGATGAAATAGCGCAGATGACGGAGTTCCATGAGGGGCGGGGTCCTGAGCTGGGC
>NZ_JBYSWM010000001.1:0-314783 GCF_058781125.1 Pseudogulbenkiania sp. FW507-F1 | reverse complement strand
CAGTGGGGGCGGGGGAGTGGAGGCTTAGTCATGCAATTATTCATTTGCAAAATAATAACTGTTGTTACTATATGATCGACAAAAAACCGGCCAGGCCGGTTCCTGCTCAGCCGCCGAGACGGGCGAGCAATTTGCGCAGCAGACCCTCCAGCTGCACTTTTTCGTCCCCGCTGAAGTCGGACCACAGCGAGCGGTTGCGGTCACGCGCCACCGGCATGATGAGCTCGACGAAACGGATGCCCGCGTCGGTCAGCACCAGCCGGATCTTGCGGCGGTCTTCGGCGCAGGGCTGGCGCTCTGCCCAGCCGTTCTTCACCAGTTCGTCCGAGATGCGGGTGGCGTTGGTGCGCGAGGAGTCGAGCGTGTCGCTGATGTCGGACGGATACAGCACGTGGTCCGGGCAGGCATACATCGTCATCAGCGTCATCCACACCGACTCGTGAATGCCGTAGTCCTTGAGCGCCTCGTTCAGGTAGGCGCCGAGACGCGGCATGATGTGGTAATAGAGCCGGGTGAGGATGACCTCCTGGCGCGGCACGCCGGGAAAGCGGCTGTCGACACGGTCTATTGCCTGTTCGAGCTGGTGAAAGGATTTGTTCATGGCTCGATTATAGTAAACCGTGTTACTATTTCGCAAGAAACATTTTGCTGGTTGGCAGATTCACTGCCCGAGCAGGGTCAGCACCCGCTCCGGAGGTCGGCCGATCACGGCCTGTTCGCCTTGTACCGCGATCGGGCGCTCGATCAGGCGCGGGTGGTCGACCATGACCGCGATCAGGTGGCGGCGCTCCAGCGTGACGTCGTCCAGGTGCAGCGCCTGGTACTCGTCCTCCTTGTGGCGCATCAGCTCGCGCGGCTCCAGCTGCAGCAGCGTCAGCAGCCGGTCGAGTTCCTCGGCGCTGGGCGGGGTTTTCAGGTAGTCGATGATCTCGACGTCGGCGCCGGCGTCCTGCAGCAGTTTCAGTGCCTCGCGCGACTTGGTGCAACGCGGGTTGTGGTAGAGGCGAATCATGTGGGGTTCCCCTTTTTTAGCGGACGGCTATTGTGACCCAATAGGCTGGCCGGGGCCAAGCCGCCGCCATCCGCGCGGCCGGGCCACTTTAGATTATTTGGAAAACGACGATTTGATGCCTTCACAGACTGTTACTTCCCCGAGCGCCACGCGTTCGCGCGGCCTGGCCCTGGTGCTGGCGCTGCTGGCGACGCTCGGGCCGTTTTCGATCGATACCTTCCTGCCGGCGATGCGCGCCATCGGCGCCTCGCTCGGCGCGAGCCCGGTGGAAATCCAGCAGGCGCTCACCGTCTACCTGTTCTGCTACGGCTTGATGATGTTGTGGCACGGCTCGATTTCCGACGCCGTGGGACGCCGTCCGGTGGTGCTGGTGACCACCCTGTTGTTCGGGGTGGCCTCGGTCGGCTGCGCGCTGGCCGACAACCTGACCATGCTGTTGATCTTCCGCGGCCTGCAGGGACTGTGCGGCGGGGCCGGCCTGGTGGTGGGGCGGGCCATCATCCGCGACCGTTTCGACGGCGCCGAGGCGCAGCGCATGATGTCGCAGGTGACCATGCTGTTTTCGCTGTCGCCGGCGATCGCGCCGGTGGTGGGGGGTTGGCTGTTCGGCGCCTTCGGCTGGCATTCGATCTTCGTGTTCATGGCGCTGATCGGCTTCGGGCTGTTCGTCATGAGCTGGTTCTCGCTGCCGGAGACGCACGGCCACGAGCGGCGCCAGCGCCTGCACCTGGGCACGCTGCTCGCCAATTACGCCCGGGTTGGCCGAAAACGCGAGTTCCAGCTGTTGGCGGCGGCGGTGTCGTTCAACTTCGCCGGCTTCTTCGTCTACATTCCGGCGGCGCCGGTGTTCCTGATGCAGCACCTGGGGCTCGGGCCGGAGCAGTTCCTGTGGATGTTCGGCCCGGCGGTGGGCGGCATCATGCTGGGCGCCTTCCTGTCCGGGCGCCTGGCCGGGCGGCGCGACGCGCGCCAGATCGTCAACCTGGGCTACGGCGTGATGTTCACTGCGCTGGCGGCCAACCTGCTCTACAACCTGCTGTTTCCGCCCGCGCTGTTCTGGAACGTGGCGCCCTTGATGCTCTACACCACCGGCATGTCGCTGGTGGCGCCGTCGATCACGCTGATCCTGATGGACCAGTTTCCCGAGCTGCGCGGCACGGTGTCGTCGCTGCAGGGCTTCACCCAGACCATGATGTCGAGCCTGGTGGCCGGCGTGATCGCGCCCTTGGTGTGGGGCAGCCCGCTGACGCTGGCGCTGACCATGGCGTGCTTCCTCTGCCTGGGCTTCGGCTTCCGCATGGCATTCCGGCGCCGCCTGGCGCGTGGCGTGGCGCTGGCCGGCTCATCGCGTTGATCTGGATCAAGATGAAATTCATTCTCATCTATTGCGCCAGGTGAGATTACGAATGATAATGACTCCCGTTAATTGATCGGCGCCGGCCGTTGCCGGCAGTCCACCGTCCTTTTCTGGGAGAACCGAATGATCCGTCGTCTGAGCCACGTCGCGCTGGCCCTTGCCGGTGTCGCCGCCGCCTCGTCCGCCCTTGCCGCCGAATACCCGATCGGCAAGCCGCAAATCAAGAACGGCATGGAAATCGGCGCCGTCTACCTGCAGCCGGTGAAAATGGAACCGGAAGGCATGATGCGCAAGGCCGCCGAGTCCGACGTGCACCTGGAAGCGGACATCCACGCCGTCAAGAACAACCCGAACGGCTTCGCCGAAGGCGACTGGATGCCATACCTGGTGATCAAGTACGAGATCAGCAAGGTCGGTTCCAACCAGACCATCAAGGGCGACTTCATGCCGATGGTGGCCTCCGACGGCCCGCACTACGGCGACAACGTCAAGCTGATGGGGCCGGGCAAGTACAAGCTGAAGTACACCATCCAGGCGCCGAGCGCCAACGAGCACGCCCATTTCGGCCGCCACGTCGACAAGGAAACCGGTGTCGGCGCCTGGTTCAAGCCGTTCGAGCTGAACTACGAGTTCACCTACGCCGGCACCGGTAAAAAAGGTGGCTACTAAGCCCCCGGGCCGATGATCCGACCGACAGCGTCGCAGCTTCCTGCGGCGCTTTTTCCCTTTCTAGCAGGAGCGTTGTTTGATGAAGCGTGCATGGCTGATGGTGTTGGCGCTGGGGCTGGCTTCGGCCAACGTGCTGGCCGAAGAGTTGCCGGTGTACCGGCTCGAACTCAAGGACGGCAAGCTCAATCCCGCCCGGCTGCAGGTGGCGGCCGGCAAGAAGTTCAAGATCGAGCTGGTCAATTCCGGCAAGACCCCGGTCGAGTTCGAGAGCACCCCGCTGCGCAAGGAAAAGGTGTTGGGCCCCGGCGCCGACTCGTTCGTGGTGATCCAGCCCTTGAGCCCGGGCGAGTACAAGTTTTTCGACGAATTTCACATGGCCACGGCGCAAGGCGTGATCGTCGCCAAGTAAGCCGGCGGGCAGGGAGGCAACAATGGGACAGGTGCTGTTCATCGTCTGGCGCGAGAGCGTCGAGGCCATGCTGGTCATCGGCATTCTCTACGCCTGGCTGAATAACCACGGCGAAGTGGCGGCGCGCGGCAAGCGCTATCTGTGGGGTGGCGTGCTGGTCGGCTTCTTGTGCGCCATCGTGCTGGCGCTGGGCCTGTTCGGTGCGGCCGAGCTGTTCGGCGGCGCGCAGGACAGCTTCCAGACCGTGATGGTATTCACCGCCGCCGCGCTGATCGTGCACATGGTGCTGTGGATGCGCGAGCACGGCCGCACCCTGAAGCGGGAGCTGGAAAGCGGCCTGGCGGATAACGCGGCGCGCAACAACTGGTGGGGCGTGCTGACGCTCACCGCCATCGCCGTGGCGCGCGAGGGCAGCGAGACCGTGGTGTTCCTGTACGGCATGCTGGCCGGGGCCGACGGCAGCACGCTGCTGTCGATGGGCGGCGCGGCGCTGCTGGGTTTCCTCCTGGCGCTGCTGACCTTCTTCCTGTTGCAGCTGGGCGGGCGTTTCCTGTCGTGGCGGCTGTTCTTCCGCGTCACCGAGGTGATGTTGCTGCTGTTGGCGGCGGCGCTGTTCATGAACGGCATCGAGCACCTGATCTCGATGGGTTACCTGCCGGCGCTGGTCGATCCGCTGTGGGACAGCTCGATGCTGCTCGACGACATGTCGCCGGTGGGCGGCGTGGTGGCGGCGCTGACCGGCTATCGCGCCCATCCGGCGCTGATGAGCCTGTTGGCCTACGGCATGTTCTGGTTGCTGATGACGGGGTTGATGAGATGGCGGCAACAACAGCCGGCGGCGTAAGCCGCCTGTTGGCGAAGGGCGGCGACTGGCTGCGCGATCATGGCCGCCTGCTGCAGCGTCTGCAGTGGGTGGTGGTGCTGGTCTACGCTTTCCTGCTGGTGGTGCCGGCCTGTCTGCCGCTGCCGCCGGACACGGCGCGCATGGTCGACAACCTGACCATCTTCGCCCAGTTCGTGTTCTGGGGTATCTGGTGGCCGTTCGTGCTGCTCAGCATGGTGCTGTTCGGCCGCGTCTGGTGCGGCGTGCTGTGCCCCGAGGGGGCGCTGTCGGAATGGGCTGCCAGGAAGGGCCTGGGCCGGCCGATCCCGCGCTGGATGCGCTGGGGCGGCTGGCCCTTCGTCGCCTTCGTGCTGACCACGGTGTACGGCCAGCTGGTGAGCGTCTACCAGTATCCGAAAGCCGCCCTGCTGGTGCTGGGCGGCTCGACTGTGGCGGCGGTGGCGGTGGGTTTCGTCTATACCCGCGGCAAGCGCGCCTGGTGCCGTTACCTGTGCCCGGTCAACGGCGTGTTCGGGCTGCTGTCGAAGCTCGCCCCGCTGCACTTCAAGGTGCAGGAAGAAGCCTGGCAGGCGTCCATCGCCAACAAGAACGTGATCCGCATCCAGGCGGTCAACTGCGCACCGCTGCAGCCGATCCGCCACATGAAGGGCGGCAGCGGCTGTCACATGTGCGGGCGCTGCAGCAGCCACCGCGACGCGGTGACGCTGTCGCTGCGCTCGCCCAGCGCGGAAGTGGTTGAGGTGGCTGAGCGCGAGGCCGACGGCTGGCAGACGCTGCTGATCGTCTACGGCCTGCTCGGCGTGGCGATCGGTGCCTTCCACTGGAGCGCGAGCCCCTGGTTCGTCACGCTCAAGCAGGTGGCGGCGGAATGGCTGATCGCACGCGACATCTGGTGGCCGTTCGAGAGCAACGCACCGTGGTGGCTGCTGACCCACTACCCGGAATTGAACGACAGCTTCTCCTGGCTCGACGGCACCATGCTGCTGGGCTACGTGTTCGCCACCGCGCTGGCGATGGGCACGGTGATCAGCGTGCTGTTGGCGCTGGCGGTGCGGCTGGCCGGGTCGTGGCAGCGCCAGCGTTGGCACCACCTGGCGCAGGCGCTGATCCCGCTCGCCGGCTGCGGCGTGTTCCTCGGCCTGTCGGCGCTGACGGTGACGCTGCTCAAGAACGAGGGCCTGCCGGTGTTCTGGGTCAACGACTTCCGCCTGCTGCTGCTGGCTTCGGCCAACCTGTGGTCGCTGTGGCTGGCGGCGCGCATCGTGCGGCGCTGGTGCGGCGGGGTGCGCTGGCTGGCGGCGCTGCTGCCGTTCCTCGGCACGCTGGCTTGGGTGGACAGCGCCTGGGGCTGGATGTTCTGGTGGTGGTGAATCCGGCCCCATTAGGCGGCTACGCCTTTGCATCTTGAGCGCCGGCAGACTGCGTGCGAATCCCGCGCTGAGCCAATCGAAGATTGGCTCGCAGGAATTCGCCCAGCGATGCGGAATCCTCATGGACCCTGTGTCCATTCCGGTTCCTGCGCGTTGGCGGCGCTCAACCTGCCTTGGCTCGCTCGCCTACTTGGGATCGGCTGCGAGGACCAATGACCCGCCACCAAGCCGGCGCCGCACTGCGCCGGCTTTTTTGCGCCGGTTCTAGGCGGCGGCGTTGACCAGCGTCGGCTTCAGCACGCGCACCAGGTCGGCGGCGCTGATGGCCACCAGGAAACCGCGCTTGCCGCCGTTGATGTAGAGCGTGTCGAGTTCGGCGATGCTCGCCTCCATGTACACCGGCATGGCGTGGCGCGTGCCGAACGGGCTGGTGCCGCCCACCTGGTAGCCGCTGTGCTTGTCGGCGGTCTTGGGGTCGCACGGGTTCACCTTCTTGGCGCCGATCTGTTTCGCCAGCATGCCGGTGCCCACCTCGCGGTCGCCGTGCATCAGCACGATCAGCGGTTTCTTGTGCTCGTCTTCCATCACCAGGGTCTTGATGACGACGTGTTCGTCGACCCCCAGTTCACGCGCCGACACCGTGGTGCCGCCTTTTTCCTCGTAGGCGTAGAGATGGGGGCTGAAGGGCACGCCGTGCTCGCGCAGCACGCGCACCGCCTGGGTCACCGGGGTCTTGTCCTTGCTCATGGCTGTTGTCGTGGCGGTAGAAAGGGTGAAAGGGTAGGGCGAAACCGCGTGGCTGCCAAGATGCCGCCGCCGATTTGCGCTAGGTCAAGCCAGCCCGGATGAAGGCCTTGAAAATCAGCGGCTAAGGACCATACCTAAGGTGAGTGGCTACCGGTTGTGCCGGCGGCCGGGCGATTGTTTCTTGTAACCCGACAGGAGGAGTAACACCATGAAAGACCTGATTCGTCGCACCAGTCTTGAACCGCTGCTCGACGACATGTTCAAGGGCTTCTTCGTGCGGCCGTTCGGCTTCGAGGCCGGCGCCGACCTGGCCGGCGGCATCAAGCTCGACGTCAAGGAAGACGACAAGGCGTACACCGTGCACGCCGAGATTCCCGGCGTGAAGAAGGAAGACATCAGCGTGCAGATCGAAGGCGGACGGGTGCAGATTTCCGCCGAGGTGAAGAAAGAGTCCGAGACCAAGGAAGGCGAACGCGTGCTGCGTTCCGAGCGCTACTACGGCCAGGTATCGCGCAGCTTCCAGTTGGCGCAGGACGTGGACCAGAGCACGGCCACGGCGCGCTACAACGACGGGGTGCTGGAACTGACGCTGCCGAAGAAGACCGGCGGCACTTCGCGCCAGCTGACCATCGAGTGAGCCGTCCGTTCTGTGCTGAAAGGCCGCCGCGAGGCGGCCTTTTTCATGCCTGTGGCTTGCCCTGAGCCGTGATCCGTGCCGCGCGTGCACGCCAGTACAGCCGCAGCCCCAGCAGCAGCGTCAGCACCGCGGCGTAGATCAGCGGCTGGCGGATGTCCTTCTTCACCAGCCACCAGTAGTGAGTGACGCCGAGCACCGCCACCGCGTACACCAGGCGGTGCAGCCGACCCCAGTTGCGCTTGAGCCGGCGCAGCCAGCCGTCGGTGGAGGTCACGGCGAGCGGCGTCATCAACAGCAGCGCGGCGAAGCCGACGGTGATGAAGGGGCGCTTGGCGATGTCCTTGACGATGGCGTGCCAGTCGAAGAACTGGTCCAGCCACACATAGGTGGTGAAGTGCAGCGTGGCGTAGAAGAAGGCGAACAGGCCGAGCATGCGGCGAAAGCGCTGCAGCACGTTCCAGTCGGCGAGCCGGCGCAGCGGCGTCACGGCCAGCGTGGCCAGCAGCCAGACCAGGGTCCAGGTGCCGGTGGAACGGGTGATGAACTCGATCGGGTTCACTGCTTCGCCGTTGAGCACGATCCACGCCGTACGCATCAGCGGTAGCAGGCAGGCGACGAAGACCAGCGCCTTGGCGACGCCCAGCGGCCGGGAGGCGGGACGGGCGGGGTTGGCCGAAGCCCGCGCGCGCGCCGGCGAGGGCAGGGTCTTGTCAGAAATCACGGCGCAGGTCCATTCCCCGATACAGGCCGGCGACCTGCTCGGCATAGCCGTTGAAGGGCAGCGTCTTGCGCTTGAAGAATTCGCCGATGCGCCGCTCGCTCGCCTGGCTCCAGCGCGGGTGGTCCACCGCCGGGTTGACGTTGGAGTAGAAGCCGTACTCGTCCGGCGCCGCCAGGTTCCAGCTGGTGAGCGGCTGCTGCTCGGTGAGGCGGATGCGCACGATCGACTTGATGCTCTTGAAGCCGTACTTCCACGGCACCACCAGCCGGATCGGCGCACCGTTCTGGTTCGGCAGCGGGTTGCCGTAGAGGCCCACCGCCAGGATGGTGAGCGGGTGCAGCGCCTCGTCCAGGCGCAGCCCTTCGCGGTACGGCCAGTCCAGCACGCGGCGCTGCTGGCCGGGCATCTCGGCCGGGCGCTGCAGGGTCTCGAAGGCGACGTACTTGGCCTTGCCGGTGGGCTCGACCTGCTTGAGCAGGCTGGCGAGCGGGAAGCCGATCCACGGGACCACCATGCTCCAGCCTTCCACGCAACGCAGGCGGTAGATGCGCTCTTCCTGCGGGAATTTCAGTAGTTCCTCGATGCCGAAGCGGCGCGGCTTCGCCACGTCGCCGTCCACCAGCACGCTCCACGGCCGCGTCTTGAGGCGCCCGGCGTTGGCCGCCGGGTCGGCCTTGTCGGTGCCGAACTCGTAGTAGTTGTTGTAGCTGGTGATGTCCTTGAGGCTGTTGAGCGGCTCGCCGGTCGACAGCGGGCTCTTCCTGGCGGCGAGCGCGGCCAGCGTCTCGCCCGACAGCATCAGGCCGGCGGCGCCGAGCATGAAGCTGCGGCGGTTGAGGTAGACCGCTTCCGGGGTGATCTCGGAGGGCGGGATGTCGGATGGTTTCTTGATCAGCATGGTAGCGGTCTCCACGGGGAATATGCCTTAGTCGGCGTTCCCGGACTGATCTGACAGCCGATCGTCGAAACGGTTTCGCCGCCGCGCTCAGGCTCCCAACCAGGGGCGGCCCAGCGCGCTGCCCTGCGGCCCGGCGGCGGCCAGGTTTGCGGCGATCGCCTGCAGCGCCGGCCAGCGCGGGCCGCACCACGCCGGGGCGATCAGGGTCGGCGCCTGCGCGGTGGCCGAGATGCGATGATAGACCACCTCGGGCGGGGTGTGGCGGATCAGTTCGGCCGCCAGCGCGGCGTAGTGCTGCTGCGTCAGCGGGGCGATCTCGCCGCGCCGGTACTGCGCCGCCATGCGGCTGCCGCGCACGATCATCAGCGGGTGCAGCTTGAGCCCCTCGACGCCGATGTCGAGCACCGTGGCCAGGGTCTGGTGCACGTGGGTGTCGTCCTCGCCGGGCAGCCCGGCGATGAGGTGGGTGCAGACCTTGAGCCCGCACCGGTGCGCCCGCTGCACCGCGTCGCGGTAGTCGGCGAGGCCGTGGCCGCGGCGGATGCGTTCCTGGGTGGCGTCGTGCGCGGTCTGCAGGCCCAGCTCGAGCCAGATCTCGTAGCCCTGCTGCTGGTAGTCGGCGAGCAGCTCGAGCGCGCTGTCCGGCACGCAGTCCGGGCGCGTGCCGACGCACAGCCCGACCACGTCGCTCTGCGCCGCCGCCTCGTCGTACAGCGCCTTGAGCGTGGTCACTTCGGCGTAGGTGCTGGTGTAGGCCTGGAAGTAGGCCAGATAGCGCCGGGCGCGGTCGGTCTTGTGTTTTTCGCGCGCGATCTGCTCGGCGATGGAAAGGGCGGCGGCGTCGCGGCCGAAGCTTTTGACGTCGCAGAAGGTGCAGCCGCCGCGGTCCAGCGTGCCGTCGCGGTTGGGGCAGGTGAAGTCGCCGGCCAGCGACAGCTTGTGCACCTTTTCCCCGAAACGGGTCTTGAGGTAGTGGCCGAAGGTATGAAGGTGGCGGGTCAGATCCATGCGCGGCCGGGCTCGTCGGCGGAAAAGCCGGCAGTCTAGCGGCTTTGCCGCGTCGCCGGCCTGAGCCGGATCAAGGATTCCGGGGCGCGGCGCCGGTCTGGTGCGGGGCGTGCGTCAGGGGGCTACAGCCGGTGGAAGCCCGCCAGGTAGAGCCCGACGAAGATCAGCGAGCTGATCAGCAGCGCCTGCGCCAGGGTCTGGAACAGTTCGCGCAACGTCTCCTTCTGGCGGCGGTTGAGCAGCCAGCGCGCCACGGCGTAGAGCACGGCGCAGAGCACGAAGAACTTGAACAGGCGACCGATCATGGGGGGCCCTGGCGGGAAGGAGAGGCGATTATCCGGCGCCGGTGCTATGCGCACAAGCCGATGCAGATATAATCGATCAAAACCGCGCCGGCCTGGACCGGCCATAACACGTACGCCTTGAAGCCGACAAAACCATATCAAAGAGGCACTGTTTTCACTATGTCCACAACCGAATCGTCGGTCGGTATCGTCAGCGCCCAGCAGGCGCTGTTCGACGTGCCGCTCGATCTGGCCTGCGGCAAGACGCTGACGTCGTACCAGCTGATCTTTGAGACCTACGGCGAGTTGAACGCCGCCAAGAGCAACGCCATCCTGATCTGCCACGCGTTGTCCGGCCACCATCACGCCGCCGGCCGCTACCAGCCGGACGACAAGAGCGCCGGCTGGTGGGACAGCATGATCGGGCCGGGCAAGCCGATCGACACGCGCCGCTTCTTCGTGGTGGCGCTCAACAATTTGGGTGGTTGCCACGGCTCCACCGGTCCCTCCAGCATCAACCCGGCCACGCGCCAGCCGTGGGGCTCGGCCTTCCCGGTGGTGACGGTGCCGGACTGGGTGACGGCGCAGGCGCGGTTGGCCGACCGTCTCGGCATCGACCGCTGGGCGGCGATCATCGGCGGCTCGCTCGGCGGCATGCAGGCGCTGCAGTGGAGCATCGACTACCCCGACCGCGTCGTCAACGCCATCGTCATCGCCTCGGCGCCCAAGCTGTCGGCGCAGAACATCGCCTTCAACGACGTGGCGCGCCAGGCCATCCTCACCGACCCGGACTTCCACGGCGGCGACTTCTACCAGCAGGATGCCATCCCGCGTCGCGGCCTGCGCCTGGCGCGCATGCTGGGCCACATCACCTATCTGTCGGACGACGGCATGGGCGAGAAATTCGGCCGCATGCTGCGCTCCGGCGAGTACAAGTTCGGCTACGACGTGGAGTTCGAGATCGAGTCCTACCTGCGCTACCAGGGCGACAAGTTCTCCGACTACTTCGACGCCAACACCTACCTCTTGATGACCAAGGCGCTGGACTACTTCGATCCGGCCAAGGACCACGGCGGCGACCTGGTGGCGGCGCTGAAGAAGGCGACCGCCAACTTCCTGGTGGCGAGCTTCACTTCCGACTGGCGCTTCTCGCCCTTGCGCTCGCGCGAGCTGGTGCAGGGCCTGATCGCCGCCGACAAGCGCGTGGCCTACGGCGAGATCGAATCCGCCCACGGCCACGACGCCTTCCTGATGACCGACCAACCCTATGTAGACCTGATGCGCGCCTACCTCGACCGTGTAGCCAAGGAGGTGGCGGCATGAGCCAGCACTCCGATACGACCTTGCGCCCCGACCTGCGACTGATCGCCGACTGGATTCCCGCGCGCGCCCGCGTGCTCGACCTGGGCTGCGGCGACGGCGCCCTCTTGGCCCACCTGCAGAGCCACAAGCAGGTGGCCGGCTACGGCGTGGAGATCGACGTCGGCAACATCGCGCGCTGCGTGTCCGCCGGCGTCAACGCGGTGCAGGGCGACCTGGAGGCGGGGCTGGCGGATTTCCACGACGGCAGCTTCGACCACGTCATCCTGTCGCAGACCATCCAGGCGATGCAGCACACCGAGGAAATCCTGCTGGAGATGCTGCGCGTCGGGCGCGAGGCCATCGTCACCTTCCCCAACTTCGGCTTTTGGGAAAACCGCTGGCAGATCCTGCAGGGGCACATGCCGGTGTCGGAAACCATCCCTTACCAGTGGTACGACACCCCCAACATCCACTGGTGCATGCTGGGCGACTTCGAGGCGCTGTGCGCCAAGAACGGCATCGGCGTGCTGGAGCGGGTGGTGATGAACGAGGGGCGGCGCATCCGCTTCCTGCCCAACCTGCGCGGCAGCCTGGCGTTCTACCGCGTGGCGCGCCACGCTTGACGCGCGGGGCGGCTCGGGCCGCCCCGTTGTTTCGCGGACCCCGCGCCCGAACCACGCCATGGGCACGGGGTCTAGCCTCTTTCGGCCAACCTTTGCCCCCTATGACTGAATCCGCGATTTCCTGGCGCCGCGTGATCTTCTCGCGCACCATGCTCACCTGCGTGTTCACCGGCTTCGCCTCCGGCCTGCCGCTCTACACGCTGATCAACCTGCTGCCGGCCTGGCTCAGGAGCGAAGGGGTGGACCTCAAGGCGATCGGCCTGTTCGCGCTGATCCAGCTGCCGTTCACCTGGAAGTTCGTCTGGTCGCCGCTGATGGACCGCTACGCGCCGCCGCTGTTCGGGCGCCGGCGCGGCTGGATGCTGCTCACCCAGCTCGCGCTGATCGCCACCATGGCCGGGTTCGGGGCGTTCACGCCGAAGCAGGAGCTGTGGGCCATCGCCGCGCTGGCGCTGGCGGTGGCGTTCTGCTCGGCGAGCCAGGACATCGTGCTCGACGCCTTCCGTCGCGAGATCCTGAGCAACCAGGAGCTGGGGCTCGGCAACACCATCCACATCAACGCCTACCGCCTGGCGAGCCTGATCCCCGGCTCGCTGTCGCTGATCCTGGCCGATCACCTGCCGTGGGGCACGGTGTTCTGGATCACCGCACTGTTCATGCTGCCGGGGGTGGCGATGACGCTCGCGGTGAGCGAACCGAAACTGGCCGCGGCGGCGCCGAAGACGCTGCGCGAGGCGGTGGTCGAGCCGTTCCACGAATTCCTCACCCGCAGCGGCCTCAAGGGCGCCGCGCTGGTATTGGGTTTCATCTTCCTCTACAAGCTGGGCGACAGCATGGCCACCGCGCTGGCCACGCCGTTCTACCTCGACATGGGCTTCACCAAGTCGGAGATCGGGCTGGTGGCCAAGCACGCCGGGCTGTGGCCGGCGGTGATCGGCGGCCTGCTGGGCGGGGTGTGGATGATCAAGCTCGGCATCAACCGCGCGCTGTGGGCGTTCGGCGTGGTGCAGGTGGTGTCGATCCTGGGGTTCGCCTGGCTCGCCGGGCAGGGGCCGTTTACCAGTATCGGCGCGGCGGAGCTGTCGCGCCTGGCACTGGTGATCGGCTTCGAGGCGCTCGGCGTCGGTCTCGGCACCGCCGCCTTCGTCGCCTACATCGCGCGCACCACGCACCCGGCCTACACCGCCACCCAGTTCGCGCTGTTCACCAGCCTGGCGGCGGTGCCGCGCACCGTGGCCAACGCCGCTACCGGCTACCTGGTCGAGGCCATCGGCTGGGCGCCGTTCTTCCTGCTGTGCACGCTGCTGGCGCTGCCGGGCATGGCGCTGTTGGCGAAGGTCGCGCCGTGGGGGCGCGACGACGGTTAAGAACCACTTCACACGTGTTCTCTATGCCGTTTATCGATCTGGATATTTGTGTCCGCTAGCGGATTTAGGGGCGGTGCTGACCGCTGGCAGGCAAGGGGGCTGTGTCGCCAGCCCCCTTGCAACCCCAGGCGACCCCGACGGCCCGTGAATTCCCGCCTGGGCTGGGTAGGGCAAGGCGCCACCGAACGCCATGCGTGCAAATCCATCGCTGGGCCAATCGGAGATTTGCTCAGCGGACCATTTGCTAACGTCACATCGCTCAAACAAGCGGCGGCTTAAAACCTTGCCCCACCCAGCCCAGGCGGCACGGGCCAACGGGGAGTAGGGTAAGTTGCGTCTATCTTGGCTCCGGGGTTTTGTTTGCTGTCCGGATCACGCCCTTGCCGCCGCTCTGGCCCTGTCAGTCGTGTTTGGCCGCCAGTTTCAGCGCCGCTTCGGCCAACCTTTTGCCCTGGGCGATGGCCAGCGTCTTCTCGTCGTCGCTGATGCGGCGGTCGTTGTTGAGCCCGGCGACGTGGCTGACGCCGTACGGGGTGCCGCCGGACTGGGTCGTGGACAGCGCCGGCTCGGTGAACGGCAGGCCGAGGATCAGCATGCCGTGGTGCATGAGCGGCAGCATCATCGACAGCAGGGTCGATTCCTGGCCGCCGTGCAGGCTGGCCGAGGTGGTGAACAGGCAGGCCGGCTTGCCCGCCAGGGTGCCCGCCATCCACTCCGCGCTGGTGCCGTCGAGGAAGTATTTCAGCGCCGCCGCCATGTTGCCGAAGCGGGTCGGGCTGCCCAGCGCCAGGCCGATGCATTCCGCCAGGTCGCGCCGTTCGACGTAGGGCGCGCCGGCCTCCGGCACGGCGGGCTCGGTCGCCTCGCACACCGTCGACACCTTGGGCACGGTGCGCAGCCGCGCCTGGCAGCCGGGCACGCTCTCGATGCCGCGTGCGATCAGCCGGGCCAGCTCGCGCGTGGCGCCGTGCTGGCTGTAGTAGAGAACCAGAATATCCTGCATATCGTCGTCCGAATCGTTACCATAAAGCGATAAGCATCAATCTTAGTGCAATTCGGCCGGCTTGCCGCGCCGCGTGGAATTTTCCGTCGTTCAACGCACTCTCTTAGTCCCTTTGCCGAAATTCTGATCCATTCATGTGTCTTGCCAATCGAATTGAACCCTACCGCGGCTTCGCCCGTTTCCTCGCCCGCCGTGTCGGCACGCACCGCGTGCTGCAGGTGGCCGGCAGCCTGACCTTCACCACTTTGCTGGCGCTGGTGCCGCTGTTGACCATCGTGCTGACGGTGGTGGCGGCGTTCCCGGTGTTTGCCGACTACAGCGCGCGCTTCAAGCTGATGCTGCTGTCGACGCTGGTGCCGGAGTTCGCGGGCAAGGTGATCACCGTCTACATGCGCCAGTTCGCCGACAACGCCGAGAAGCTGACCGCCGCCGGCATCGTCATGCTGGGGCTGACCTCGCTGATGCTGATGTCCACCATCGAGCGCACCTTCAACGCCATCTGGAGCGTGCGCCGCAGCCGTCCCTGGCTACAGCAGGGCATGGTGTACTGGAGCGTGCTGACGCTGGGGCCGATCGCCTTCGGCGGCGGCCTGATCGGCTGGCACTGGCTGCTCAAGGCGACCCATTTCGAGCGCTACTCGCGCCTGCTGGACGAGCTGCTGCAGCGCGGTGGCAGCATCTTCCTGACCACGGTGGTGCTATCGCTGCTGTACCGCGTGGTGCCGAACCGTTTCGTGCCCTACCGTCACGCGCTGTGGGGGGCGCTCGCCACCGCGCTGTTGCTGGAGGTGACCAAGGCGGTGTTCGGCTTCTACATCGGCGAGGTGGCGTCGTACAAGCTGGTGTACGGCGCCTTCGCCAGTATCCCGATCCTGTTGCTGTGGGTGTACTGCCTGTGGCTGGTGGTGCTGACCGGCGCGGTGTTCACCGCCTCGCTGTCGTACTGGGAGGGACAGGCGTGGCGCCGCCGCTTCGAGCCGCGGCGCCGCTTCCTCGACGCGCTGGAGGTACTGCTGCTGCTCGACACCGCGCAGCGCCAGGGCGTGGCGCTGACACCGGTGGAGCTGCGGCGCGAGGTGCAGGTGGGCTACGACGAACTCGGGCTGGTGCTCGACAAGCTGGCGCAGCTGGGTTACGCCCAGCGCGGCCAGCGCGACGGCTGGGTGCTGATGCGCAAGCTCGAGACGATCCCGCTCGCGGAGCTGTTCCAGCTCTTCGTCTACCGTTCCGACGTCGGCTACGACGACGACATCGGCCAGGGGCTCGACACCTTGCTGGCGCCGGCGCTGGAGCGGCTCGATCAGGAAACGCTGGCCGACTTCGCGCGCCGCGTCGGGCGGAAGTAGTCGGTGTTGGCGTAGAACGCCGGGTCCTCGTTGTCCGGCCACCAGCCGGGAATCCCCAGCAGCGGCAGCGGCCACAGTTCGCGCGGCCGCGCCAGCCAGCTGTCGTCGGCCAGCGCTTCGGCCAAGCGGTGATCGAGCTGGGCCAGTTGCCGGGCGTAGGGTTGGCCGAAGAACGCGTCATCCACCGCCAGCGCCAGCGCCTTGCCGCACCAGCCCAGGTGCGGTTCGAGGCCGGTCTCGAACAGCGCGTGGCCGAGCGTGAACACGCCGATGCGCCGCCCCCAGTCGTGCCTTCTTGCCACGAACAGCTCGTGCCAGCGCATGTCGTCCAGCGCCGCGCCCAGCACCGGGTCGGCGCTGGCGACGACGACCCCGCATTCGTCCAGCAGCGTGGCGGCGTCGCGCAGCGGGCCGCGCCGCACCTCGCCGCGGGCGATGGCGCGGGCGTGGCGCGCGTTCAGCGCCGCCTTGCTGCGCGGCCACGCCAGCCAGGCCAGCGCGTTGAACCAGTCGTGCCAGTTGCCGTGGCGGGTGGGCACCTCGCCGCTCTGCGCGATGTGCAGTTCGTAATAGTCCTGCGGCTCCAGGTCGCAGACGAAGCGCAGGCCGTTCGGTAGCGCGCAGCCGGCGGCACGGGCGCGCTCCAGCAGGCGGTCGTAGTCGGCCTGGTTCGGCCAGTCGCCGTCGGCAAGCGGGGCGAAGGGGCGCAGCGGGGCGTACAGCGGATGGGGGAAGTAGGTCGAGTGCCAGCGGGTCACGATGGGGCGCGATCAAGCAAAGGCGCCATTCTACCCCGCCAGCGGCAGCGACGGCGGGTCGCCGTCGTAACGGATGCGGTTGCGCCCCAGCGCCTTGGCCTGGTAGAGCAGGGTGTCGGCGCGGCTGAGCGGGCCGTCGATGTCCTTGTCGTCGGGGAACACCGAGGAGATACCGATGCTCACCGTGTAATGCACCGCGACGCCGCAGGCCATCACCACGCTGCCGTCGACCTCGGCGCGCAGGCGCTCGGCCAGGATGCCGGCCTCGGCCAGCGTGGTGAACGGCAGCAGCACGCCGAACTCCTCGCCGCCAAGCCGCCCGACTATGTCGGCATGGCGGAAGGTGTTGCCGCACAGCGTGGCGAAGTGCTGCAGCACCTGGTCGCCGGTGGCGTGGCCATGCTGGTCGTTGATGTTCTTGAAGTGGTCGAGGTCCATCATCATGATCGACAGGTCGTGGCCGTAGCGCTTGCTACGCAGCACCTCGGCCTCGCCCACCTCCATGAAGGAACGGCGGTTGAGCAGCCCGGTCAGGCCGTCGCGCGTGGCGAGGAAATACAGCTGCTTCTCGTGGCGGTCGCGCTCCAGCGCGATCGACGCCAGGTGCGTGCAGCGGTCGGTCAGGCGCAGCTCGGCCTTGCCGGGGTTGCGCGGGGTCGGGTAGTAGATGGCGAAGGCGCCCAGCATCTCGCGGCTGCTGGAGTAGATCGGCGTCGACCAGCACGAGCGCAGCCCGTGCGGCAGCGCCAGATAGCGGTAGTTTTCCCAGCGCGGATCGTGGGCGATGTCGCTCACCACCACGCGCTCGCCGGAGAACACCGCGCTCCCGCAGGAACCGGTCTCGGGGCCGATGGCCAGACCGTGCAGGAAACCGCTGAAGCTGGCCGGCAACGACGGCCCGGCCGCTAGGTTGAGCTCGGTCTTCTGTTCGTTGAGCAGCATGATCGAGCACACCGCCTGCGGCCGCTGCGCCTCCACCAGCCGGCACAGCCGGGTCAGAATATCGTTCAGCGGCTGGTTGTTGGCGATCATCTCCATCACCGCGTTCTCGTCGGCCAGCAGGCGCGAGCCCAGGCGCAACTCGGTGATCTCGCGCCCGATCGCCAGGATCGACACCAGTTCGCCGTGCGCCCCCAGCTCGGGAATCAGGTGGATGCTGAAGGTCGCCGCCTTGCCGAAGACGTCGAGCTCCACCTCGAGATGGCGTGCCTCGTGCCGCGCCAGCACCGCCCGGAAAGCCGGCTCCAGGGTGTCCAGCGCGCCCTGTGGCCAGCCCTGCTGGCGCAGCGTCTTGCCCAGATGCTCATGGCGCGGCAGCGGCAGGTAACGGGTGATGCTGCGGTTGATGAACTGGCAGCACAGGTTCAGGTCGTAGCGGGCGATCACGTCGTCGGCGTTTTCCACCAGGGTGCGG
Organism: Pseudogulbenkiania sp. FW507-F1; assembly: GCF_058781125.1. NCBI lineage: Bacteria > Pseudomonadati > Pseudomonadota > Betaproteobacteria > Neisseriales > Chromobacteriaceae > Pseudogulbenkiania > Pseudogulbenkiania sp. FW507-F1. The sequence continues at coordinate 297,014 of NZ_JBYSWM010000001.1, read as the reverse complement.
AACACCTGCTCGCGCCGCAGCAACTCGGTTTCGGCGTGCTTGCGCGAGGTGATCGACTGGCACAGGCCGACGATGGCGCTGATTTGGCCATCCTCATGGCGCAACTGGGTGCGCTGCTCCAGCCATTCCCAATGGCCGTGGCCGTGGCGGAAGCGGAACTCGAGGTAGGCCGAGCCGGTGGCGAGCCGCTCCGGATGCTCCAACATGGTGCGCAGGGCGTCGCGGTCGTCCGGGTGCACCCGTTCCAGCCAGTGGTCGAAACCGATGTCGACCCAGCCCGGCGGCAGTCCCAGCACGTTATCCGCCGCCAGCACCCGGCCGTAGACGCGGCGTGGCGCCAGGCGGTACTCGAACAGCGCCAGGCGCGAATCTTGCAAGGCCTCCCGCCATAGCTGCTGGCCGCGCTCGTCATCGTCCTGCTGGCTGATGTCGTGCAGCAGCAGCCAGCTGAAGCCGGCGTCCTGGCCGTCGAGGTCGGCAAGGCGCTTTTCCAGCCGCAACGAGAGGGGGGCCGCCGCCGGGCGGTTCAGCTCGCAGCGCCGGGTTTCGCCCCCGCCGCCGTGATCGGCCAGCCAGCTGCGGGCCTCGCCTGGCAGGTGCAGGTCGTCGAGGTGGGCGAGCGGGACGCCCAGCAAGCGCCGCGCCGCCGTGTTGGCCTGCAGGATGCGGCCGTCCGCGTGCAGCAGCAGGCAGGGCGCAGCCATCTCCGCGCAGGCCTGCAGCCGGCGTTGGCGTTCACGGTGGCGGCGCTGCAGCGTCGTGACGGCACTACCCAGTGCCATGCCCGCCAGCATGGCCAGTAGCGCCAGCAGCCAGCCCGATGACGGCATCAGCGGCGACCTCTGATCAACCCGAAGGGACGGGCTGCCACTGGAAAAGGCAGAAATACGGTCGTGCAGCGTGGGAAAATCGGTGTCAAGCGGGCCTCTGCGTGGCGGTCAGTCTCTTCCAGTATCATAGGACGTCCTGTGTTGCTCCGGACGAGTTCCACGGGTCGTCGTTTTTTTACAACATTTGCAGTATGCTTGGGGCATCGATGGGAGCCGCCTGAATGGATTATTTTCCGATCTTTATGAAACTGCGCGGCGAGCCCTGCTTGGTAGTGGGAGGGGGCGAGGTCGCCCTGCGCAAGGTGCGCCTGTTGCGCTCGGCGGAAGCGGCGGTAACCGTGGTGGCGCCGGAGCTGGTGGCCGAACTGCGCGCCATGGCCGGCGCGGGGGAAATCCGCCATGTCGACGGCCGCTTCAGCGGCGAACAACTGGCCGGCATGCGCCTGGTGGTGGCCGCTACCGACGACCGCCGCGTCAACCTGGCGGTGGCGGAAGCCGGCCGGGTGCAGGGCATCCCGGTCAACGTGGTGGACGACCCCGACATCTCCAGCTACATCACCCCGGCGATCGTCGACCGCTCGCCGCTGGTGATCGCCCTCTCCACCGGCGGCGGCGTGCCGGTGCTGGCCCGTTTGCTGCGCGCCCGGCTGGAAAGCCTGATTCCCGCCGGCTACGGCCGCCTGGCGGGCTTTGCCACGCGTTTCCGCGATCGGGTCAAGGCGCGCTTCGGCGACGTCGAGGCGCGGCGCATCTTCTGGGAGTCGGTGCTGGAAGGCCCGGTGGCCGACGCGGTGATGCTGGGCAACGACGAGGCCGCCTGTGCCGAGATGGAAAAGCGGCTTGCCAGCGCCGACGACAAGCCGACTGGCGCGGTCTACCTGGTCGGGGCCGGTCCGGGCAACCCCGACCTGCTCACCTTCCGCGCCTTGCGCCTGATGCAGCAGGCCGACGTGGTGTTGTACGACAAGCTGGTGGCGCCGGAACTGCTGGAACTGGTGCGGCGCGACGCCGAACGCATCTACGTCGGCAAGGCGCGCGCCAACCACGCCTTGCCGCAGGAAGACATCAACCAGCTGATGGTGCGGCTGGCCCAGGAGGGACGGCGCGTGGTGCGCCTCAAGGGCGGCGACCCGTTCACCTTCGGCCGCGGCGGGGAGGAGATCGAAACCCTGGCGGCGCACGGCATCCCGTTCGAGGTGGTGCCGGGCATCACCTCCGCCAGCGGTGCGGCCGCCTACGCCGGCATCCCGCTGACGCACCGCGATTACGCACAATCGGTGGTGTTCGTCACCGGCCATCGCAAGGACGACAGCATCGACCTCGACTGGCCGGCGCTGACCCGTCCCGAGCAGACCGTGGTGGTGTACATGGGCGTTTCCACCGCGCGCGAGCTGTGCGACGCTTTCATCGCCCACGGCAAGCCGGCCGAGACGCCGGCGGCGGTGGTCGAGTGGGCCACCACGGCGCGCCAGCGCACCGTCACCGGCACCCTGGCCAGCCTGCCCGAAGTGATCGCCCGGCATGGCGTGCAGTCGCCGGCGCTGATCATCATCGGCGAGGTGGTGAAGTTGGCCGAAACGCTCAGTTGGTACCGACGCATCGAAAGCGAGCCTGTTACAATCAGAAACTGATTTCAAAACAAGGACTCTCCGCGCGGGCTGGCGGTTGCAGGAAACTGGATAGACATGGTTGGCGTACTGATTATTTCTCACGGCGGGCTGGGTGACAGCCTGGCCGATTGTGCCCGGCACATTCTGGGCCGCAACCCGGAAAACCTGGCGACCATGGCGGTGGACAAGAACGACGATCCCGACCGCAAGCTGGCCCAGGCGCGGGCGCTGATCCAGCAGCTCGACCAGGGCGAGGGAATGCTGGTGCTGACCGACATGTACGGCGGCACGCCGTCCAACATCGCCAGCCGCCTGGTCGACAGCGGGCGGGTGGAGGCCATTGCCGGCGTCAGCCTGCCGATGCTGGTGCGGGCATTGTGTTACAGCAGCCAGCCGCTGGATCTGGTGGTCAAGAAAGCCGTGACCGGCGGGCTGGAAGGCGTGATCAATATTATTGCCGGGGAGGCAAATGCTTAAATCAGAGGTTGAAATCATCAACAAGCTCGGGCTGCACGCGCGTGCCTCCAGCAAGTTCACCCAGACCTCCAGCCGTTTCAAGAGCGAGGTCTGGATCTCGCGCAACGGCCGTCGCGTCAACGGCAAGAGCATCATGGGGGTGATGATGCTGGCCGCGGCCAAGGGCTCGACCGTGGTGCTGGAAGTGTCGGGCGACGACGAGCAGGCCGCGCTGGACGCGTTGGTGACGTTGATCAACAACCGCTTTGACGAGGCAGAGTGATAACTGCCGGGTAACGGAGGGACGGGGACCATGAGCATCATCATGCACGGCGTTGCCATCGGCGGGGGGGTGGCCATCGGGCGCGCCCATCTGATTTCCCGCAGCATGGACGACGTGACCCACTACGTGCTGGTGGCGGACGAGGTGCCGGCGGAAATCGCCCGTTTCGACGAAGCGATCAAGGCGACCCGCAAGGAACTCGAGATGCTGTGGGGCAGCATCCCGGAAAACGCCCCGGCCGAGCTGGGCGCCTTCCTGTCGCTGCACATCATGCTGCTGGGCGACGTCGCAATCTCGCGCGAGCCGCGCGACATCATCGCCACCCAGCGCTGCAACGCCGAATGGGCGCTCAAGCTGCAATGCGATGCGCTGGTCGAGCAATTCGAGGCGATCGAAGAAGAGTACCTGCGCGAGCGCAAGCACGACGTGCTGCAGGTGGTCGAGCGCATCTTCAAGAACCTCAAGGGCGAGGCCTCGTCGCTGGCCGCCCCGGAGGCGTTCGACGACGACATGATCCTGGTGGCGCACGATCTGTCGCCGGCCGACATGGTGTACTTCAAGGATTCCAGCTTCGCCGCCTTCGTCACCGACGTCGGCGGCACCACCTCGCACACTGCCATCCTCGGCCGCAGCCTGGACCTGCCGTCGGTGATCGCGCTGCACCATGCGCGCGAGCTGATCCGCGAGGAAGAAATGGTGGTCGTCGACGGACAGAGCGGCGTCATCATCATCAACCCCGACGAGGTAGTGCTGACCGAGTACCGCCGCCGTCAGCGTGCCTGGCGCGATGCCCGGCGCAAGCTGTCATCGATCCGCAAATCCAACGCCAAGACCCTGGACGGCACCCCGATCGACCTGCTGGCCAATATCGAACTGCCACAGGACGTCGAAGGGGTGCTCTCCGCCGGCGCGGTCGGTGTCGGCCTGTTCCGCAGCGAATTCCTGTTCCTCGGCCGCGACACGCTGCCGTCCGAGGACGAACAGTTCGAGGCCTACCGCAAGGTGGTGGAGAACATGAAGGGCCTGCCGGTCACCATCCGCACCATGGACCTGGGCGCCGACAAGAATCCGCGCTGGCTCAATCACGGCGTGGCCGACAACCCGGCGCTGGGGCTGACCGGCATCCGCCTCTGCCTGGCCGAGCCGCTGTTGTTCCGCGCCCAGCTCAGGGCGCTGCTGCGTGCCTCGATGTTCGGCAAGCTGCAGATCCTGTTCCCGATGATCAACTCGCTGCACGAACTGAAGCAGGCGCTGGTACAGCTGGAGTACGCGCGCGAGGAGCTGCGCGACGAGGGCATCGCCTATTCCGCCGAGCTGCCGGTCGGGGTCATGATCGAAATCCCGTCGGCGGCGCTGGTGGTGGGCAGCTTCCTCAAGCACGTCGATTTCATTTCCATCGGCACCAACGACCTGATCCAGTACACGCTGGCCATCGACCGCAACGACGACTCGGTCAGCCACCTTTACGACCCGGTGCATCCGGCGGTGATCAAGCTGATCCTGCACACGCTGCGCACCGCGATCAAGGCCGGCACGCCGGTGTCGGTGTGCGGCGAGATGGCGGGCGATCCGCGCCTGACGCGGCTGCTCTTGGGCATGGGGCTGCGCAAGTTCTCGATGCACCCGGCCAACCTGCTGTCGGTCAAGGACATCGTGCTCAAGACCCACCTCGACCAGATCGCGCCGCTCGTCGGACGCATGCTGAGAAGCGAGGACCCTGATAAGATTGCCGACCTGCTACAACAATTGAACGCTGAGCCGGCTGTCTAGTCGTACCGTTCGGGTAGCGCTGCGCGCTCCCGGCGCGACGCTCCGTCCCGACTCATCTGGTCTGACGCCGCCTTCCGCTGCTCGCGGAATGGCGGCGTCGGCGTATTTTAAGGGCCCCACAGCCGGCTGTTTTTCTTATGCTCAAGGACGCCATCGATCTTGCCACCGTGAAGCGGGTGCTGGTCATCAAACTGCGCCATCACGGCGACGTACTGCTGACCTCCCCGGTGTTCTCGGTGCTGAAGCAACACGCCCCGCACGCCGAACTCGACGCGCTGGTGTACCACGACACGCGCGACATGATCACGCAGCACCCCGCCGTCAGCCGGGTATTCACCATCGACCGCCAGTGGAAAAAGCTCGGCATCTTCGGCCAACTCCAGGCCGAGCTGGCGCTGCTCGCCGGTCTCAGAGGTCGCCACTACGATCTGGTGGTGCATTTGACCGAACACAAGCGCGGCGCCTGGCTCACCCGGCTACTCAAGCCACGCTGGGCGGTGGCGCGCAGCGGCAACTACGGCAAGTTCTTCGCCAAGAGTTTCAGTCACCGTTACCCGGTGGTGGCCGGCAACCGGCGCCATACCGTCGAGTTGCACCTGGACGCGCTGCGCCGTATCGGCATCCAGCCGGGCCCCGACGAGCGCGCCTTGACGCTGGTGCCCGGCGCCAACGCCGAGGCGGTGGCCGGGGCGAGGCTCACGGCGCTGGGGCTCGAACCGCAGCGCTACATCCTGATCCACCCGACCTCGCGCTGGCTGTTCAAGACCTGGCCGGTGCAGCACATGGCCTCCCTGATCGATGCCCTGACCGCACGCGGCGAGCAGGTGTTGCTCACTGCCGCGCCGGACCCCGCGGAACTGGCGATGCTGGAGCAGATCCAGCAGAAACTGGCGCGTCCGGTGGCGAGCCTCGCCGGACAGCTGACGCTGAAGGAACTGGCGGCGGTGATCGATCAGGCGCGCCTGTTCGTCGGGATGGATTCAGTGCCGATGCACATGGCGGCGGCCTTGCAGACCCCGACCGTGGCCTTGTTCGGCCCGTCCGGCGACATCGAGTGGGGGCCGTGGAAGGTGCCGCACCGCGTGCTCACCGAACCGCTGTCGTGCCGCCCCTGTGGCCGCGACGGCTGCGGCGGCGGCAAGGTCAGCGAGTGCCTGACGCTGATCGGCTCCGAGCGCGTGCTGGCGGCAATCGACGACGTGCTGGCGGAGGTGGGGGCATGACCCGGCTCGCCATCGTGCGCCAGAAGTACAACCCGGCCGGCGGTGCCGAGCGCTTCGTCAGCCGCGCGTTGGCGGCCTTGCAGGCCAACGGCGCGCTGGAGGTCAGCCTGATCGCACGGCGCTGGGAGAAGCTGGATGGGGTGGCCGCGCTGACCGCCAACCCGTTCTACCTCGGCAACGTCTGGCGCGACTGGGGCTTCGCCCGTGCCGCGCGCCAGCTCTGGCAGCGCGAGGGCTTCGACCTGGTGCAATCGCACGAGCGTATTCCCGGCTGCGACATCTACCGCGCCGGCGACGGCGTGCACGCCGCCTGGCTGCAGCACCGCCGCCGCGCCTTGTCCGGCTGGTCCGCCTGCGCGCTCAAGCTCAACCCCTATCACCACTACGTCTGCGCCGCCGAGCGGCGCATGTTTCTCGATCCGCGCCTGAAGCTGGTGATCTGCAACGCGCACCTGATCAAGCGCGAGATTCAGCAGCATTTCGGCCTGCCCGAGGACAAGCTGGCGGTGATCTACAACGGTGTCGACACCGAAACTTTCCACCCGCGCCTGCGCGAGCAGCATCGTGTCAGGATGCGGGACGAACTGGCCATTCCCGCCGAGGCGCCGACGCTGCTGTACGTCGGTTCCGGTTTCGAACGCAAGGGCGTGGGGCGTGCCGTACGCGCCGTGGCGGCGCTGGACGGGGTGTACCTGGTGGTGGTGGGCAAGGACAAGCACGCTGCGCGCTACCAAAGGTTGGCCGAAGAACTGGGCATCGCCGAACGGGTGCGCTTCACCGGCGCCCAGGGCGACGTCAAGCCGTATTACGGCCTGGCCGATGCCTTCATCCTGCCGACCCTGTACGATCCGTTCCCCAACGTCTGCGTCGAGGCGCTGGCCTGCGGCCTGCCGCTGTTCACCACCACCACCTGTGGCGCGGCTGAGCTGATCGAAGAGGGACGCAACGGCTGGGTGCATGACGCGCTGGACCAGCTGGGCCTGGTCGAATCACTGCGCGCCTGGCTGGCACGGCGCACCGACTGGCCAGAACTGGCTGCCGCAGCCCGCGCCACGGCCGAGCCCCTGACGCTGGAGGCGATGGCCGCGCAATTGGTTAATGTCTATCAACGTTTCCTCCCCGGCCCCCACATCGCGGTATAATCCGCTGTTTTTACTGGATACCTTTTACCCGCATGGCGGATTCCAAAGAGATCGGCAGCCTCGTGCTGTACAAGCGGCTGTTGCGTTACCTGCGCTCCTACTGGCGCGTATTCGTCGCCTCACTGTTGGCCATGATCGTGGCTGCCGCCACCGAGCCGGCCTTCGCCCGGCTGATGAAGCCGCTGATCGATGGTGGCTTCGTTCAGAAGGACCACACGGCCATGGTGTGGACGCCGCTCGCCATCGTCGGCCTGTTCATCCTGCGCGGTGTGACCAGCTACATCAACGAATACTCCACCAGCTATCTGTCCGGCCACCTGGTGCAGCGCCTGCGCGAGGAGATGTTCGGCAAGCTGATGCAGCTGCCGGTGCGCTACTTCGACGATCACCCGTCCGGCCGTCTGCTGTCGCGCATTGCTTTCGACGTTAGCCAGGTTACCGAGGCCGGCTTCAACATCATCACCGTGGTGGTCAAGGACGGCATCACCGTGCTCGGCCTGCTGGGGCTGCTGCTCTACACCGACTGGCAATTGACGCTGATCTGCCTGGCGGTGCTGCCGCTGGTGACGCTGATCGTGCGCATCGTCGGCAAGCGCCTGCGCGGCCTGTCACGCCAGAACCAGCACAATATGGCGCAGCTGACCCAGGTGCTGGGCGAGACCATCGACTGCCAGCGCGTGGTGAAGATCTACGGCGGTCAGACCTACGAGGCCGAGCGTTTCCAGCACGCCGCCGAGTCGATCCGCCACAACGCGGTCAAGCAGAGCTCGATGTCCTCGCTCAACACCGGCGTCACCCAGTTGGTGATCTCGATGGCGCTGGCGCTGATCCTGTATTTCGCCACGGTGCGCGCGCAGCATGGCGCCTTCACCGCCGGCGACTTCATGTCCTTCCTCACTGCGATGCTGATGCTGTTCGCGCCGGTCAAGCGCATCACCAGCATCAGCCAGTCGCTGCAGCGCGGCCTGGCCGCCGCCGAGAGCGTGTTCGGCTTCCTCGACGAGACGCCGGAAGCCGATCATGGCCGCAAGAGGTTGGCCGAAACCCGTGGTGCGCTGTCGTTCCGCCACGTCAACTTCCGCTATCCGCACGCCGAGCGCGACGCCATCGTCGATCTCAGCCTGGACGTGAAGCCGGGTGAAACCGTGGCGCTGGTCGGCAGCTCAGGCAGCGGCAAGACCACGCTGGTCAGCCTGATCCCCCGCTTCTACGACGTGGACGCCGGCAGCATCAGCCTCGATGGGGTGCCGCTCGCCGACATCGAACTGGCCAGCCTGCGCAGCCACATCGCGCTGGTGAGCCAGGACGTGGTGCTGTTCAACGACAGCGTGGCCGCCAACATCGCCTACGGCCGCATCGGCCAGGTCCGCCGCGAGGAAATCGTCGCCGCGGCGCGCGCCGCCAACGCGCTCGACTTCATCGAGGCGATGCCGGAAGGCTTCGACACCCTGATCGGCGAGAACGGCGTGCGCCTGTCCGGTGGCCAGCGCCAGCGCCTGGCCATCGCCCGCGCGCTGCTGAAGAACGCGCCGATCCTGATCCTCGACGAGGCCACCAGCGCGCTCGACACCCAGTCTGAACGGCTGGTGCAGGCGGCGCTGGAGCGCCTGATGCAGAACCGTACCACCATCGTCATCGCGCACCGCCTCTCCACCATCGAGAGCGCCGACCGCATCGTGGTGATGCACCAGGGGCGGGTGGCCGAGGTCGGCAGCCACGGCGAGCTGATCGCGCACGACGGCCTCTACGCCAACCTGCACCGCATGCAGTTCAAGGAGCCGCAGCATGGCTGAGCGGCTGACCATCCTGCACACCGAGTCCTCGCTCGGCTGGGGCGGACAGGAGCACCGTACCTTCAAGGAAATGGTGGGCTTGCGCAAGCTCGGCCAGCGCCTGCTGCTGGCCTGCCAGCCCGGCGCCAAGTTCGCCGTGCGGGCGCGCGAAGCCGGTTTCGAGGTATTCGAGGTGCGCATGCGCAACGGTGTCGATCTCGCCGCCGTTGCCAAACTGGCCGCGCTGATGCGGCGCGAGCGGGTGGACGTGGTCAACACCCACAGCGGGCGCGACAGCATCCTGGGCGGGCTGGCCGGCCGCTTGGCCGGACGGCTGGTGGTGCGCACGCGCCATCTGGCCTTGCCGATCACCTCGCGTTTCACCTACACCACGCTGCCGCACCACGTGGTCAGCGTCAGCGAGCACGTGCGTCGCTACCTTGAGGGCGAGGGGGTGCCGCAGGACCGCATCGGCACCATCTATACCGGCATTGACCCGGAAGCGATGGTGCTGGACGGCGCGTCCACGCTGCGTGCCGAACTGGGGCTGCCGGACAGCGCGAAGCTGGTCGGCACCGTCGCCATCCTGCGCAAGAAGAAGGGCCACCAGCGCATCGTCGAGGCCGCACCGGCCATCCTCGCTGCCTGCCCCGACGTGCACTTCGTATTCGCCGGCGACGGGCCGCAGCTGGACAACCTGAAGGCGCAGATCGCCGCCGCCGGATTGAACGAGCGCTTCCATCTGCTGGGCCTGCGCCGCGACATCGCCAACGTGCTGGCCGGCTGCGACCTGTTCCTGCTGCCGACCGAGCAGGAGGCGCTCGGCACCTCCTTCATCGAGGCGATGGCGATGGGCCTGCCGGTGATCGGCACCCGCGTCGACGGCGTGCCGGAGGTGGTGCGTCACGACGACAACGGCCTGCTGATCGAGCCGGACGACGTGGCCAGCCTGGCCGCCGCCGTGATCCGCCTGCTCGGCGACGACCCGTTGCACTCCCGCATGGCCGCGCGCAGCCGCGAGCTGGTGTCGTCGGTGTTCCACGTCGACACCATGTGCCGCGACATGCTGGCACTGTACCGCCGCTTGCTGGCCGCGAGGGGGATGCGATGAAACCGGCCCGCGCCGTACCGGTGCTGATGTACCACCACGTCAGCCCCAGCAAGGGCCTGGTGACGGTGTCGCCGGCCACCTTCGAAGCGCAGATGCGCTGGCTGGCCGAGCACGGCTGGACCACCCTGAGCACCGACGACTTCGCCGGCTTCCTGGCTGGGCGTCCGGTGCCGGACAAGAGCGTGCTGGTCACCTTCGACGACGGCTACCTCGACAACTGGGTATACGCCCATCCCGTGCTGGAACGCTTCGGCCAACGTGCCACGCTGTTCACCATCACCGGCTGGATTGGCGACGGCGCAGTGCGCCCGCATGCCGCCAGCGGCCAGGCGCTGCCCGACACCCCCGACCACAAGGCCTGCAAGCGCGCGGTGGACGAGGGCAGGGCCGACACCGTGATGATGCGCTGGAGCGAGATCGAGGCCGCCCGCGACGCCGGTACCTTCGAATTCCACAGTCACACCCACAGCCATGCCCGCTGGGACAAGCTGTGCGCCAGTGCCGCCGAGAAGCGCGACAGGTTGGCCGAAGACCTCGCCACCTCGCGCCGCACGCTCATCGAACGGCTGGGCGGTATCAGCGACCACCTGTGCTGGCCGCAGGGCTATTTCGACGACGATTATCTGGACGTGGCGCGGGCGGCCGGCTTCCGACATCTGTATACCGTCGACAAGCATATCAATACCGCCACAACCGACCCGCGACGGATCGGCCGCATCGTCACCAAGGAGGCCGATGACGGCTGGTTTGCCCGGCGTATGGCCATTTACCGTCGACCATTGCTGGGCGGGCTCTACGTGCGTCTGCGGGGAAAGTGACGATGGGCACCCGCATCCGTGAAGCCTTGCTCGAGCGCGGCCTCGGGTTGATCCGGCATTTCGACCGGCGCCATCCCGATCCTGCTGAACTAGGTACGCCGGCCATTGCCCGCATCCTGGTGATCTCGTCCACGGCGATTGGCGACACGCTGCTGTCGACGCCGGCCATCCGCAGTCTGCGCCAAGCCTATCCGGCGGCGCACATCGTGCTGCTGGTCAATGCGCCCTACCAAGGGCTGTTCGCAAGCAACCCCGATATCGACGGCACTATCGCGTATCCCGGCGGCTATCGCCGTTTCTTCCGCCTGGCGCGGGCGCTGCGCCGCGAGCGTTTCGACCTGGTCGCCATTCTGCACGGCAACGAACCACAGGCCACTCCGCTGGCTTATCTGAGTGGGGCACGCTGGCGTTTCAAGTGGCCCAACAACAACCGCTTCCGCTTCCTGTTGAGTAATACCGAACCGGTCAAGGGCTGGGACGATTTCCCGCACGGTATCGATCAGCGTCTGGCGGTCGCGCATGCCGCCGGTGCGACGGATCTCGACCGCCATATGGTGATGCCGGTAAGCGATGTCGCACGCCAGTCGGTGAGCGATTTCCTGGCGGGCAAGCACGGCATTGCCGATGACGTACCCGTCGCGGGATTCCAGGTCGGCGCCTCGACCGCCAGCCGGCGCTGGCGGCCCGAGCGTTACGCCGAACTGGGCCGGCAACTGCTGGTAGCGTACCCCGAGCTACGAATTGTGATTACCGGCTCGCCACAGGAGCGGGGCTTGGCCGAGCAGGTGGCGCAGGCCATTGGTAATGAACGCGTGGCGGTCACGGCGGGCGAAGTCAAACTGACGGAGATGCCGGCACTGGTGCAGCGCTTTGCCTGGCTGGTGACGCCGGACACCGGCATCATGCATCTGGCGTTGGCGGTTGGCACACCGATCGTCGGCCTGTTCGCCGCCGCGCACTGGTCCCGTTCCGGGCCAAGCGCGGATCTGGAGCGCCACATCGTGATTCAGAAGTGGCGTACTTGCGAACCTTGTCTGGGCAAGCGCTGCCACTATACCGCGCCACCCTGCATGGACAATATCACCGTGACGGAAGTCTTCGACGCCTGTCGGCAACACGCTGCCAAATCGGGACTTGCTGCTGAGAGTCTGGCATGACACAAAAACGTATTCTGCTGTTGGATACCGGCAAGGAGTGGGGTGGCGGCACCAACAGCATGTTCGAACTGCTCAAGCGCATCGACCGTCAACGCTTCCACGTGACCTGCCTGTTCTATCATGATTACCCCAAAGGCAAGGACAGCAGTCTTGGCCGGGAGCTGGCCAAGATCGGCATCGAACTCAAGCTGCTGCCGCAGCGACGCCAGCCGCTGTGGGCGAAGCTCGCCAAGGAGTTGGGGCGTGGAGTGCTGGCCTGGCACAAGCCGGCGCGTGAACGTTGGGTCGCCCGGGTTGAACAAACGTGGCGCATCCGTCCCAACGTCGACCGGCTGACCCGTGAGTTGCAGAGCGGCGGTTACGATCTGCTTTACATGAACAACCAGCCGCGTTCGAACATCGAAGGTTATCTGGCGGCCGAGACTGTCGGCATCCCAGTGGTGCAGCACTGTCGCATCGAACCGGTGATGGATGCAGCCACTTCCCGGCTCGTCAACCGGGTGGCCCGTAAGGTCATCGGCGTATCCAATGGTGTGGTCAGCGCCTTGCTGCAGGCTGGCGTCGAGCCTGCCAAATGCCTGCCGGTATTCAACGGCATCGATCCCGACCAGCCGCTGCCGGATGGTCAGGCTGTACGCAGTCAGTATGGCATCGGTGAACAGGAGGTGGTGTTTGGCGCGGTGGGGTCGCTGATCGAGCGCAAGGGCATCCGTTATGTCCTGGAGGCCGCCAGCAAGCTGAATGTGGCAAAGACGCCTTTCCGCATCTTGTTGGTGGGCGATGGTCCACAGCGCGCCGAGTTACAGACGCTGGCCGAGCAGCTGGGTGTCGCCGACCGGGTGATCTTTACCGGTTTCCAGCCGGCACCGTTGCCTTTCGTCGCGGCGATGGATGTTTGTCTGCTGGCGTCGCAGAGCGAAGGGCTGCCCAGAGTTCTGCTCGAAGCCATGCTGCTGGCCAAACCCGCCATCGCGTCCAACGTCGTCGGCTCGCGCGAACTGGTGGCCGATCAGCAAAGCGGACTGCTCGTTCCCTATGCCGACAGCCATGCCTTGTTCTGTGCCATGCAGCAACTGTTGAGCGAACCGCAACGCCGTCGTCAACTGGGCGAGCAAGGGCGAGCGATCGTGACCCGGCAGTACACCATCCGCGCCTATGTGGATGGTGTTGAACGCGTGCTGGCCGCCGCTATGGAGTGCTAAGGTGCTCTTCCTGTTATTGACCTGGTTTGCGTCGCCCCTGCTGGCCCTCCGCTTGCTGCTGACCCGGAAGCGGGAGCCAGCCCATATCCTGCTGATTCAGACCGCCAAAATCGGCGATATGATCTGCACAACTCCCTTGTTTGCTGCTATTCGGGAGCGCTTTCCTCTGGCTAGGCTGACGGTTCTGGCTGATCCCGTAACGGCCTCCTTGATTGAAGCCGACCCCAATATCAGCCAGGTGTGGCGTTATCCGGCGCGTGCATTCAAAGGCTTTGCCGGCCGCTGGCGCCTTTTCCGCTTACTGACTCGGGAACAGGTAGATGCCACCATTTGTGTAAGCCCCAATCAGGCTTTTCTGCTGGTGCCATTCTGGGCCGGCGTATCAAGACGACTGAGCATCCTGCCCAATCTGGGTGGTGGGCTCAGTTACCGGCTGGCCGCCCCCTTGTTGTCCCATGGCGAGTGCCATCTGGCAGGTCGCAGCGTCTTGGAAACTGAGTGGCATCTGCTCAAGCATCTAGGTATTCCGGCGACGGGGCGGAAAATCATCCATGTCAGGGAGGAGAGCCGACAGAAGGCTCAAGCTTTGCTGCCGCCCAAGACACAACCTTGGGCTGGGCTTGGCATTAGCAGCGGGAACAAGCTCAAGGCGCTGTCAGTTAGACAACTGAAGGGGTTAGCTGAAAGCTTGTTGCAGAAGGGGTATAGGGTAGTACTGGTCGGCGCGAAAGAAGACAAGCCCATTTCTGCCGAATTGATTGCCGCTTTGCCTGAAGAAACTGTCATTGATAGCGCTGGTCTGTTTGCGCTGGCCGACTTGCCCGCAATGATCGAGATGCTGGATTTCTATGTGGGAGTCGACTCTGGTATTACTTACCTGGCCGATGCGTTTAACGTTCCCTTGGTTGATTTCATGGGCCCGGCGGATGCCGATGATCAGTCACCGGATGGGCGACAGGCGATAGTAGTCCGTAGCCCTGAGCCATGCGCCCCCTGCTCACATGCATTCGATGCACCTTATTTTTGCAAGGTCGGAACACGGGCTTGTGTTTTGGGCATAGCTGAATTGGATCAATTGCCTGAAGTGGCTCTACAAAGAAAGACAAAATCGGAATGACCTCCTTCTTTAGTGTTTCTCGTGATGGCGGGCGATTGGGCGTATATCAAGGTGACCTAACGCCGATATTGTTGGCAATCTATGTCTTCGCGGCAGCTACAACAGGTCTGACCGCGGTGATGAATATCGCTTTCTGGTTGGCTGTTCTGACGTTTTTTTGGCAACGCTTGAGCAAGCGCAAACCCTGGGCCATCAGCACGGGGCCGGTGCCATATGCCATGCTAGCCATGACGATGGTCTTTTTTCTGAGCCTGGCTGTCAATCCGGCATGGCTGTCCAATAATCTCCACGAATTCTGGAAAGACCACGTCCGTAACCTGTTGGTTTTCCTGATGGCGTTGAGTTCGATTCGTAGCATGCAAGCGTTGCGGCCGCTACTGATGGCCGCTGTTGCGGGATTCACCGTGCGTGCCCTGCTGCTGCTTGGTTTGTACTGGGGGGATTTCCAGGCCCTGTTACCCTACCGCAAGGGGTTTGCGCTGGATGCCACCTTCCTCTTCACTATCACGGCGGCCTTGTTCCTGTTCGACAAGGGATTGCCGCGCTACCTTCGTTTAGTGTTGGGCGGTGCGCTGCTGGTGCAGGCGGTACCGCTGATGCTGCATGGCAGCCGGACGCCCTTGTTGGCTATCGCTGCCGGCCTGATAGTGGCGGCGGTGCTTGGCCGTTATTGGAAATGGCTGTTTACTGGCCTATTGGTCGTGGTGGTCGGGTTGGTCGGCATGGCGCAGGCTCGCCCTGACCTAGTTACCCGTTATGCCAGCCCGTTCAGTGAGCAAACCTACCAGCAGGATAGTTCCTTTTTGGAGCGACGCGGCATTTGGTTTGTGACTTCCTCGCTCATTCGAGGGCACCCATTGCTGGGTTATGGCCCCGGCTGGAGAAAACTGGCACCGCTGGCACGTAGCGAAGGTTATATCGAGAAATTGGCCGGTTCAGGTGAACGACAGGACATGCTGGCCCACGATTATTTCCGGGATAAGGGTTATGGCAAGGCCAACCCTCACAACCTCTATCTGCAGGTGGTATTTGAAACCGGTTTGCTTGGCCTTTCGGTATATCTGGTTTTCTTGTCCTGCACATTGTGGTGTGCCATACGACTTTGGGGTACCCGTATTCAAGACAATACCACCTTGTCACTGACGGCGGTGGCCCTGTTGGTCTGCTACCTGATCACGGGTTTTGCCAACGGATTGTGGGCGGGCTCTGTAATGCTGCTGCTTATCGCCGCCGTCATGGCCAATCAGGCGTGTACCATGCGCGCAGCTGGCGATTCTGCATGAAAGTCCTTGTCATCCGCCGTGACAACATCGGCGACCTGATCTGTACCACGCCGCTGCTACAGTTGCTTCGCGACGGTTATCCCGATGCGCAGATCGATCTTTTGGTCAATGATTACAACGCTCCCGTTGTGATGGAGGGACAGCCGGTCGATACGGTGCATATCTACCGCAAGGCTAAGCATCGCCATACGGGCGAGTCCAAACTGGCCATCTGGTGGCAGACGTTCAAGTTGATCCTGTCGTTGCGCCGGCAAAGGTATGACTTTGCGATTCTTGCCGGCTCGACCTACTCGGCCCAGGCGGCCAAGTTCGCCCGCTTGATCGGAGCGAAAAGCGTGGTGGGCTACCTTCCGAGGCAAGGCGCCCCGGAGGTAGACCTTCCCGTCAGCCCATTGCCGTCAGCCTGCCACCATGTCGAAGCGACGGCGCATCTGGCCTCGGCCTTGTCCATCGGCAAACGGCCGGGTGCCGTCAGAATCGTGGTACCCGGGAAGGCCGCCAGGCAAGCTCGGGATCGACTGGCCGCCAGTATGGCAATGGGGCGTGCCCCACTCAGGGTGGGTATCCATATTTCGGCACGCAAACCCTCCCAGCGTTGGCCCGTCGAGCGTTTCGAAGCATTGATCCGTCAATTGCATGCGGAACTGGACGCCGAATTCCTGCTGTTCTGGGCGCCGGGCGCCGCGGATAACCCTACCCACCCCGGCGACGATGAAAAGGCCTCCACACTGCTTTCCCGGCTGGATGGCCTGCCTGTACTGCCTTTTGTGACCTCCTCTCTGGACGAGCTGATGGCCGGGCTGGACCTGTGCGACAGTGTGATCTGCAGCGATGGAGGGGCCATGCACGTGGCCAATGCCTTGGGAAAACCGATCGTATGTTTCTTCGGCGGTAGTGATGCAACCCACTGGCGCCCTTGGAACGAACCGTACCAGCTGCTGCAGCCCCCATCGCAGGATGTGACGGATATCACGGTGGAGCAGGCCACCGCGGCCTTTCACCGACTACTGCTTGCGCTCCCTGACCAGTCCCCCCCATCGAATGTGGTGTCCGTTCGATAGCGCCATACTGGCAAGACCTTCCATTCCATTAAATACAGGGGAGGGAGGAGTATAATCATCCCATTTTTCGTATTGAGAGAATCGAATCGTGCCGGATCGCAAAGTCTCTGTCGTTGGCCTGGGCTACGTGGGCCTTCCTGTCGCCGTTGCCTTCGGCCAGAAAAGCCGTGTGATCGGCTTCGACATCAATCAGCAGCGCTTGGCCGAGCTCAGGAATGGCCATGACCGTACGCTGGAAGTGGAAGATGCCGAACTGGCGGCGGCCGATATCGTCTACACCGACGATGTTACGGTGCTGGCCGAGGCAGATTTCCATATCGTCGCTGTGCCGACCCCCGTTGACGATGCGCACCAACCTGATCTGACGCCGGTAGAGAAAGCGTCCGAGAGTGTCGCCAAGGCGCTGCGTCCCGGTGCGATCGTGGTGTACGAATCCACCGTCTATCCGGGGGTGACCGAGGAAGTCTGCGTGCCGATCCTGGAGCGGGTGTCCGGGCTCAAATGCGGAGTGGATTTCACCGTCGGTTACAGTCCGGAGCGTATCAATCCGGGCGACAAGGAACACACCTTCACCAAGATCAAAAAGGTCGTGTCCGGTCAGGATGCGGCGACGCTCGAGATCGTGGCGGGCGTGTACGCCTCGGTGGTGACAGCCGGCGTGCACAAGGCGTCTTCGATCAAGGTGGCCGAAGCCTCCAAGGTGATCGAGAACACCCAGCGCGACCTCAACATCGCGTTGATGAACGAGCTGGCTGTGCTGTTCGAGAAGATGGGCATCGATACGCTGGACGTGCTGGAAGCGGCCGGTACCAAGTGGAACTTCCTGCCGTTCCGCCCGGGGCTGGTGGGCGGCCACTGCATCGGCGTCGACCCATACTACCTCACTTACAAGGCCGAGCAACTGGGCTACATCCCGCAGGTGATCCATGCCGGACGCCGCATCAACAATGGCATGGGCACCTTCATCGCCCAGCGCACCATCAAGGAGATGATCCATGCCGGCATCAACATCCTCGGCAGTACCGTCACGGTGCTGGGCCTGACCTTCAAGGAAAACTGCCCTGATCTGCGTAATTCGCGCGTGATCGACGTGGTTACCGAACTCCGCGAGTTCGGTGTCCAGGTACAGGTGGCTGATCCGCAGGCCGATGCCGCCGAGGCTCGCCACGAGTATGGCGTTGATCTGGTGCCGATGGCGCAATTGGCTCCGGCGGATGCGGTGATCGTTGCCGTGGCCCACCACGAGTTCGCCGAGTTGTCGGCAACCGACTGGCTGCGCCAATGCCGTGGCGTGCCGGTCATCATCGATGTCAAGGGGAAGCTTGATAAAGCTGCGCTGTCGGAGGCCGGGGCGCGTTACTGGCGCCTGTGAGTGGTGGCAGTGGCTCTTCTTTAGAGGCTACTGCCGCTTAAAATGACAAAAGCCTGTCGGGTGCGACAGGCTTTTTTATATTGATTCAGCTTGCAGCTCAGCCAGGATCAGGCATTGAACAATGGGTTGGCCGGATCGAGGTCGCGGCCATTCTGCTGAATGGTCTTCCAGACCGGTTGGCCGTGAAGACGGGCGTGGACATCGCGTGCCAGCTGCGAGTAAGCCTTGGCATTGCGGTTGCTGGAGTAGGCACGGAGCAGGGCGACCTTGGCCGGCATATTATCCGGATCTTCGTCCAGCACGTCCTTGAGCACCCTGACGGCCTCGCCGGTTTTACCGTAGGCGAGGAACACTTCGGCTTCGGCCACGGGGTCGATGCCTCGGGCCTTGGGCGGCTTATACGTGATTGCCTTCCACAGCTTGCGTAGAAGGGAGAAAGCCACCATGAGCACCAAACTTGCGGTCAATCCTGCCAGAACGTCCATTGCTTTTCCCCCTGTCTGTTTAAAAGCGGTCGGAGGATTATCAAGTCTAGTAGCCGGGCTGATCAATCCGTAGAAATTCGTAGTGTCGGCGGCTCAAGCGGTGACGTTCTGTCCGCTTAACACCCGTTGCAGCACGTCATGGCTGACCTCGCTGCTGATGACGGCCTGGCCAAGCTGCTTCAGCAGCACGAAGCGCAATTTGCCTTGTTCGACTTTCTTGTCGTGCCCCATATGCTCCAGCCAGTTTGTCAGACCGAGGTCGGGAGCCTTGACGGGTAGGCCGGCACGTTGGATGAGCGAGATCACGCGTTCGACATCGGCGGCATTCAGCCAGCCCAGCTCCTGCGAGGTCGCGGATGCCAGGACCATTCCGGCCGCCACTGCCTCGCCGTGCAACCAGGCTCCGTATCCCAGCCCGGCCTCGATGGCGTGGCCGAAGGTATGGCCCAGGTTCAGCAAGGCACGCACGCCGCTTTCCTTCTCATCCTGCCCGACGATCTCCGCCTTCATTTCGCAGCAGCGGTTCACGGCATATTCTAGCGAAGCGGGGTCTCGGGCCCGCAGCTGTTCGATGTTGCTTTCCAGCCAGACCAAAAACTCGGCATCACCCAGCAGGCCATACTTGATGACCTCGGCCAAACCGGCAGACAGCTCGCGGTCTGATAACGTATCCAGCAGCACCATATCGGCGATGACCACTCGCGGCTGGTAGAACGCCCCGATCATGTTCTTGCCGAGTGGATGATTGATGGCGGTCTTGCCTCCGACCGACGAGTCGACCTGGGCGAGCAGCGTAGTCGGAATCTGGATAAACGGTGCCCCGCGCTGGTAGCAGGCGGCGGCAAACCCTGTCATGTCGCCGATGACGCCTCCCCCGAGTGCGATCAGCGTGGTCTTGCGTTCGCAATTGCCGGAAAGCAGGGCGTCAAAGATCAGGTTGAGGGTGTCCCAGGTTTTGTACGACTCGCCATCGGGCAGCACCACGACGCGCGTTGCAATCCCTTCCGCCTTGAGTGCCTGTTCCAGCGGTGCCAGATACAGCGGGGCAACGGTGCTATTGGTGACGATGGCAACACTGGGAATGGGCAGATGGGGCTTGAGCAGATCGGTCCGCGTCAGCAGGTTGCGGCCGATATGGATCGGGTAGTGGGCGTCGGGCAGCTTCAGGTCTAGAGTGATCATGGTCGGGAGTCTTGATGGCGGTGTTGGCGCTCGAACAGCTGCGCTTCAAGTTGACTGACCAGCAGGTTGACGTTTTGCTGGGTGGTGTCGACGATCAGGTCCGCCACCTCGGTGTAGAGCGGGTCGCGTTCCTTGAGCAGACTTTCCAGCTTGGCCTTGGGGTCAGCGGTCTGGAGCAGGGGACGGTTGCGGTCATGCTGGGTTCGGGCCAACAGGTCATCGATATTGGCACGCAGGTAAATCACGACTCCATTGTCTTTCAGCAACTGGCGATTTTCCGGACGCAGGATGGCCCCACCTCCTGTCGCCAGGATGATGTTGTCGCGTTGCACCAGTTCGGCGATGGCGCAGCTCTCCCGATCACGAAAACGCTGCTCGCCTTCTATTTCGAAGATGGTGGCGACCTTGACGCCCGTTTTGGCCTCGATTTCGTGATCGGAGTCGTAAAAGGTCTTGCCGGTTTTGCGCGCCAGCGCACGGCCTACCGTCGTCTTGCCGGCTCCCATCAGTCCGACAAGAAAAAAATTGCCTGCCAGTGTATCCATGGCAGGCATTGTAGCGGAAGCACGCGCGATCGTCTGCGCTGTCCTAGCGGCTGTTTATGTCGAAATCGCTGACGACACGTGGCGTCAGGAAAACCAGCAGCTCCGTGCGGTTGTCTTTCTTCGTCCTGCTCCGGAACAGGGCGCCCAGCAGGGGAATGTCACCAAGCAGGGGTACCTTGCTGAGGCCTTCATTTTCGTCCTGGGTGTAGATGCCACCGATAACCACGGTACCCCCGTTCTCGACCAGCACCTGGGTATTGACCTTTTTGGTCTTGAGCGAGGGAACCCCATTCGACAGGTTGGCGAAGTCGGCGGTGTCGTTGTTGATCTGGATGTCCATCAAGATGGTGCTGTCAGGGGTAATCTGGGGCTTCACCTTCAGGCTCAGTACCGCCTTTTTGAATGAGGTGGAGGTGGCGCCGCTGGAGGTGGCTTCCTGATAAGGGATCTCCTGCCCCTGCTCGATAGTGGCCTCGGTACGGTCGGAAGTCAGCACCCGCGGGCTGGCGACGATCTTGCCCTGGCTTTCGGTTTGCAATGCCTGCAACTCCAGGCCGATCAGGTTGCTGGCACCGGCCTTGTAGACGGCGCCGATGGTCCCCGTAGCCGCACTGTTGGTCGGCAGATTCACCAAGGTGTCGGTGAGGCTGCCGTTGCCGGCTCCGGCGATATTGCCGCCCAGACTCAGACGGCCGATTCGGTCGTACGACAGCTTGACGCCCAGTTCGCGGCTGAAGTTGTCGGTGGCTTCGACGATGCGTGCCTCGATCACGACCTGTTTGACCGGGGTGTCGGTTTTTGTGATCAGGTCGCGAATCTTGTCGATAACCGTTGTCGTATCGTTGATGATCAGGGTGTTGGTTTTGGGGTCGATCAGGGCGCTGCCACGATCAGAGAGCAGGGTGCTGCGTCGTCCGCTGCCGCTACCGGTGCCTCCCTTGCTGTCTTCTTCCAGGATTTTCTTGAAATCCTCGGCGCTGCGGTAACGCAGCACGAAGGTTTCCGAACGCAGCGGTTCCAGCGTGGTGAGCTGGTTCTTGGCCTCGTAAACCTGCTTGTCCCGGGCCAGCAGCTCTTCGCGCGGGGCGATACGGATGATGTTGCCGCTACGCCGCTTGTCCAGGCCCTTGCTGTCGAGGATCAGGTCGAGCGCCTGATCCCATGGCACGTCTTTCAGGCGCAGTGTGATCTTGCCGTTGACCGAGTCGCTGGTGACGATGTTGAGCCCGGTGAATTCGGCGATGACCTGCAGCACGGTACGGACTTCGATATCCTGGAAATTGAGCGAGAGCTTGTCGCCCTTGTAGACCGGCTTGTCCAACTCGTTCTGTGCTTTTTGATCCTGGGTCAGTTTCTTCACCTCGACCACCAGTTTGCGGTCGGTCTGGTACGAGGAATAGTCCCAGTCGCCTTGTGGCTGGATGACGATGTGGCTGCTCCTGCCCTGGTTCATGGCGTCGATCTTGCTGACCGGAGTGCCAAAGTCGGTGACGTCGAGCTTGCGGTCCTGGCCGGCAGACAAGTTGCTGCCCTGGATATCCACCACGATATTCTTGCCCTGGCGTTTGATGTCCACCGGGACATCGTTCGATGGCAGGTTGATCTCTACCCGGCCCTCGCCGTTATGGCCCCGCCGGAAGTCGAGAGCGAGCGGTGTGCGGTAGGCGGTACTTGCCGTTGGTGTCGGGCTCGCGGGGGTGGTGTCGAGCGGGACGGCGGTCCGCTGCTCTGCCTGCAGGTTGCTGTTCAGGCTGATCAGCAGCGTGTTGTTGCTGACTTTGGTGGAATAAGAGGCGTTCTTGGCCAGATTCAATACGATACGAGCGCGGCCATTGCTGGCGATGGCAACGGCAGAGGGAACCAGGGGGTTGCCCAGTTCGGTGAAGCTGTTGGGTAGCTTGATATCGGTATCGGCAAAGTCGAGCGCGATCCTGGGGGGATTGGAGATGGCGAAACTGTTGGGCTTGGGGGCCGGACCGTCGAAAGTCAGCTGAAGAACCTGTTCGTTGCCGTCGGTTTTGCTGATGTTGATCCCCGTAATGGCAACGCCGGCATGGGCCAGGCTGAAGGAGAGGGCAAGACCCAGTCCGGATAGCAGTTTGATGGCATGCGTGTTCATTATTTCTGCCCTTGTTCTACGAGGTACATGGTCGTTGTGCGCTGTACCCATTCGCCGTTCAGGTCTTCAACTGTTTCGGCCAACTCGATTCCGGCTTCGGAGATGTGTTTGATCTGCCCGAAATTGGGCCCCACGAAGTTGCCAGGCTGAACCCGGTAGACCGTGTTCTCCGGTGTGCGGATCAGACCGTAGGTCACTCCGCCGCGCTTCAGGATGCCGACCATTTTCAGTTTGTCCAGGTCGTAGTTTTCCAGCGTCTCGCGCGGACGATCGAAGTCCGGCGCGTTGGCACTGTTCTGGCGCTTGGCGGCCAGCAATTTTTGCGGGTCGAACGGGTCGCGCAGGTCGAAGGCCTGGTACACGAAGGGCTGATAGGGTTGTGCCATCGGGATGGGGTCGATCTGACCGGCCAGGCCCTTGCCGGCTTCGTTCATCCAGCGGTCGAGGTCATCGGTGCTGTTGCTGCCACAGCCGGCGAGGAGGAGCAGCAGAGACAAGAAGCCAGGTTTGTTCATTTCTTGGCCTCTTTCTTGTTGATGGCGGCGAGGCGTTCTTCCGGTTCCAGCGAGCGGTAGGTTTTGGCCGTGGCCTCCATGCTCAACCGCGGGGTGCTGGTCGGTCCCTTGGCGTCTTGGGGGGCCAGCTTGATATCGCTCAGCGTGACGATCCGCGAGAGCTGGCCGACGTCGCTGACGAAGGAGGCCAGCTCCTTGTAATTGCCGGTCAGACGTATGCTGATGGGCAGCTCGGCCATTTCGGCGGACTTGATTTCTCCGCCGGGGCGGAACAGCTCGAACTGCAGGCCGCGGCCGATCCCGGCCTGGTTGATTTCGGTCAGCAGGGATTCCATTTCGGACTTGCTGGGGAGCTGCTTGAGCAGGGCGCCGAACGAGCGTTGGATCTCGGCCAGCTGCTGTTCCAGCGCGGCGAGGTTGATGGCCTGGCGTTTTTTGTCGAGATAGGTCTGCTTGAGTTGTTCTTCCTGGTGCTGGGCGCTGTTCAGGGTGTCAAGCTGATCTCCCAGGACCAGGTAATAGCCGAGGAAAACGATCAGCCCGATCAGGCCGGCCAGAGCCCCGAGCTGGGCCGGCAGCGGCCAGTTCGGCATGTCCTTGGGGTCGAGGTTGCGCAATTCGTCGAGCGTCATGGCCGTGCTCCTTTCTTGCCTGGGGCGGGTGCGGCGGCTTCTTGTCCTTTCATGCCCAGTCGCAAGGTGAACTCGCTGACACGCTGGTTGTTGACGATGGCGGCCTTGACCTCGACCAGGACCGGGGCGTCGAACGTGGTGGATTGCGCCAGGGTGCGCATGTAGTTGGAGACGCGTGCGCCGGACAGGGCGTAGCCCGACAGGTCGAAGCTGCGGCCGGTTTGTCTGAAGTCCCTGAGGTAGACTCCGTCAGGGGTCTGGCGTACCAGCTGGTCAAAGATGTGGGTGGCCTCGTTGCGACCCTGCTGCAATTGTTCGACCAGTTGTTTCCTGGCGAGCAGCTCGTCGCGTTCCTTCTTGAGTCCCTCGATCTTCTTGATCTGGCCGTCCAGTTGGGCAATGGCATCCTGCAAGTACTGGTTGCGATGCTGTTGGTGGCCGATCCGGCTGTTCAGCACTAGATAGCTCGAGGCTACCACCACACCGGCGATGAGGATGGCGGCGGCCAGGAGGAGCTGGAAGCGGTGGCGGTGCGCTTCCTTGCTCTGCTCGCGGTGCGGTAACAGGTTGATGCGTATCATCAGTCGAACCTCCTCATGGCCAGGCCGCAGGCAACCAGCAGCGAAGGGGCATCGAGCAGCAGCTCCTTCAGGCGGATGGAGGAGGACTGCACCATGGTGGTAAAGGGGTTGGCGATCATGGTGCTGATCTGGGTGCGTGCGGCCACCGTGTCGTCAAGCCCGCTCAACATGCTGCAGCCGCCGGCCAGCAGGATGTAGTCGACCCGCAGGTATTGCGAGACGCTGACCGTGGTGTAGAAGAACTGCAGGGCACGCTGGATTTCCTGCGCCAGCGAGTCGACGAAGGGGTGCAGCAGTTCGGATTCGTAGCCGTCGGGCAGGGTCATGGCGCGCTTGCCGGATTCGGCTTCGTCGAACGAGATACCGTAGCGGCGCTGGATGTCGCGCGTCAGCTGCTGGCCGCCAAAGGCCTGTTCGCGGAAGTAGATCTGCTGGCCGTTGCGCAGCACGCTGCAGTGCAGCTTGCTGCTGCCGATATCGAACAGGGCGAAGGTCTGGTTGTGGCCTTGTTCGGGCAAGTGCAACTGAATCTGCTCGAACGCGGTCATCATGGCGAAGGACTCGACGTCGACGATCTTGACCTTGAGTCCGGCCATTTCCGCCGCGGCCACCCGTTCTTCCACCTTCTCCTTGCGGGCGGCGCACAGCAGGACTTCCAGGTCGTCGACGCTGGCAGGCGAGGGGCCGAGAATCTGGTAGTCGAGGTTGACCTCTTCCAGCGGGAAGGGAATGATCTGGTTGGCTTCGGTTTCGGCCAGTGCTTCGAGGTCGTCGGCCTGGTTCGCCGGCACCAGGATCTTCTTGTAGATCGCCATGGTGGTGGGTATGGCGACGGCGACGTTGCGGGCCGAACTGCCGAGGCGCTGCCAGGCGCGGCGGATGGTCTCTGCCACGCCTTCGATATTGTTGATGTTTCCCTCGGTGATCGCTTCCTTGGGCAGGGGCTCGATGACGTAACGCTCGATTTGCAGGCTGTTGCCGGAGCGGGAAAGTTCTACCAGCTTGATGGCGCTGCTGCTGATATCCAGTCCTAGCAGCGGAACATTGCCGGATTTCCCTAATCCAACCAGGCTCAACCAGTTGGCGCCGAATCCAAGTTTGTCGGATAGCATCGGTGAGGGCCCCAAGTATTTTTAAGTGGCGATCCGTCGGGACGGTATCGCAATCTAATGTTGTGTCTTGTCCTGACTTACAAGACGTTATAATCCGCTTTCCAGCGAAAGCCCATTCTGATCATGCTTAAACGAATTTTTGCGATTTTTGCCGGCTTGCTTATTGGTGGTGCCATCCTTGCTGCAGGTGGCCTGGCAATCGCAATCATCATAACGTATCCGCGTCTTCCCAGTCTTGACGTCCTTACCGATTACCGGCCGAAGATGCCGCTGCGCGTCTTTGCCGCGGATGGCCAGTTAATCGGCGAATTCGGCGAAGAACGACGTTCATTCATGCGCATCCAGGAGGTCCCGGTGCTGATGAAGGAGGCCGTGCTGGCCGCCGAGGACGATCGATTCTATCAGCATAGCGGTATCGATTATGTCGGCGTGATGCGTGCCGCTGTCGGCAATATCGTATCAGGCCATGCACGCTCTGGTGCCAGTACCATCACCATGCAGGTGGCAAAAAATTTCTTCCTTTCCAGTGAAAAGACTTTTAGCCGCAAGTTTAACGAGGCGCTGCTGGCTTTCAAGATCGAGCACGCGCTCTCCAAGGACCAGATTCTCGAGTTGTATTTCAACCAAATCTACCTGGGGCAACGTGCTTACGGCTTTGCCGCGGCGGCGCAGGCCTATTATGGCAAATCAATCAAAGACTTGAGTGTGGCGGAAATGGCCATGCTCGCCGGTCTGCCCAAGGCGCCGTCGGCGTACAACCCGATCGTGAACCCGGCGCGGGCCCGTCTGCGCCAGCAGTATGTGCTGCGCCGCATGCACGAATTGAACTTCATCAGCCAGGAACAGTACGACAACGCGCTGGCGGAGAAACTGCACGTGGCGGGGCAGGGGGCGGAAGCCAGCATGCCGGCTCAATATGTGGCGGAAATGGTACGCCAGGCCATGTATGACCGTTACCGCGACCAGGCCTACACCCAGGGCTTCAGGGTCTTCACCACCATCGACAGCAAGCATCAGCAGTGGGCGTACGACGCACTGCGTGCCGGCCTGATGGATTACGACCGCCGCCACAGCTACCGCGGGCCGGAGGGGTTCGTCGACCTGTCCGGGCTGGAGGGTGATGACCGGATTGAGGCGCTGGACGAGGCGCTCGCGGAGATTCACGATAGCGGCGACTTGCAGCCGGGCGTGGTGCTCGAAGCGTCGAACCGCGCGGTGAAGGTGTATCTGCGTGGCGGGCAGGAGGTGTCGGTGAGCGGGCGCGGCCTGGATTTTGCGCGCCGTGCACTGAGCAGCAAGCTGACCCCGGCGCAGCAGCTGCGGCCGGGCGCCATCGTGCGCGTGCGGGCCGAGAGCAAGGGGGACTGGAGCATCGGCCAGATGCCGGAAGTGGAGGGCGCCTTCGTGTCGATGGATACCCGCACCGGCGCGATCAAGTCGCTGGTCGGGGGCTTCGACTTCAACCGCAGCAGCTTCAACCACGTGACCCAGGCCTGGCGTCAGCCCGGTTCGACCTTCAAGCCGTTCATCTATTCGGCCGGCATCGAGCGGGGTTTCACGCCGTCGACGCTGATCAACGATGCGCCGCTGACGATCGATCCGCAGGCGCTGGGCGGGCAGCGCTGGGAGCCGAAGAACGACGACGGCAAGTTCGCCGGCATGATCCCGATGCGCCGTGCGCTGGCGCTGTCGAAGAACCTGGTGTCGATCCGTGTGCTGATGGCCATTGGCACCGACTACGCCCAGCAGTACATCCAGCGCTTTGGCTTTGCCGCCAAGCAGCACCCGGCTTACCTGACCATGGCGCTGGGGGCCGGTTCGGCCACGCCGCTGCAGATGGCGGAGGGCTATTCCACCTTCGCCAACGGCGGTTATCGTACCCGTTCCTACTTTATCGACCGTATCGAGGATGTGAACGGCCGCGTGTTGGCCAAGACCGTGCCGACGGTGGCGGGTCAGAATGCACCGCAGGCGATCGATCCGCGTAACGCCTTCATCATGACTAGCATGATGAAGGATGTGGTGCGCTTCGGGACCGCCAACCGGGCCATGACGCTGGGACGCCAGGATCTGGCGGGCAAGACCGGTACCACCAGCGATTTCCGTGATGCCTGGTTTGCCGGCTTCAATCCGAATCTGGCTGCCGTGGTGTGGGTGGGTTACGACCAGCCGCGCAGCCTGGGCCGTTACGGTTACGGCGGTACCGCGGCACTGCCGATCTGGATCAACTACATGGCCAACGCCTTGAAGGGGTCGCCCGAGATCGATCTGCCGCCGCCGCCGGGGGTGGTGGTGCGTCCGGGA
Source organism: Pseudogulbenkiania sp. FW507-F1 (assembly GCF_058781125.1). Classification (NCBI taxonomy): domain Bacteria; kingdom Pseudomonadati; phylum Pseudomonadota; class Betaproteobacteria; order Neisseriales; family Chromobacteriaceae; genus Pseudogulbenkiania; species Pseudogulbenkiania sp. FW507-F1. The sequence goes on along the minus strand of NZ_JBYSWM010000001.1, from coordinate 269,332 downwards.
GGCGGCTTGCGTGGCGGCGACGAGTACTACTACGAGGAGTTCCAGCACACCAATCCGGAGTTGAGGCTGGATAACTCCGGTACCGTGCCGGGCGGCAGCGCGGCCAGCGATGCCAGCAATGGCGGCGCCGAGCCTCAGGGTGATGGCCAGACGCCGCCGGCGCGTGACGCGGTGGAGAACGTCAAGGAGCTGCTGTTCTGAGTGTCGGCCGGGGTGGGTCGAGGCTTCGGCCAACCTTGGCAGCGATAGGATGAAGGTGACGGCCCGGTCGGCAGCAGCTGAGCGGGCCGTTTTCTTTGCGCGAGTTGTGGGACGGGCTGGCGGGGTGTTCAGCCGCGGCGTGGTTTGATGAAGCCGGCCTTGCCGCCCGACGGAGCGGCGGGAGCGCGCTTGAGCTGCAGGTACAGCGCCTCGACCTGGCTGCGTGCCCAGGGAGTGCGACGCAAAAAGGTCAGGCTGGACTTGAGGCTGGGGTCGTGGTTGAAGCAGCGAATCTCAATCAGCTCGCCCAGCCGCGCCCAGCCGTAGTGGGCCACCAGTTCGGTCAGCATGCTTTCCAGCGTGATGCCGTGTAGCGGGTTGTTGGGTTGCGGCGTGCTCATGGGGTGGTTTTCTTGCGGTAGGCGCAGTAGCCCGGGCGCGGCCCGATGCGCGGATGGTTGCGGCAGGTGTCCGGCCGCTGGGCGTAGATGGTGCAGCGCCGGGTGTGCTTGTCGAGGTAGTGGCAGTCGCCGTTGGCGCGGCGCGCCAGGGTGAACAGTTCGCGCTTGAAGTTGAAGTGCTCGATCACGCCCTGCTTCATCAGGCGCTTGGCGATGTTCTTGGGCGGTTCGCCGGTTTCGAACTCGTCCACCACGCCGATGCGGATCAGGTCGGGCAGTCGGACTTCGACCGGCATGGTGCAGCAGCTGGCCATGCAGTCGCTGCACAACGAATCCTTGTACTTGAACCAGGTGCTGGTGCGGTCGATATCGGCGTACATGATGTCAGGCGGTAAAGCCGCGGCGGCGCAAGGGCCGGGCGCGGACGCAGGAAATGAAATGGCGCCCACCAGAAACCGGACTGTGGCCTGCAAGCCACGGCAGACAAGGATCTTGGTGCGCGCCGTTCAAAATTTACCGGCAAATATACCAACAAACGCGTGGTGCTGCCCCGCTTTTTGTCCGCGGGGGCGCCGTTATGCGTGCTTGTACGTGGCGTGGCGGGGCGTTGCACGGCGGGCTAAACGGGGCGTCTTGGCCTGACGCGATGGCGGTTTAACCTGGCGTGACGGTGCCTTGGCTTGGCTGATCTTTTTTGCGGCGGCCTTGCAGGGCTGCCACTTGCCTTTTGCGGTCGGCGCGGTGGGGGCGCCATAGCACCATCCATTGTTCTTGACGTGGGTAAACATCACGTCGCGCATATTGCAGGCCTTCAGCGTTTTCTGATCGTCGCCAATGCCGTTGCGGCATTCGCCATTCAAGTAGTCCGTGACGGTGAGCAGATCAGAGGCTTCCTTCTCTGACAGCGCCTGGGCCAGGGACGGCGCGGAAACGGCGGCAATCAGAATGCAAGCGAAGAGGCGTCGCATTGTGGCGGTCCAGAATGGTAAAGCCAGTGATGCTACATCATTCATTACGAAGCGGTTTCGAAACGTTCACCGTTTTGATGGCTATTCGATAAATTGCCCATTCGACATGATATTTTGGCCGTTTTTCAGTTTTTGTCATTTTTGTGGCGGCATGCCCGCCTGGCCATCGATTGATCTCACAGGGGTTTATCCGCAGGTATCAAGCGAGCTCGGGGGGCATTACGCCTGTCGTTGGTCGGCTTGCCCGAGGCTTGAGTGGGGGGGGGGGGCGCGTAGACACGTCAGCTGGCGAAAACGTTTGCCGCAAAATGACGGCTTCTGTTGGTATCGGTCGGAACGGTTCGGACATGAAAAAACCCGCAGAGCCTTGTGCTGTGCGGGTTTTGAGGTATCTTTCGGACTGCTTAGGAAGTTGGTTTGGCGCCCCCACCAGGAATCGAACCTGGAACTGCCCCTTAGGAGGGGGCTGTTATATCCATTTAACTACAGGGACGGCCTGAAAACGGGGTCAGCTGTTGCGTTCGACCGAGAGCCGGGCCAGTTCGACCAGCGCCTGCTTGCTGGGGCTGTCCGGCAGGCCGGTGATGGCGGCGACCGCCTGCTCGGCGGCGCGTACCGCTTCGCTCTTGGCGTAGTCCAGCGCGCCGCAGGATTGTACCGCAGCCAGTACCTCGTGGAAACGGTCGCCACGGGCATTCTCGATGGCGTCGCGCACGGTGGTGGCGGCTTCCGGGCTGCCGTGGCGCATGGTGTGGATCAGGGGCAGCGTCGGCTTGCCTTCGGCCAGGTCGTCGCCCAGGCTCTTGCCGATGGTCTCGGCGTCGCCGGAGTAGTCGAGCACGTCGTCGATGATCTGGAACGCGGTGCCCAGGTGCATGCCGTAGTCGGCCAGCGCCTTCTCCTGCTCCGGCGAGGCGGCGGCGATTAGCGCGCCGACGCGGCTTGCGGCCTCGAACAGCTTGGCGGTCTTGTACTGGATCACCTGCAGGTACTGTGCCTCGGTGACGTCGGTGTTGCCGATGTTGAGGAGCTGCAGCACCTCGCCTTCGGCGATGATGTTGGTGGCTTCGGCCATCACTTCCAGGATGGCCATGTTGCGCGTGGTGACCATCATCTGGAAGGCGCGGGTGTAGAGGAAGTCGCCGACCAGCACGCTGGCGGCGTTGCCGAACAGCGCGTTGGCGGTTTCGCGGCCGCGGCGCAGCTCGGATTCGTCCACCACGTCGTCGTGCAGCAGCGTGGCGGTGTGGATGAATTCGATCATCGCCGCCAGTTCGTGCAGGTGCTCGCCGCGATAGTCCAGCGCCTTGCCGGCAAGCAGGGTGAGCACCGGGCGCAGGCGCTTGCCGCCGGCGGAGATGATGTATTCCGCCACCTGGCGGATCAGGACGACGTCGGAGTGCAGGCGGGCACGGATGACGCGGTCGACCGTTTGCATGTCGTCGGCGAGCAGGGAGCGGAAGAGCGGGGTGGTGGACACGATGGTAAACCGGTTGTTTATGTTGTACTTGGAGCCCATTCGATTAGGCGGCTGCGCCTTTGCATCGTGAGCGCCGGCAGTGCCCGGAATGCTCATGCACGGTCTGTACATTCCGCTTCCTGTGCTCTGGCGGCACTCAACCTGCTTTGGCTCGCTCGCCTACAACTGGGACAGGCTCGTTGGCCGAAAATCCCGGCCGATGTTACCAGAAAAGCCCCTGTTCCCGCCATGCACCACTCGCATGGTGTAGTGCGGGTAAAAAAATTGACATGTTTCAGTGACTTAAGTATGATTCCCGGCTTCCTGTGTCGGGCGTGCCTGGTGCAGGAATTTGGATTCCCTATTCAGGAGCTAAGCGAATGTATGCGGTCGTAAAAACTGGTGGCAAGCAGTACAAAGTTGCCGTCGGCGAAAAACTTAAAGTAGAACAGATACCTGCAGACGTCGACAGCCAAATCGTACTTGAAGAAGTGCTGATGATTGCTGACGGTGAACAGGTTGTTGTGGGCACTCCGCGTGTTGCTGGCGCGACCGTGAAGGCGACCGTGGTCGCTCATGGCCGTGGCGAGAAGATCCGCATCTTCAAGATGCGTCGTCGTAAGCACTACCAGAAACACCAGGGTCACCGTCAGAACTACACCGAAATCCGCATCGACGAGATTTCCAAGTAAGGAGTAAACAGTCATGGCACACAAGAAAGCAGGCGGTAGCTCCCGCAACGGTCGTGACTCCGAAGCCAAACGCCTGGGCGTTAAGGTTTACGGCAGCGAACTGATTCCGGCCGGTTCCATCATCGTGCGTCAGCGCGGCACCAAGTTCCACGCTGGCGAAAACGTCGGCATGGGCAAGGACCACACCCTGTTCGCCAAGGTCGATGGCTATGTAGAGTTCACCACCAAGGGTGCTCTGAGCCGCAAGACCGTGAACGTGGTTCCGTACACCGGTGTAGACGGCGAGTAATCGTCAGCTACCGGTTAAAAGCCCTATCCTGGCGATAGGGCTTTTTTGTTTTTTCACGAGGCGTGAGGCGTGAGCGGCTGGCCGCGGCCGTTGACGCCTGACTCCTCACTGGACTTATCTGGAGGACCCATGAAGTTTATCGATGAAGCCCGTATTGAAGTGATCGCCGGCAAGGGCGGCAATGGCGCGGCCAGCTTCCGCCGCGAGAAGTTCGTGCCGTTCGGCGGGCCGGATGGCGGCGACGGCGGCAAGGGCGGCAGCGTGTACGCGGTGGCCGACGAGAACGTCAACACCCTGGTGGAGTACCGCTTCGTCAAGAAATACCTGGCGCAGCACGGCGAGAAGGGGCACGGCGCCGATTGCTACGGCAAGGGCGGCGACGACATCGAGCTGAAAATGCCGGTGGGCACGGTGATCATCGACTCCGATACCGACGAGGTGGTGGCCGACCTGGCGCGTCACGGCGAGCGCGTGATGCTGGCGCGCGGCGGCAAGGGCGGTTTGGGCAACATCCACTTCAAGTCGTCGACCAACCGCGCCCCGCGCCAGTGCACGCCGGGCGAGGAGGGTGAGCGCCGCAACCTGCGCCTCGAGCTGAAGGTGCTGGCCGACGTCGGCCTGTTGGGCATGCCCAACGCCGGCAAGTCGACCTTCATCCGCGCGGTGTCCGCCGCCAAGCCCAAGGTGGCGGACTATCCGTTCACCACGCTGCACCCCAACCTGGGCGTGGTGCGCATGAAGGATACGCGCAGCTTCGTCATCGCCGACATTCCCGGCCTGATCGAAGGGGCGGCGGAAGGCGCCGGCCTCGGCCACCGCTTCCTCAAGCACCTCTCCCGCACCGGCCTGTTGCTGCACGTGGTGGATATCGCCCCGTTCGACCCCGAGGTCGACCCGGTGCGCGAAGCGCATGCCATCGTCGAGGAACTGAAGAAGTACGACGAGGAGCTGTACAACAAGCCGCGCTGGCTGGTGCTGAACAAGGTCGACATGCTGGCGGAGGACGAGCGCGAGGAGCGCATCGCCGCCTTCCTCGAGGCCTTCGGTTGGCCGAAACAGCAGCCCAACGACGAGTTCGAGTTCGACATGGGGGCGCCGCGCGTGTTCACCGTGTCGGCGCTGACCGGCGAGGGTACGCAGGCGGTGACCTACGCCATGATGGAATACATCGAGCGCGTGCGGCAGGCCGAGCGCGCCGCCGCCGAGCTGGCCGAACAGCGCGAAGCCGAAGCCAAGGCCGCGGCCAAGGCGGCGCGCCAGAACGTGATCACCCGCACCGCGGGCGTTGACGAGTAATCCCTCCGCTCGGACAATCCGGTTTTTGTCATGACCGGATTGTCCGTGCACTCGCTTTCCGATTTCTTCCAGCCCGGCATCGATCCGGACGGCCTGTCCTCGGTCAATCGCCTGACCGCCGCCTGGCCCTATCTTTCCGTCTTCATCACGCTGTTTCGCGGCGGCGACGAAGAAGTGCTGCTGCGTCTCCTGGTGCTGCGCGAGCTGGGCAACCGCGCCGATGCGCCGCTGTGGACCCCGGCCGAGATTGCCCAGCGCTTCGCCTACCTCAATCCGACCAAGCTCGACACCATTCTGAAGCGCCTGCGCGAGGGCGAGCTCTTGGTGTGGGAGTCCGACGGCGGCCGCTACCAGCTCTCCGAGGGCGCGCGCGTGGCGCTGGCGGCGCTGGCCACCATGATCGACTTCGCCGGCGACGACGTGGAACTGGGCTATCTGACCAGCCAGGTCGCCGCCGGGCAGGCGGTGGGGCAGGTGTCGGACGAGGCGCTACGCCACCTCCTGGCGCGGCTCAACGAGCTGTACGCCGAGTTCGAGGCGGCGCTGGAGTCGCAGTCGGAGTTCCGCATCCGCGCCGCGCAGCATCGCCTCGACGCGGTGTGGCGCTGGGTGGCCAAATCGACCGAGGTGGTGCGCCGCCTCACCGCCGACGACACGCTGGACCTGGCCACGCTGAACCAGGCGCAGGCCATCGCGTTGGCGCAAAGCCGTATGCTGGCGCTGGCCGGCACCTTCGAGCGGCGGCTGGCGCAGTTGGCAGCGCAGCGCGTGCACCTGGGCAACTCCGGCCTGACCTCGACCGATATCGCCGACTGGCTGCGCCGCCGGCAGGTCGGCCAGCTGGCGACGCAGTTGGCCGGTTGCCTGTCGATCTGCCCGGAGCCGGCCTTCCTCGCCACCCCGGAGCTGGCCGACGTGGCCGAGTTCGAGCTGCTGGCGCGCGAGCGCGCCAAGGCCGGTGTGGCGGTGCTGCCGGGCGCCGAGGCCGCGCCGCTGGCCGACGCGCCGGAGGTGGAACGCCTGTTCGCCGCCGAGGCGATGTACGACGAGCTGCTGCAGCTGGGGCTGGAACTGGGCGAGAGCGGGGCGGCCGAGCTGCCGATCGCGCGCGCGGTGCTGGCCGACAGCTACAACGAGACCGCCTACCGTCTGTCGCTGCTGTCGCTGCTCGGCGACCCGGAAAGCCGCGGCGACGCCGGCATCGTCGCCGCGCTGGCCAAGCTGCCGCTGCAGCTGGCCGGCGGCGATGCCGTCATCGAACCCGATCACCCGGAAGTGGCCGCGCTGTCCGACGCGCGGCTGCGGCCCCACACCCCGAACTGAGCCATGGAACTGGAACTCAAGACCCTCACCGCGCGCCTGTTGGCGCAGCGTGTGCTGCCGCGTACCGATGCGCTGGCGCGCCGCGCCCTGCTCGACGAGAACTTCCGCAGCGAGCTGGACCGCCGTCTCGCCGACGTCGGTCTGCGCCTGGTGGAAAACCCCTACGCCGAACACGTCGCGGTGGCGCTGCTGCCGGAGATGACCGAGCCGGTGTTCGGCTCGGGCGAGGCCTGGCTCAACAACAATCTCGGCCTGCCGCGCGATGGCGTGGCCCTGCTGGTGATCCTGTGGGCGCTGATCGTGCTGCCCAAGCGCGAGCGCCAGATCGCCCGCGTCGAGGCCGGGCGCGAGAGCCAGCACGACATGTTCGGCACGCACAAGCCGCTGGAAACCGGCGAGGCCGTGTCGACCGGGGTGTCGGAGGAGGCGCTCTACGCCGATTTCGGCAAGGCGCTGGGCGGCCGCACCCGCTTCAACGCCAACCTCGGCCGCCTGGTCAACCTGGGTTTCGTGGTGCGCCGTAACAAGTGGCTGGACGAGGGGCCGCTCTTGGACCTGATGATCGACTACGCCCAGCTCGCGCCGCGCATCATCGACGGCGCGCTAGCCGAGGTGCTGCGCCAGCGCGAGGGGCGCGCGGCGCTGGCCGACAAGGCGCTGGAATCCGCTACTTCGGCCAACCTTGAGGCCGACACGTTGGCCGAAGACCCCGCCGCGGCCGGTGACGGCCCGTTGTTCGAGCAAGAGGAGACGCGCTGATGTTCCAGATGAAAGCGGTGGAAATGGTGCACTGGGACTTCTGGCAGCGGCTGACGGTGCCGCTCGACGCCCAGATCGTCACCATCATCGGCCCCAACGGCTCGGGCAAGACCACCTTGCTCGACGCGATGCGCACGCTGCTGGCGATCAAATGCTCCGGCAAGCGCGACTACAAGCGCTACGTGCGCAACAACCGCGAGGCCTTCGCCTACCTGCGCGGGGTGGTCGACAACCCGCGCCGCCCCTCCGGCGGGCTCTACCCGACGCCGTTCTTCCCCATCGTCAGCGACACCGTGACGCTGCTGTGCCGCATCAAGAAGCAGGGCGGCGACTGGGTGCGCCACTACGCCATCCTCGACGGCGACGTGGCGTTGGAGTTGGCCGAAGGCCAGGCGCAGTGGCTCGGGGTGCAGGAATACCGCCGCCGCCTCGAAGCGGCCGGGCTGACCCCGGCGGTGGCCGAAGTGCTGGCGCTGGAGCAGGGCGATACCGACAAGCTCACCGAGTACAGCCCGCGCCAGTTGCTCGACCTCGTCTTTCAGGTCTTCGGCGACAAGGACGTGCTCGACAACTACCAGCGCGCGCGCGAGGAACAGCGCGCCACCGAGCTGGAGCTGGAGGCGCTGACGCGCCAGGAAGAGCTGCTGGAAGGGCGCGTCGAAACCATGAAGACGCGCGCCAACCGCCACCTGGAGTGGCGCCAGCTGCAGCACAGCATCGCCCGCCTGCGCGACGAGGCGCTGCCGGTGCTGGGCTACCTCGACGGCAGGGCGTCGTTCGCCGGCTTGTGGCGCGGTTACCGCAACGGCTACCACGCGCTGAACCGGGCGCGCGGCGAGCACGCCGACACGCTGGAACTGGTGGCGCGGCTCAAGGCCGCCGAGGTCGCCGCCGACGCCGCGCGCGGCGCCGCGGAAAGCGCCCGCCAGGCGGCGCAGGACGCCTTCATGACGGCCAAGTCCGAGCATGCCGGCGTGGCCGGCCAGCTCAAGGAGCGCGACCGCCTGCAGGCGCTGGCCGGCAAGGAATATGGTGCCGACGCGGCGGCGCTGGCGGCGCAACTGGCCGGCCTGCGCGACCGTGCCGACACGCTGAAGGACGGCCTGCGCGCGCTCAAGCAGCAGCGTGAGGACAAATCGCAGCAGCTCGAGGCGCTCGAGCTGGGACGCGGCCGTGCCCCGGACGAGGTGCGCCACTTCCGCGCCGCGCTCGACGAGGCCGGTATCGGCCACGCCATGTTGTCCGAACTGGTCGAGGTCACCGATGCGCGCTGGCAGGGCGCGGTCGAGGCGCTGCTCAGGCCCTACCGCCACGTGGTGCTGCTGGACGACCCTGCCGACCGCCGCGCCGCCTGGCAGCTGGGCGAGCGCCAGCGCTACCGCCACTTCATCGTGCCGGAGCGCGCCAGCTCGCCGGCGGCCAAGCCGGGCAGCCTGCTCGAGGTGGTGCGTTTCTCGGCCAAGGCGCCGGACTGGCTCTACCGCCAGATGAACAGCGTGACGCGCGTCGAGGATGCCAGTGCCGGGGCGGAGGTGGACGGCGACTGGATCACCCGCGACGGCTACTTCCGCGAACGGCGTGGCGCGCGTCACATCGGCGTCGCCCCGCACGACTTCGCCTTCGGCGAGGCGGCGCGCCAGTCGCGCCTCTTGGCGCTGCGCGACGAGCTGAAGCGGCTCAACGTGCAGATCCTCGCCGACGAGGAGCAACTGGTGGCGGCGACGCGCGAGGCGGCCGGCCTGGCCGACTACCTGTCTGGCATGGACGCGATCCGCCAGCTCGACGGCCGCGCCGAGGAGTTCGCCGCGCTGGAGGCGCGCAAGGCCTCGCTGGAGGCGGAAATCGCCCGCCTCGGCGCCGTGCTGGCCGAGGCCGCTGCCGAGAAGAGCGCGGCCGACACCCGCTACGGCGACGCCCGCCTGGCGCACGATCGCGTGTGCCAGCGCGAGCAGGACAGCCTCGCCGCCTACCGCCAGCAGCGTCAGGAGGTGGACGGCGCGCGCCGCCAGCTGCGCCGCCTGTTGGCCGAACTGCGCGAGGGTGCGGCGCGACTGCCCGACGGCGCGCTGGCGCCGGAGCACATCGCCGCGCTGGAAGACGAGTTCGACGGCGCCGCCGACGCGCGCCACCAGCTCAACTATCTGGAAGAACGGCTGGGCAACGGCGAGTGGGAGACCGACGACGCCGTGCTGCAGCTCAAGGACAAGCTGGTCGACGACCTGGCGCAGATCGATCACGAACGCCGCCGTCGCCAGGCCGAGGTCGACCGTTCGCGCGAGCTCACCGACGACGCCCGCGCCGCCTACATCGGCAAGTTGCGCGCCACGGTGCGCGCCTACGGCCAGAACGTGCGTCGGCTCGGCGAACTGGCCGGCATCGGCGTCGAGGTCGAGCTGCCGCAGCTCGCCAACGACGACGCGGTGCTGGCGCAGGCCGGCCTGGTGCTGAAGTTCAACTTCGACCAGAAGGGCATGATGGGCATGAACGACGGCGAGGCGTCCGGCGGCCAGCAGGTGATGAAGTCGCTGATCCTGCTCATCGCGCTGATGATGGACGAGGCCAACCCGTCCGGCTTCGTGTTCATCGACGAGCCGTTCGCGCACCTCGACATCTTCAACATCGACCGCGTCGCCGGCTTCCTCAAGGCCACCGAGGCGCAGTACCTGATCACCACGCCCAACACCCACAACGTCAACATCTTCGCGCCGTCCGAGCTGACCCTGGCGACGCGCAAGAAGCGTCCGGGCGAAACCTGGGCGCCGCCGATCCTGCAGGCGCGGCGGCGGGTGGAGGGCGCGGAACCGGCGCCGTGACAGGTTCTGAGCTCGCGCCCCGGCGTGCTGGCCACGCCCGGGGCGGCCGATTTTTTTGCCGGGCGGCGGAAACCGTCGCCGCCCGCCCGGTCTATTCCTTTCCACCCCTCCGTTTCCGGAATCGCCCATGTCCCGCTGGCTCGCCCTGATCGACCCCGACCACGTCGCCCGCACCCCGCTCGGCGTGCGTGGCCACAACCTGCTGTTGACGCCGCGCGGCGAGCCGCGCCCGGTGCTGCTCGGCGCCGAGGAGGCGCTGCTGATCGGCACCTGGCTCGGCTCGCGCGCGAGCCGGGTGCGCTGGAGCACGCTGCTGGCCGCCACAGCCAACCCGGGGTTGGCCGAAGACCTGCTGCGCCGCCTGCTGGAGGCGGGCTGGTGCGAGATCGAGCTGCACGCCGAAGCCGGCCTGCGCCAGTCGCCGCTGCAACCGTTCTGGGTGAGTTGGCGCGACATGTACGGGCTGCGCAGCCTGGCCGGGCTGGTCGATCCGCGCGAGCAGGCCGAGACGGTGGCGCTGTGGCGCGGCTGGCAGCCGCACAACGCCGAGCTGGCGGGACTTGCCGACAGCCTGGGCAGCCGCCTGCCGACCTCGACGCTGGAGCGCCGCCTCAAGCTGGCGCAGGCGCTGGACGCCTGGCTCAGCGCCGGGCAGTGGGGCAGCGAGCGCCAGTTCTCGCAGCACGCCTTCGGCCGCAGCAAGGCGTTCAACGCTGGCGACCGTGACTGGCTCGCCGGCCACGGCATCGAGCTGGAAGCCTGCGGCATCTCTGCGCACACCCCGCACCTGTTCCTGTCCGGGCCGCTGACGCTGGTGGCCGGCGCCGAGCCGTTGGCTTCGGCCAACCTGCTGGGCCAGGGCGTGGCGCTGGCGCCGGAGGCGCTGCTGGCGGTGACGGCGCTGCAGGGCAGCGTGCGCGGGGTGCGCGTGGTGCAGAACCTGAGCGTGTTCGAGGGGCTGACGCGCGCGGCGCAGCCCTTCCTCACCGTGTGGGTGCCGGGCTACCCGCACCGGCGCTGGTGCGCGGCGGTGGGCCACCTGCTGGCGCTGCTGCGTCTGCCGCTGCAGGTGGCGTGCGACCTCGACCCGGCCGGCATCGCCATCGCGCTGCAGGTCGGCGCCGTGGCGGAGCAGGCCGGCTGCGCCTGGCAGCCGTGGAAGATGGAGGCCGAGGCGCTGACGCTGGCCAACGGCGCGCAGCCCCTGACCGAGCAGGACGCGGTGCGGCTGGCGCGGCTGGAGGGCGGCACGCTGCCGCCGCCCCTGGCGAAGTTGGCCGAAGCGATCCGGGAGCGGCAGCACAAGGTCGAGCAGGAAGGACTGTTCCTCGAGCGCGGCTCAGAGGTCTGAGCGCCGACGGTGACGGGGGCTTGCCAGCCGCAGGGGGAGCATGGCATGGTCATGCGATGACCACCCGCTCTTCCCCCTCGTTCGCCTACCTGTCGCTGACGTTGGCCCCGTTGTTCTGGGCCGGCAATTTCGTGTTGGCGCGCGCCATGCACGCCAGCGTCGCGCCCATGACCCTGTCCTTCGTGCGCTGGAGCATCGCCTTGTTGCTGCTGCTGCCGTTCGGCCTGCGCCCGGCCTGGAACCAGCGTGCGCTGTGGCTGCCGCACTGGCGCCGCATCCTGCTGCTCGGTCTGTTGGGGGTGGGCGGCTTCAACTCGCTGGTTTACCTCGGTTTGCAGAGCACCACCGCCACCAACGCGGTGCTGATGAATTCCTTCATCCCCATCCTGATCGTGATCTTCGGCGCGCTGGGCTTCGGTCTCCGGCTCACCCTGCGCCAGGCGGGCGCCATCGCGGTGTCGTTTCTCGGCGTGCTGGCGATCGTCGCGCACGGCGAGCCGGCACGGCTCTTGGAGCTCGACATCAACCATGGCGACGCCATCGTGTTCTGCGCGATGGTCGTCTGGGCGCTCTACACCCTGCTGCTGCGCGGCCTGCCGGCGGGGCTCGACCGCATCGGCATCCTCACCGTGCTGGTGGCGGTCGGGCTCACCGGCATCGCGCCGCTGTTCGCCGCCGAGCTGGCGAGCGGGCGCACCACCCCGCTCAATGCCGCCACCCTGGCCACCTTCCTTTACGTCGGCACCTTGCCCTCGGTGGCGGCGTACTACTGCTACAACTACGGCGTGGCCCAGGTCGGCGCGGCGCGGGCCGGCACCTTCATTCACCTGATGCCGGCGTTCGGCGCACTGCTGTCGCTGCTGTTTCTCGGCGAGGCGATCCGCGTCTACCACGTGGCGGGCATCGCGGCGATCCTGGCCGGCGTGCTGCTGTCCACCCGCTTTGCCAAGAGCTGAGCACCACTATATACAAGGAGAACTTCGCGATGAGCGAACAAGACCGTGACAATGGCCGGGCGATGCGCACCCGGGTGATGGGCGAAGCCTTCGTCGAGCGGGCGATGGACAAGCTCGACGGCTTCTCGCGCCCGGTGCAGGACTGGATCAACGAACACGCCTGGGGCAGCACCTGGCAGCGCGAGGGCATCGACCTCAAGACGCGCAGCCTGGTCACCTGCGCCATGCTGGCCGCGTTGGGCCGCAGCCACGAGCTGAAAGGCCACGTGCGCGGCGCCCTCAACAACGGCGCCAGCCTGGTGGAGCTGCGCGAGGTGCTGCTGCATTCCGCCGTCTACGCCGGCGCCCCGGCCATGCTCGAGGCGGTGCGCGCGGCGCGCGAGGTGCTGGCCGAGCTCGGGCTGGAACTGCCCGACGACCAGTAGCCCGGACGGCAAAACGGCCAGCGAAGCTGGCCGTTTTGCTATGACAGGCTTGTCAAACGGAGGAGATCAGGCGCTCTGCCCGGCCAGGCGGCCGGCGCGTTTGCTCTCCTGCGACGCTTCGTGCATCGCCGCCACCGCGGCGGCGTCATGCTCCTGCTCCAGGTAGCGGGTGCGCCAGCCGCTGTTGACGCCCCAGGCGTAGAAGCCCAGTGCCATCAGCGCCACCACCGCCATGTCCACGCCGTACGGCAGCAGGCCGATACCGCCGAAGTCGGTGCTGCCGACGTAGGACAGCAGCGCCAGCGCCGGCAGGTACAGCACCATCCACAGCGCGCCCTTCACCTCACGGCCGAAGTCCGGCCAGCCGGCCTTTGCCTGGTACCAGAAGTACACCGGCAGCGCCGCCACGATCAGGAAGATGATCTGGCCGGTCAGCGGCCAGCGCGCCCAGTACAGCACCAGCGAGGCGCAGACGAAGGCGAACGGCGCGATCAGCTTCAGGCCGGCCAGGCGCAGCGGGCGCGGCAGGTCCGGCGCGGCGCGGCGCAGCGAGGCCGCGCTGATCGGGCCGGTCAGGTAGGAGATCACCGTGGCCACCGAGATCACCGCCGCCAGCGTGCCCCAGCCACGGAAGAAGAACAGGAACACGAACGACACCGCCAGGTTGAACCACATCGCCGCGCGCGGGATGCGGTAGAGCGGGTGGATGTGGCCGAACAGCGCCGGCATGGTGCCGTTCTTCTGCATGCCGTAGATCATGCGCGAGGTGGTGGCCATGTAGGTGGCGCCGGTGCCGCTCGGGCTGACGAAAGCGTCGAAGTAGAGCGTCATCACCAGCCAGTTCAGGCCGACCGCCAGCGCCAGCTGCGCGAACGGCGAGCTGAAGTCGATGCCCTGCCAGCCGTGCGCCAGGTCGGCCGGGGTCAGCGCGCCGAGGAAGGCGACCTGCAAGAGCACGTAGATCACCGCCGCCAGCAGGATCGAGCCGATCACGCCGAACGGGATGCTCTTGCCCGGGTTGCGCGCCTCGCCGGCCAGGTTGATCGGGCTCTGGAAGCCGTTGAAGCTGAACACGATGCCGCTGGTGGCCACCGCCGTCATCACGCTGGCCCAGCCGAACGGGGCGAAGCCGCCCGGCGTGGCGCTGCCCAGGTTGCCGCTGTGGAAGCCGCTGCCGATCAGCGCCAGCGCGGTGAGCGCCGGCACCACCAGCTTGAACACGGTGATGGCGCTGTTGGCCTTGGCGAACAGCTTCACCCCCCAGTAGTTGAGCAGGAAGTACACCACCACCAGCACCGCGGCGATGCCGAGGCCGGTCGGATTCAGCTCGCCGTGCTGGTACAGTGCCTGCGCCCACGGCCACGGCCACGAGCTCATGTACTGCACCGAGGCCTCGGCCTCGATCGGGATCACCGCGACGATGGCGATCCAGTTGGCCCAGGCGGCGATGAAGCCGAGCAGCGAGCCGTGCGAATAGCGCGCGTAGCGCACCATGCCGCCGGATTCCGGGAACATCGCCCCCAGTTCGGCGTAGCTCAGGGCGATCGACAGAATGATGACCATGCCGACGAGCCAGGCCACGATGGCGGCCGGCCCGGCGATCTGCGCCGCGTGCGCGGCACCGAACAGCCAGCCGGAGCCGATGATGGAGCCGAGGCCGGTCAGCATCAGGGCGATCGGGCCGATATGGCGGGAATGCTGGTGATTCAAGGGAAGACTCTCCTGTCTGTGTGTTGGGAAGGGGCCGTGGTACGGCTCCGTCATGCGCCCGGATCGTGGCCGGTTTCTTGTAGGTCTGCCTTGGATGAAAGTCCGGCACTGTAGAGCGGCGCCGTCCTGAGTTCTGTAACGATATGTACAGCCGGGTGTCATGAAAATGATCGAAATCATCCCCATACCCAGTGAAAGGGGCGGGAGTATGCCAGCTTGGGCAGGGATTTTCCATCCGGAAAATAGGCTATTTACGTCGGGCCGCAGTGCCGACCTTGTTGCCGGCGGGGTTGAAATCCTGGCGTGTTCCCCCACACTTACGGGATTCGTCCACCCAACTCTTCGAGGATGCACACCATGGCAACCGTAACCCTGCGCGGCAACCCGGTCGACGTCGCCGGCCAACTCCCGGCCCAAGGCGCCAGCGCCGCCGACTTCACCCTGACCGCGGCCGACCTGTCCGAAGTCAGCCTGGCGTCCTTTGCCGGCAAGAAGAAAATCCTCAACATCTTCCCGAGCATCGACACCCCGACCTGCGCCATGTCGGTGCGCAAGTTCAACGAGAAGGCCGCCGGCCGCGACAACACCGTGGTGCTGTGCATCTCGGCCGACCTGCCGTTCGCGCAGAAGCGCTTCTGCGGCGCCGAAGGCATCGACAATGTCACCACCCTGTCCACCTTCCGCCACCCGGAATTCGCCGAGGCGCTGGGCGTGAAGCTGGCCAGCGGCCCGCTCGCCGGCCTGACCGCGCGCGCGGTGGTGGTGCTGGACGAGAACAACGCCGTGCTGCACAGCGAGCTGGTGGCCGAGATCGGCAGCGAGCCCAACTACGACGCGGCGCTGGCCGCGCTGTAAGCCGGTTCGAGGCAACAAAAAAACGGGGCGATGATTCGCCCCGTTTTTTTGTTGCCGCCGTCGTTTCAGCCGGCCAGGTAGGCCGGTTGCGCCGTCGCCAGGGCGGCGTCCGGCTGGGGCGTGTCCGCCCGTCGGTCCAGGCGGAACCAGGCCAGGTTCTGGTTGAGTTCCCGCGCGGCACCGGAGAGTTGCTCCATGGCCGGAGTGATTTCCTGCATCTGGCGGTTGATGCCGGCGGCGAGCTCGGCCACTTCCTGGCCCGACTGGCGGATCTGCTGGCTGGTCTGGCCCTGTTCCTCGGTGGCCTGGCCGATGTCGTTCATCAGCTGGTTGACCTCGGCGAGTGCCTGGTCGACGGCGAGCAGGGCGCTGCCCAGCGTCTGCTGCGCCGCGGTGTTCTCGGCGCTGGCGCCGCGCGCCTCGTCCATGGTCTGCTGCAGGGTGTGGGTGGCCCTTTCGACCTGCTGCAGCGTGGTGAAGATGCGCGTGGTGGCGTCCGAGGTGCGTTCCGACAGCTTGCGCACTTCATCCGCCACCACGGCGAAGCCGCGTCCGGCCTCGCCGGCGCGCGCCGCTTCGATGGCGGCGTTGAGCGCCAGCAGATTGGTCTGCTCGGCGATGTCGCGGATCAGCGTGCTGATCTGCGAGATGTCGCCGATCGACTGGCGCAGCGCCTGCATGTCGGCCAGCGCGTGCTGGATGCGCTCGGCCAGCAGGGTCATGGCCTCGGCGCTGGCGGCGCCGACGCGGCGCGCGTCCTCGGTGCGGCTGGCGGCGTCCTGGGTGCCGAGGCCGGCGTGGCTGACGTGGCGCGCGATGTTGGCCGAAGCCTCGGCGATCAGCCCCACCGCGAGCCGGCTGTCCTCGCTCTTGGCGGCCTGCAGCCGGGTTTCCTCTTCCACCTGCGCGGTCAGCAGCCGCACCTGGCGGCTGTGCCGCTCGCCGCTCTGGGCATTGTCGTGCACCGCCCGGATCAGTTTGCCCAGCTGGTCGAGAAAACGGTTGATGCGGGCCGATGCCTGCGCCAGCTCGTCCTTGCCGTGCGCCGGCAGGCGCACCCCGAGGTCGCCTTCGCCGAGGCGGTCGGCCGCCTGCGCCATGGCGCCGAGCTGGCGCTTGAGGTGGCGCGCCAGCGCCAGCTGGATCAGCACCACCAGGGCACTCGCCAGCGCCATCGGCCCCAGCACCATGATCGCCAGTTCGCCCAGCGCATTCTGCATGCGCGCCTCTTCCCCGCCGAGCGCCTGCTGTTCGCCTTGCAAGCGGGCGTCGATCAGCTCGACCAGCGGCACGATGTGCAGCTGGTAGGCCTGCTCGGGGATCGACAGCGCGTCCTGCGGCGCGGTCTCGGCGATGGTGATGGCGTTCTTCAGGTTCTTGGCGAATTCGCCCCAGTGCTTGTCCAGCGCCGCGCCGACGGCCTGACGCTGGGCGGCGGGCAGGGCGGGGACAATGCGCTGGCGCAAGCGCGACACATTGGCCTCGATGCCGGCCAGGCGCTGCGGGGTGTCCGGCAGCAGCGGGTCGGCGCGCGCCAGCGACAGCACTGCGGCCTTCAGTTCGTTGAGGTTGGCCGAAAGCGCCTGGCGTTCGCGGTAGTGCTCGAACTGGCGGGTCAGGGAGGTGAGCTGGTAGCCGGCCAGCGCCAGTACCAGGATCAGGCTGGCGACGCTGAACAGCACCGTCAGCCACAAGCGTTTCACGAGGGTCATGGGGGAGCGCCGCAATGATAGACGACTGAGTCTAGCGTGCCTGTATGACACGACCATGACGGCCCCCGCGGTCCCCCCTTGATCTGCCGCAATGATTATCGGCGCCACGCCTGCTAGGCTGAAAACAGTCCTCCGCCAAGGCGACGACATGCTCTTCCTGCGAAAACACCTGCTCCTGCTGTGCGGCCTGCTGGCCGCGCTATGGCTGTTTTCGCTCTCGGCGGGCATGCTGGGCGAGTGTTTCGCCCCGCAGCCGGCGGCATCGGCCAGCGCGGCGACGCCGCAGCTGGCGACGGCGCACCCGCACCATGCCCAGCTTGCCGTTCCTGCCGCCCCGGACGCCGGCGCACGCGTGGCCTGTGCCAAGCACTGCGAGGACAGCCTCGGCGGTGTGCTGAAGCCGCCAGCCTCC
Source organism: Pseudogulbenkiania sp. FW507-F1 (assembly GCF_058781125.1). NCBI lineage: Bacteria > Pseudomonadati > Pseudomonadota > Betaproteobacteria > Neisseriales > Chromobacteriaceae > Pseudogulbenkiania > Pseudogulbenkiania sp. FW507-F1. The sequence goes on along the minus strand of NZ_JBYSWM010000001.1, from coordinate 251,710 downwards.
GATCTCTTCCAGCTCGGCATGCTGATCCTGGTGCTGTGTAGCGTGATGCGCCTTGCCAGCCTGCCGCTGGCGATGCCCGCCCGGCGCCTTGCCGATGCCCAGGTCACCATCGTCGGCGATCCACCGCCCACCATCCGTTTCCACCGCTTCAATAACTAGCCTGCCGTTTCACCGTCCTTCCCGCCTCAGGGCCGGGAGGCGCACGGCCGTCCAATCCGTCCGGGCCGGTCACGGTGCGCAAGCCCTGCTGTTTCCCCGACATCACTCAGGAGTCACACCATGAAGAAGATCATTGTCGTTGCCGCCTCGACCCTCCTGCCGCTCGTGGCCGGCACCGCCTGGGCCAACGAAACCCATCATCCGGCCGACGCCGCGCCGGCGGCGAGCCAGCGTATCTTGCTGGCGGCCAAAGCGCCCGACGCCCCCAAGCCCCCGGCGGCCCAGGGGCCGTCGTTCCGCCTGATGGACGAGCACATGAAGCGGATGCAGGACATGCACGAGCGGATGCTGGCCGCCAAGACGCCCGAGGAACGCCAGAAGCTGATGGATGAGCAGGCCAAGCTGATGCAGGAGGGCATGGGCATGATGAAGGACATGGGCGGCATGATGGGGCCGCGCGGCGGCATGGGCATGATGGGCGATCAGACGGGCAACACCATGATGATGAAGCGCATGGACATGATGCAGATGATGATGCAGATGATGATGGACCGCGAGAACGTGCGCATGCCGCCGCGGCCGTAATCCGTCCGAAGTCGCCGCTGCTGCGGCAGTCAGGCCGGGGTCTGCCGTGGCAGGCCCCTGCCTGTCCCCTGTTCCTTTACCGTCTTGCCGGAGTCTCAAGCATGCTTTTCCCCCGACTCACCCTGCTGGCCGGCGCGCTGCTGCTGGCCAGCGCCATCAGCCAGGCCGCGCCGAGCGGCACCGTGTTCACCGCCAACGAACGCGGTAGCTCGATCAGCGCGGTGCACCTGGCCGACGGCGCCACCCGCACCGTTGCGCTCGACATCGCGCCGCACAACGTGCAGGTCACGCCCGACGGGCAATGGCTGCTGGCGGTGGGCATGAGCGCCCACGCCGGCCATCACGCCGCGGCGGGCGACGCCGGCCAGCTGCTGGTGTTCGACATCGCCGATCTGGAGCGGCCGGCCTTCGTGCTGCCGGCCGGCAGCCACCCGGCGCACGTGGTGAGCGACGCGGCGGGCCGGCTCGCCTTCGTCAGCGATTCCGGCGCCAACGCCGTGCTGGTGTTCGACCTCGCCAGCCGCGCCCGGGTCGGCGCGATCCCGACCGGGCGTTACCCGCACGGCCTGCGCCTGAGCCCGGACGGCAAGGAGCTGTACGTCGCCAACATGAAGGACGACAGCGTGTCGGTGATCGACGTTGCCAAGCAGGAAGAGACGGCGCGCATCGCGGTGGGACGCGCCCCGGTGCAGGTCGGCTTTGCCCCGGATGGGAAGCAGGTCTACGTCTCGCTCAGCGCGGAAAACAAGGTGGGCGTGATCGACCGGGCGCAGCGCCGGCTGCTCGGCAAGGTCGCGGTCGGCCGCCTGCCGGTGCAGCTGATCGCCACGCCCGACGGGCGCCAGCTCTACGTCGCCAACCAGGGCACGGCGGAGTCCCCGGACAACCGGGTGTCGGTGATCGACCCGGCCACGCGCCGGCTCCTCGCCACCATCCAGGTCGGGCGCGGGGCGCACGGCGTGGCCATGAGCCAGGACGGCGGCTACGCCTTCGTCAGCCATCTCGAGGACGGCACCTTCTCGGTGATCGACACCGCCAGCCGGAAGGTAGTGGCCACCCATCCCGTCGGGGAGGGGCCGAACGGCATCAGCTACAGCCCGCGTTAGCCGGCTTCGCCATCGGCCTCGTCCAGCGCCTGCTGGTGTTTCACCGCCAGGCGCTGGTAGTGCTCGGCCGAGTACTTCAGGAAGGCGATTTCCTTGTCGCTGAGGCGGCGCACCTGCTTCACCGGGTTGCCCAGATAGAGATGGCCCGACTCCAGCACCTTGCCCGGCGGCACCAGGCTGCCGGCGCCGATCATCACCTGGTGCTGGATCACCGCGCGGTCGAGCACGGTGCTGCCGATGCCCACCAGCACCTCGTCGCCGATGGTGCAGCCGTGCAGCGTGACGTGGTGGCCGATGGTGACGTTGTCGCCGATCACCAGCGGTGCGCCCAGCGGGTCCTCGTCGCGCTTGTGGCTGACGTGCAGCATGGCGAAGTCCTGCACGTTGCTGCCCTCGCCGATATGGATGCTGTTGACGTCGCCGCGGATCACCGCGCACGGCCAGACCGAGGCGCGTTCGCCCAGCGTCACCTCGCCGATCACCACGGCGGAGGGGTCGACGAAACAGGAATCGGGAACCTGCGGGGTGTGGCCGTCGTAGCGGCGGATATTGCGATTCATCGGAACGTCCTCATCTAAAAACCATCATTATGATACAGGGGCTCCTCGCAAAACCTCAGCTTCCGTGCACGATCCGGCGCGCATGGACCGTTTCGGCATGGCATGTCCTTGATGGGACAGGCGAAACGGTCCGTGGAGGGCGTTGCCGGCCGGCACGGCGGAGGCGCTGTCGAGGAGTCCATCAGCCGAACCGTCCAAGGATGCCATTCCCATGAGCCAGAATCCGCTGCTCGATTTCTCCGGTCTGCCCCGTTTTGCCGAGATCACCCCCGCCCACATCACCCCGGCCGTCGAGGCCTTGCTGGCCGAGGCGCGCGCCACCGTGGCGCGGCTCACGGCTCAGAGTGCCGCGCCGAGCTGGGACAACTTCGTCGAACCGCTGACCGACGCCACCGAGAAACTGTCGCGCACCTGGGGCGTGGTGGGCCACCTCAACGCCGTGGTCAACACGCCGGAACTGCGCGAAGCCTACAACGCCAACATCCCGGCGGTGTCGGCGTTCTGGACCGAACTGGGGCAGAACCTGGCGCTGTTCGCGCGCTTCAAGGCCTTGGCCGAACAACCGGAGTACGCCGGCTACAACGCCGCCAAGAAGAAGATCATCGCCAACGACCTGCGCGACTTCCGCCTGTCGGGCGCCGAGCTGCCGGAGGCCGAGAAGACCCGCTTCGCCGCGATCCAGACCCGCCTCGCCGAGCTGTCGGCGCAGTTCGAGCAGCACGTGCTCGACGCCACCGACGCCTTCAGCCTGCGGGTGGCAGACAAGGCCGAGCTCTCCGGCCTGCCGGAAGATGTGATCGCGATGCTGGCCGAGATGGCCAAGGCCGAGGGCGAAGAAGGCTACAAGCTCAACCTGCAGTTCCCCTGCTATCTGCCGGTGATGCAGTACGCGGACAACCGCGAGCTGCGCCGCCAGCTCTACGACGCCTACGTGATGCGCGCCTCCGAGTTCGGCCCGGCCGAGCTCGACAACACCCCGGTGATCCGCGAGAAGCTGCAGCTGGCGCGCGAAGAGGCGCACCTGCTGGGCTTCGCCAGCTTCGGCGAGCTGTCGCTGGCCACCAAGATGGCCGAGACCCCGGAGCAGGTGGTGGACTTCCTGCGCGATCTGGCGCAGCGCGCCAAGCCGTTCGCGCTGCGCGACCGCGTCGAGCTGGAGGCCTTCGCGCGCGAGCAATTGGGGATGGAGACGCTGGAGGCCTGGGACCTCGCCTACGTCGCCGAGAAGCTGCGCGTGGCGCGTTACGCCTTCTCCGACCAGGAAGTGAAGCAGTATTTCCCGGAACAGCGCGTGCTGGCCGGGCTGTTCGGCGTGGTCGACACGCTGTACGGGGTGACGGTGCAGGAAAGCCAGGCGCCGACCTGGCACAAGGACGTGCGCTTCTTCGACATCGTCAAGGACGGCGCCGTGGTCGGCAGCTTCTACTTCGACCTCTACGCGCGTGAAGGCAAGCGCTCCGGCGCCTGGATGGACGACGCGCGCGGCCGCCGCGTGCGCCACGGCGCACTGCAGACCCCGGTGGCCTACCTCACCTGCAACTTCAGCCGCCCGGTCGGCGATAAGCCGGCGCTGTTCACCCACGACGAGGTCACCACGCTATTCCACGAGTTCGGCCATGGCCTGCATCACATGCTGACCCAGGTGGACGAGCTGGGCGTGGCCGGCATCAACGGCGTGGAGTGGGACGCGGTGGAACTGCCTTCGCAGTTCATGGAAAACTTCTGCTGGGAATGGGACGTGCTGCAGGGCATGACCGCCCACGTCGAGACCGGTGCGCCGCTGCCGCGTGAGCTGTTCGACAAGATGCTCGCCGCCAAGAACTTCCAGAGCGGCATGCAGACCGTGCGCCAGCTCGAGTTCGCGTTGTTCGACATGCTGCTCTACACCGCCTTCGACGCCGAGCACGGCAACTGGCTGGAACTGCTCGGCAAGGTGCGCGAGGAGGTGGCGGTGAACTTCCCGCCGGAATACAACCGCTTCCCCAACAGCTTCGGCCACATCTTCGCCGGCGGCTACGCGGCGGGCTACTACAGCTACAAGTGGGCGGAGGTGCTGTCGGCCGACGCCTACGCCGCGTTCGAGGAGGCGGGCGGCGCCAACCCGGACACCGGGCGCCGCTTCTGGAACGAAATCCTCGCCGTGGGCGGTTCGCGTCCGGCGCTGGAGTCGTTCCGCGCCTTCCGCGGCCGCGACCCGCAGATCGACGCGCTGCTGCGCCATTCCGGCATGGTCGAGATCGCGCCGGTCTGACGTACACCGACGCCCGCTGAGGGCATGATCAGGCGAGGGCGTACGCGCCCTCGTTTATTTCGTCCGCCGCGCGGCGGCGGCTGTCCTGGTCGCGGCACGGCTCCCGCCGCCGTTCCGTGCGCCCGGCCCCGGAACCGCCGCGCCGCGGCCGACTCTAAGCTAGGCTCTCAGGGCAACCGGAGCAGCAAGCGACCAGACCCTGGCCCTGTCTGCGGACAGGGTTGGCGTGTCTGTTGGCCCCCGTCGTGGCGGGGGCTTTTTTGTGGCGATCGTACACGCCATCCCCCTGATAAATAGGGGGTATTTGTACCAAGACGGCCGAGGTGCGTTAGTATGGCGGCTTTCCGGGTGCCCCGGGCACCCTACGATTCCTCTACTTGCTGAATAAAGATCGCATGTTCCTGTTTCGACCCCTGCGCCCCGAGCGCATGACGCTGTTGCTTTCGCTGGCGCTGATCGTGTTCTACAACGTGCCGTTCTGGCACGAGATGGGCCGCATCACCGCCGGCCTGGGCGGGCACGGCCCGGTGCTGCTGGCGGAAGCCTTCGTGTTGCTGCTGGCGTTCTTCAACCTGGTGCTGGCGCTCCTGGCCTGGCCCTACGTGTTCAAGCCGGTGATGACGCTGCTGCTGGTGTGCACGGCCTTCGTCACGTACTTCATGAACCAGTACGGCATCATGGTCGACATGCACATGATCCAGAACGTGTTCCAGACCGATCCGGCGGAAACGCGCGACCTGCTCACCGTCAAGATGGGCCTGTTCGCGCTCGGGCTGGGCGTGCTGCCGGCGCTGTGGCTGTGGAAGACCCCGATCGCCTACCGCCCGCCGCTGCGCGAGCTGGGGGTGCGGCTGGTGACGCTGCTGGTGAGCGTGGCGGTGCTGCTGGGGGTGGTGTTCTTCGCCTACCAGGATTTCGCCTCGCTGTTCCGCAACAACCGCCAGCTGCGCCTGATCGTCACGCCGAGCAACTACATCCAGGCCACCAATAGCTACCTGCACCACGTCGCCGACAGCGGCCCCGTGGTGGTGACGCCGCTCGGCACCGACGCCAAGAAGGCGCCGTCCTGGGCCGCGCATCAGCGCAAGACGGTGCTGGTGGTGGTGGTGGGCGAGACCGCGCGCGCCGACCACTTCGCGCTCAACGGCTACCCGCGCGATACCAACCCGCAGCTTGCCAAGCAGGCCGGGCTGCTGAATTTCACCAACGTGCATTCCTGCGGTACCGAAACCGCGGTGTCGGTGCCGTGCATGTTCTCCGGCATGGGGCGTGAAAAGTATTCCGGCGACGCCGCCTCCAAGCGTGAGAACCTGCTCGACGTGCTCAAGCACGCCGGCTTCGACATCCTGTGGCGCGACAACAATTCCGGCTGCAAGGGCGTGTGCAACCGCGTCGCCTACGAAGACCTGTCCAACCTCAAGACGCCGGGCTTGTGCGACGACGGCGAGTGCTACGATGACGTGCTGCTCGACGGCCTCAAGGAGCGCCTGCAGAACCTGCAGCACGACAGCGTGATCGTGCTGCACCAGAAGGGCAGCCACGGCCCGGCCTACTACAAGCGCTACCCCAAGAGCTTCGAGCAGTTCACCCCGGTGTGCCGCACCAGCGAGCTGAGCCAGTGCAGCCAGCAGGACATCGTCAACGGCTTCGACAACACCATCCGCTACACCGACCACGTGCTGTCCGGCCTGATCGACTTGCTGCGTGCCGACGCTGGGGTCAACAGCGGCATGATCTACCTCTCCGACCACGGCGAATCGCTGGGTGAGAACAACGTCTACCTGCACGGCATGCCCTACCTGTTCGCCCCTGAGGCGCAGAAGCACATCCCGGCAGTGATGTGGTTCTCCGACGGCTTCCAGAAGGAACTGGGCGTCAACGCCCGCTGCCTGGCGGCGAAGAAGGACCAGGCCTGGTCGCAGGACAACCTGTTCCACTCGGTGCTGGGGGTGCTGGGGGTGCAGACCCAGGTCTACGACGCCAAGCTGGACCTGTTCCAGAGCTGCAAGGGCTAGGTCCGTGCCAAAAAAGGTTGGCCGAAGCCCGTGCCAGCGGTTACCTTTGCCCTCCCGATGATTGACTGGAGAACACCTTGCCGATGCGTTTAGCCACCTGGAACGTTAACTCGCTCAAAGTGCGCCTGCCGCAGGTGCTGCAGTGGCTGGCCGAGACCCCGGTCGACGTGCTGTGCCTGCAGGAACTGAAGATGGACCAGGACGCCTTCCCGCTGGCCGACATCGAGGCCGCCGGCTACCGCGCCGCCTGGCTGGGCCAGAAGACCTACAACGGCGTCGCCATCCTGGTGCGCGACGGCCACAGCCTGGACGACGTGGTGCCGGGCATTCCCGGCTACGACGACGAGCAGCGCCGCGTCATTGCCGCCACCGTCGGCGGCGTGCGCGTGATCTGCGCCTATTTCGTCAACGGCGAGGCGGTCGATTCGCCCAAGTACCCGTACAAGCTGGCCTGGCTCGCCGAGCTGGAGCGCTACGTGGCCGACGAACTGACGCGCCACCCGTTCCTCGCGCTGCTGGGCGACTACAACATCGCGCCGGACGACCGCGACGTGTACGACCCGGACGCGTGGAAGGACAAGGTGCTGTGCTCGGTGCCCGAGCGCGACGCCTTCCGCCGCCTCATCGGCCTCGGCCTGAGCGACTCGTTCCGCCTGTTCAACCAGGACGAGAAGCAGTACAGCTGGTGGGACTACCGCGCCATGATGTTCCGCCGCAACCTCGGCCTGCGCATCGACCACATCCTGATCAGCGACGCGCTAAAGGCGCGCGCCACCGAGTGCGTCATCGACAAGGCCCCGCGCAAGTGGGAGCGCCCGTCCGACCACACCCCGGTGGTGCTGACGCTGGCGGACTGAGGCTTCGGCCAACGTTGCGACCCGAAACGGCCCGTCTGGGCCGTTTGGTTTTTCCGGGGTGGATATGGGATCTGCTCTCGTCGGCAGGCGGCACCGGATTCTTCTGTCATGAAGTGCGCTGTGGCATGCTGCGACGCAGGGAAGAGCGCGTCATCCCCGCCATGGGGGCACGATCCGCATGCGCCTCTTGCCCTGTCCCAACCGTGTCCGGGCCGACGCCCGATGAGGAGAAGCCCATGGATCAACGCCACAAGGCCCGGCTTTTCAAGGAACTGCATCGCCGCAGCGGCGCCTTCCTGATGCCGAACGCCTGGGATGCCGGCAGTGCCCGCCTGCTTTCGTCGCTCGGGTTTCCCGCCATCGCCACCACCAGCGCCGGCATCGCGTTTTCCCTGGGGCTGCCCGACTACGCCGGGGCGGTCAGCCGCGAGGCGATGCTGGAACGCGTGGGCCAGATCGCCGCGGCCGTCGACCTTCCCGTCAGCGCCGATCTCGAGGCGGGCTACGGCGTCGAGCCGGAACAGGTCGGCGAGACCATCCGCCAGGCCATCGCCGTGGGGGCCGTTGGCGGGAACATCGAGGACTTTACCGGCGAGCCGAGCGCGCCGCTGTTCGACCTCGCCCGGGCCGCCGAGCGCATCCGGGCCGCCCGTGAAGCGGCCGATGCTTCGGGCCTGCCCTTTACGCTCACGGCGCGGACCGACTGTTATCTGGCGGGGGTCGATAATCCCTTCGCCGCCGCGGTGGAACGCGCCAACCGCTACCGCGAAGCCGGAGCCGACTGCCTGTTCGTGCCTGGCGTCTCCGATCCGGACGTGATCGCGGCCTTGGTGCAGGCCATCGACGGCCCGCTCACCGTCGTCATGGGCCTGTCCGGCTCGGCGCTCTCCGCCAGCCAGTTGGCGGCGTTGGGCGTCAGGAGAATCACCATCGGCGGCAGTCTGGCGCGAGCGACGTACGGCCTTATCCGGCAGGCGGCGGTCGAGATGAAGGAGCAGGGCAGCTTCTCGTTTGCGGACCGACAAATCCCGGATGGGGAGCTGTGCCGGTTCTTCGCCTCGTTCCCGCCCATCTGACCCTGTCAACACAAGCAGGGTGGGCATGCCGAGCTCCCCACTCTGGGATTCACTCCGCCAAAACCGCCCCCATCGCCGCCGCGATGAGCCGCAGATCGGGCTCGGCAAGCTCGACGAGCCCGAAGCGGAACGGGTAGCCCCAGTTGCGCTTGCCCGCCGAAAACGCCAGTCGATCGAGCAGCGGCATGATCGGGACCTCTTGCGCGGCGAGCCAGCGGACGTCGCGCCGGAACGGCAGAAAGCCGTCGCCCATGTCCACCTGATACGGCTCGCCGTCCCGCACCGTGCCGATCGCCGTGAATGCCCTGAGCGGGGTGCTGCCGCCGAAGTGCTCGGTGGGCGAATAATAGACCACCCAATCGCCCGGACGGAGGCGGCGCAACGGTGCGGCCTTGCCGTGGCACACCTGCATGAAGCCCTCGGCACGGCCCCGGCGGACATGCTCGGCGGAGGCGACGGCGATCCAGCAGCGGCGCATCACGGTGCGCTCGGGGCGAACACGCGCAGCCGGTGCCCGTCGGGATCGAGGGCGACGAAGGTATAGCCGAAGTCCATGCGGACCGGCGCTTGCAGAATCTCGAGTCCGCGCCCGCTCCATTCGGCATGGCGGGCGTCGACGGCCTCGTCGCCGCTCACCGCGAAGGCCAGCTCGGTGCCACCGCCACCGGTGTTGGCGGCAGGCTCCACGGTGTGTTTCGACCACAGCCCGAACTTGGCGCCGGATGCGAAGGCGAACAGCGCGAACGTGGGGGAGTCCTCGACGGGCTGACGGTCGAACAATGCGGCGTAGAACGCGGCGCTCGCGGCGGGGTTGTCGACGTACAGGATCACAAAGTTGGGGTGCATCATGGCGGTTCTCCGAAGGTCTGCGACAAGGCCGTCGCCGGCGAACCATTCGCGCGGCACGGGCCTGTTGCAAGGCATCGTAGACGCCACCCCTGACAGATTCTGTCAGTAGCCAATGCGCTAAGACGGGACGATGCCTTCGCTCTGCCGCCACGCTTGCAGCAAGGCCTGGCGGCGGCGGGGATAGCGTGTTTCCGAGACCGCCAGGCTCACGATCCGGTCCGTGCGGAAATGCCGGATAGCTCCGCGCAGCTCGCACCAGGCGGCGACGACGCGGACGCGTTCGAAGAAGCCGAGGGCGAAAGGCCAGACGATCCGTACCGACTCCTGGTCCTGGAGGTCGCGGTAGCGGATTTCCAGCTTGCGTTCGCTGCGGATGGCCCGGCGGATGGCGGCCAAATCCACCTCGCCGGCCGGCGCGGGTTCGGCCGGCCCCACCAGCAGCGCCGACGTGTCGAGTTCGTGACGCAACTCGGGCGGCAGCACGGCCGCGATCTTGGCGATCACGTTGCGCGCCGCCTCGCCCAGCGGGGTATCGGCCTGCTTCGCCACCCAGCGCGAGCCCAGCACCAGGGCCTCGATCTCCTCTTCGGAGAACATCAGCGGCGGCAGCAGGAAGCCGGGGCGGAGCACGTAGCCGACACCCGGCGCACCCTCGATGCATGCGCCTTGCGCCTGTAGCGAGGCGATGTCCCGATACAGCGTGCGCAGGCTGATGCCGAGTTCGGCCGCCAGGGCGGCGCCGCTGATCGGATAGCGGTGGCGGCGCAAGACTTGCATCAGTTGCAGCAGACGTTCGGCACGGGACACAGTGAGAATTCCGGATGGTGAATCCCGCCATGCTGCCACGGATTGGCAGGAAGTTGTGTGGTGTTCGGTTCCAAGCGGGCGTCGCCCCGTAGCACGACGACCGATTTGGGATGCATCACGTCCAGGGGGTTTATCGCCATCGATCAGCATGGTGTCGGTCAAGCGTAACGTCACTGGTGAGGCTGTCATCATGAAGATGGCGTCGCCAACGCCGATACCGCTCCCTGTCGCCCCCAGTCCTTGCCGGCCCCTTCGCCGCCTGCACCACCCCATGACATGTCTATACTTCGAGCATTCGTATGCGAGGAGACGGTCATGTCGAATTACCCGGTCGAAGCCATCCGCACGGTCGCCCTGGTCGGGCAGGGCGATAGCGGCAAGACGACGTTGGCCGAAGCGCTGCTGCACAAGAGTGGCGCGATCACCGCGGCGGGGACGGTGGAACGGGGAGACACGGTGTGCGATTTCGATCCGCTGGAGCGCGACTACCGTCACTCGCTGAGTTCGGCGCTGGTGCATTTTCAGCACGACGGGGCCGAAATCCGCTTGCTCGACACCCCCGGCTTCCCCGATTTCATCGGCCAGGCGATTTCGGCGCTGGCGGCGGTGGAGACGGCGCTGGTGGTGGTCAACGCGCAAAACGGCATCGAACTCACCACGCGCCGCATGATGGCGTGGGCCGGGGAGCGAGGCCTGTGCCGCATGCTGGTGGTCAACAAGATCGACGCTGAGCGCGTCGACCTGCCGGGCCTGCTGGCCCAGCTGCGCGAGGCCTTCGGTCGGGAGGTGCTGCCGCTCAACCTGCCCGCCGACGGCGCCCGCCGCGTGGTCGACTGTTTCTTCACCCCGGCCGGCACGGCCGATTTCTCGTCGGTGGCCGAGGCGCACCAGGCACTGGTCGACCAGGTGGTCGAGGTCGACGAGAAACTGATGGCGCGCTACCTGGAGCAGGGCGAGGTCACCCCGGAAGAACTGCACGCGCCGCTGGAGCGCGCGCTGCGCGAGGGGCATCTGATCCCGCTCTGCTTCGTCTCGGCCAGGACCGGCGCCGGCGTGGCCGAGCTGCTCGACGTGCTGGCGCGGCTGGCGCCGAACCCCACCGAGGGCAACCCGCCGCTGTTCTACAAGGGCGAGGGCGAGGCGGCGCTGGCCTTCCATTCCGAGCCCGACCCGGCGCGCCACGTGCTCGCCCACGTCTTCAAGGTGGTGATAGACCCCTTCGTCGGCAAGCTCGGCATCTTCCGCGTGCACCAGGGCACGGTGACGCGCGATACCCAGCTGTTCGTCGGCGACGGCCGCAAGCCGTTCAAGGTCGGCCACCTGCTGCGCCTGCAGGGCAAGCGCTACGACGAGGTCGAGCGGCTGATCCCCGGCGACTTCGGCGCCGTGGCCAAGGTCGACGAGATCGAGTTCGACGCGGTGCTGCACGACTCGCACGACGAGGATCACATCCATCTCAAGCCGCTGGCGTTCCCGGTGCCGATGCAGGGCCTGGCGATCGAGCCCAAGCGGCGTGGCGACGAGCAGCGCATCACCGAGGTGCTGCAGCGCCTGGTGGCGGAGGACCCGTGCGTCAAGGTCGACTACCACCCGGCCACCCACGAGACGGTGCTGCGCGCCATGGGCGAGCTGCACCTGCGCTACCTGCTCGACCGCATGGCCGGCGGCTTCAAGCTGGAGGTGGCGACCCGGCCGCCGCGCGTGCCCTACCGCGAAACCATCACCCGGCCCGCCGAGGGTCACCATCGTCACAAGAAGCAGAGCGGCGGTGCCGGCCAGTTCGGCGAGGTGTTCCTGCGCATCGAGCCGTTGCCGCGCGGCGCCGGCTTCGAATTCGTCGACGCCGTGAAGGGCGGCGTCATCCCGGGGCAATTCATCCCCTCGGTGGAAAAAGGCGTGCGCTCGGTACTGGCCGCCGGGCCGCTGGCGGGATTCCCGGTGGAGGATGTGAAGGTCACGGTGTACGACGGCAAGAGCCACTCGGTCGATTCCAAGGACGTCGCCTTCCAGGCCGCCGGGCGGCGGGCGATGCTGGCGGCGCTGCGCGCGGCGGGCGCGATCGTGCTGGAGCCGATCGTGGCGATCGAGATTACCGCGCCCGAGGCCCGGCTCGGCGATCTCGCGGGCGACCTCACCGGCCGGCGCGGCCAGGTGGGCGGGACCGAGCCGCTGGCGCAGGGGCTGACGCTGATCCGCGGCCAGGTGCCGCTGGCCGAGCTGGAAGGCTACGCCGGCCGTCTCAAGTCGATCACGGCCGGGCAGGGGGCCTACTCGCTGGAGCTGAGCCACTACGACACCGTGCCGCAGGAGGTGCAGCAGCGGCTGGCGGCGGGGTACAAGGCGGAGCAGGAGGAGGATTAAGTTCCAAGAAAAACAGCCCAGCCGGTGTAAACCGGACTGGGCTGTTTTTGTCGGGAGTCCCGAGGGATTTGGCTTACTTCTCGACGAAGGCGCGCTCGATGGCGTAGTCGCCCGGTTCGCCCATGCGCGGCGATTCCTTGAAGCCCAGGTTGTCGAGGAGCTTGCAGGTGTCTTCCAGCATCGCCGGGCTGCCGCACAGCAGGGCGCGGTCGGTCTGCGGGTTGAGCTGCGGCAGGCCGATGTCGGCGGCGAGCTTGCCGTTCAGGATCAGGTCGGTCAGGCGGCCCTGGTTGTGGAACGGTTCGCGCGTCACGGTCGGGTAGTAGATCAGCTTTTCTTTGACCAGCTCGCCCAGGTACTCGTGCTCCGGCAGTTCCTTGGTGATGTAGTCGTAGTAGCCCAGCTCGCTCACCCAGCGCACGCCGTGGATCAGCACGATCTTTTCGTAGCGGTCGTAGACTTCCGGGTCCTTGATGATGGACATGAACGGGGCCAGACCGGTACCGGTGGACAACAGGTACAGGTTCTTGGCGTCCGGCAGCAGGTTGTCCTGCACCAGGGTGCCGGTCGGCTTGCCGGAGATCACCACGCTGTCGCCCGGCTTGATGCCTTGCAGGCGCGAGGTCAGCGGGCCGTTCGGCACCTTGATCGAGTAGAACTCGAGGTGCTCTTCCCAGTTGGCGCTGGCGACGGAGTAGGCACGGATCAGCGGCTTGCCGTTGACTTCCAGGCCGATCATCACGAACTGACCGTTGATGAAGCGCAGGCCCGGATCGCGGGTGCAGGTGAAGCTGAAAAGGGTGTCGTTCCAGTGGTGAACGCTAAGGACTTTTTCGGAAGTCAGAGTCGCCATGTGCCAGTCCGTCAAAACATGAAGAGAAGAATGAGCGGCATTCTACACCTTTGCGCTATAACTGTTTTGTACTGATATCTTATGTTTTTATAGAAAAATGATATATGTCAGTTTTTCCACGAATTTTTGCCGTTTCCGGGCGTGATATTGCCGACAAAGTGGTGAATCGTGGTGCTTATGCCATGTCGCTGTTTTGTTGCGTGGAGGGAACCTGTTGTAGTTGTTGTTGCAGGTGCTGTTGCACCGCCTGGCGCAAGCCCTCGGCGAGATAGCGCGTGGCCGGCCCGGCCGCCTCGGCCGCGGCGTTGACCAGGTAGAGCGAACTCTTGCGCTGCTGCCCCTGCGCCAGCGGTAGCGGGCACAGCAGGCCGTGGGCGAGCGGCTGGCGAATGCGGTGTTCCGGCAGCCAGCCATAGGCCAGACCGGCGCTGACCACGTCGAGCGCGGTGTGCGGGCTGCTCACGGTCCAGCGCTGGCTGGCGCCGAGCCACCCTTCGTCGCGCGGCTGGCGCGTGCCGGAGTCACGCACCACCACCTGCGGGTAGCGGCGCAGGTCGTCCTCGCCCAGCCGGTGCCCCGCCGCCAGGAGGGGGTGCCCGGGCGCGGCCACGGCGACGAAGGTGGCGTCCATCAGCCAGTCGCCCATGAAACCGCTGGGAACGCGGGTGACGATGGCGAGCTCTACCGCGCCGGCGTAGAGCGCGTCGTCGGCGCCGGACATCACCACCTCGTGCACCTGCAGCCGGGTGTCGGGACAGTGGCCGGCGAAACCGGCCAGGGCGCACAGCAAGGCGTCGGTGGGGAACAGGCTGTCCACCGCCAGCCGCACCTCGGCCTCCCAGCCGGCGTCCAGCGCGCGGGCCCGCGCCTCCAGCCGCAGCGCGGCCTCGATCAGCGGCGTGGCTTCCCGCAGCAGCGCGGCGCCGGCGGCGGTCAGCTTCATGCGCCGTCCTTCCGCCTCCAGCAGGCTGACGCCGAGCTGTTCCTGCAGCCGCGCCACGTTGTAGCTGACGGCCGACTGGCTGCGGTTCAGCGCGCTGGCAGCCTGGGCGAAACCGCCGTGTTCGACGATGGCCTGCAGTACGCGCCATTGTTCCAGCGAGGTACGGGGAAAATTCATATATCGAAAATTTGGTTGTTTCTGCGCTTAATTTTGCGCTTTTTAATCAAAAAAATCATGCCAATAATGCAGCACACCAACACGGAATGTCTCCGTGCTTGACCCCCCACAGGAGAATGTCATGGATAAACTGGCTCTGATCGCCTCCCGCGTGCTGCTGGCGCAGCTCTTCATCATTTCCGGCTTCGGCAAGGTTACCGGCTACGCCGGAACCCAAGGCTACATGCAGGCGATGGGGGTGCCGGGGGCGCTGCTGCCGCTGGTGATCCTGGTGGAGCTGGGCGGTGGCCTGCTCTTGGTGGCCGGCTTGTTCACGCGCTGGGTGGCCCTGGCCCTGGCCGGCTTCACCCTGGTGTCGGCGCTGATCTTCCACACCCATTTTGCCGATCAGATCCAGATGATCATGTTCATGAAGAACCTGTCGATCACCGGCGGCCTGCTGTTGCTGGCGTTCCCGGGGGCGCTGGGCGCCGCCAAGTCGGCACGTTGATCCCGTTATTGCTTGAGAGGTATAGATCGATGATTTCCACCACGTTTGCCAGCCGCGACGTCGAGCGGCTGGTGCAGGGGATGGCGGTGTCGGATGGCGCCGGTGTCAAGCTGCTGCGCGTGCTGACGCAGGATCTGCAGCACCGCCTCGACCCCTTCCTGATGCTGGACGAGTTCCGCTCGGACGATCCGAACGACTACATCGCCGGTTTTCCGGACCATCCGCACCGCGGCTTCGAGACGGTGACCTACATGCTGGCCGGGCGCATGCGCCACCGCGACAGCAGCGGTGGGGAAGGCGTGCTGGCCTCGGGTGGGGTGCAGTGGATGACCGCCGGGCGCGGCATCGTGCACTCCGAGCTGCCGGAGCAGGAGGACGGCCTGATGCACGGCTTCCAGCTGTGGCTGAACCTGCCGTCGCAGCAGAAGATGACCACGCCGGGCTACCGCGACATTCCGGCCGCCGCGATCCCGCGCTATACCGCCGCCAGCGGCGCCGAGGTGCAGGTGATCGCCGGTGCTGCCGACGGCGTGGCCGGGGCGGTGGAACGGCCGGTGACGCTGCCGCTCTACCTCGACATCCACTTGCCTGCCGGCTGCATGCACGAGGTGGCGATCGCGGACGGTCACAATGCCTTCGTCTACGTCTACCAGGGTACGGCCGGTGTCGGTGGCCACGGCCGCGAGGTGCACGAGCGGCAGATGGCGATCCTCGACAACCATCCGGGACGCGAGGGGGTGGCGCTCTCCAGCGCCGCTGGCGCCCGCCTGCTGGTGGTGGCCGGCCATCCGCTGCACGAGCCGATCGCGCAGTGGGGGCCGTTTGTGATGAACAGCCGCGAGGAAGTCGAGGCCGCCATCGACGATTTCCGCCACGGCCGCTTTTAGCCTATGCCATCAGGCGGCGGCGCCTTTGCCGCGTGAGTGTTGGCAGTGATTCGCCCGGCGCTACGGACTCCTCATGTCCTCCGTGGTCATGCCGGTTGCCGTGCACCGGCGGCCCTCACGCTGCTTTGGCTCGTCCGCCTGCTGGAACGGGCTCTTGATCCGTCATACGGAAGGGAAAATGCCATGAGTGCCATTCGTTACCTGATCGACCCCGCCGTCGCCGATATCGGCTTTCCGGTACAGCGCCTGCTGCCGGCCCCTGTGACGCAGGCGGTCGGGCCGTTCGTGTTTCTCGACCACATGGGCCCGGCGCATTTTGCCGCGGCCACCACCGCCGGCGACGTGCGGCCGCACCCGCATATCGGGCTCGCCACGGTGACCTACCTGTTTTCCGGGGCGATGATGCACCGCGACAGCCTGGGCAGCGTGCAGCGCATCGAGCCGGGCGCGGTCAACCTGATGGCGGCCGGGCGCGGCATCGTCCATTCCGAGCGGGTGCCGGAGGATATCCGGGCAGAAGGCGTGGCGGTCGAGGGCATGCAGATGTGGCTGGCGCTGCCCAAGGCGCTGGAAGACATGGCGCCGGAGTTCCGCCACTACCCGGAACCGCAACTGCCGCAGCAGGAGGCCGACGGTGTCTGGCTGCACCTGCTGATGGGCGAGGCGTTTGGTTTGCGTTCGCCGGTGCACTGCTATTCCGGCACGCTGTTCGCGGCGGCACGGCTAGCCGCCGGGGCGGCGTGGTCGCTGGACGCCGTGGCCGAGGAGCGCGCGGTGTACGTGGTGTCCGGCGGGCTGACGCTGGACGGAACCCGCGTCGAGGCCGGGCAGCTGGCGGTGCTGGAGCCGGGAGTGACGGTGCGGCTGCAGGCGGGCGAGGAGGCGCGGCTGATGCTGTTGGGCGGCGAGCCGCTCGACGGCCCGCGTTACCTGCACTGGAACTTCGTCTCCAGCCGCCGCGAAGCCATCATTACCGCGCGCGACGACTGGGAGCAGGGCCGCTTCCCGGCGGTGCCGGGCGAGACCGAGTTCATTCCGCTGCCACCGTCGGCGCGCTGGCGCTGAGCGCCGGGGTCAGGGGGCAGGTTTGAACTGCCCCATCGCCTTCATCTGCTGGCATGGGTCGTGCCGCATCCGGCCCAGGCTGCGCATGTGGCGGCTTTTGGCGCGCTGCTGCATCTGGTCGCGGTGCTGCTTGAGGTAGGCCTGACAGGCCTCCAGCGAGGTGAAGGAGTGCATGGTCTTGATGTGCTCGCTGCGCTCCTCGGGCGTCATCATCTTCCAGCCCGGGGTGTTGTCGGGGCCGGCCTGCCAGGGCTGTGCCCCGACCGAGGCCGCCAGCAGCAGGGCGCAAAGGCCGCTCAACCAGTGTTTTTGTCGCATGGTGTTCTCCGCTCGGTTTGTCTCTCTCCACCTTAGCGCGCGCGGGAGGAAGGGCAAGACAAAAGGGGGCGGAGCTTGCGCTGGGTCAAGCGGGTGCGATGGGGCCGGGGCAAGGACGGGAGAAAACGGAAGAGGGCGCCCCTGTGGGTGCGCCCTCTGCTACGACGTAAAGATCAGTGGATACACAATGAAACAGTCAACGATGATGTTACTGCTACTCCACACCTTAACTGCCTCACACCCAAGCCCTCATGCACTGAGGGGGGAGTGTGAGCGAGGTCTACCTGCCAAAACGGTATAAAGGGATAAAGAACGGTCAACAACACCATGCTTCCAAACGGAACATCTGGCTACATTGGAAGCGGTTTCGACAAACCCTTGCGGGTATCCCGAAATGCGGCTGCTTTACCGGCAACCTCATTCCTTGACTGCTGGATTAAGTCGTCTGTTCTTTCTCTCGATTAAACGCCTGGGCATAACCGGTTGTTTCGGGGTTCCTGCATCGGGAAGCGATGCTGGTAGCACCCTTGGGCAGAATGAAGCCGGTCCGATTTTAGTGCCGACCGGCACTGCCCGCTTTTTGCAGGGCGCGATGAAACAAGGCAAAGCAACCGATTTTTAGCCGATGACGCATCCGCTGCCCTCCTTGTGATGTCCTGTACTCACTATAGCCCTCGTTACGGCTGGGGCAAGTTCTTTTAACGGCTTTCGCTAAGCGCCTGCTGCGGCTGCGCCAGGCCGGCGGCGTTGGGGTGCAGGTGGCGTTCAAATTGGCGCGCCGCCGCCGTCCACGAGTAGCCTTCCGCCACCCGGCGCACGTGGGCGCGGTCGATCTGCAGCGCCTGCAGGCAGGCCTGGCGCAGATCGTGGTCGAGCACGCCGGCGCCGCTGTCGCCGACCACGTCGAGCGGCCCGGCCACCGGGTAGGCCGCCACCGGGGTGCCGCACGCCATCGCTTCCAGCAGCACCAGGCCGAAGGTGTCGGTGAGGCTGGGGAACACGAACACGTCACCGGCGCGGTAGAAGCGCGCCAACTCGTGCTGCGGGAACACCCCGGCGAAGTACACCTCGGGGTAGTCCTTTTTCAGTCGCGCCAGCAGCGGGCCGTCGCCCACCACCCATTTCGATCCCGGCAGGTCGAGCTTGAGGAAGGCCTCGATGTTCTTTTCCACCGCCACCCGGCCGATGTAGACGAAGCGCGGCGGGGCCGATTCGTCGAGCCGGTCGCGCTCGCCCGGGGTGAACAGCGCGGTGTCGACGCCGCGGCTCCACAGCACCACGTTGGTGAAGCCGCGCGCGGTGAGGTCGGCGGCGATCGACGGGGTCGGCACCATCACGGCGCGCGCGGCGTTGTGGAAGCGGCGCATCCAGGCGTAGCTGATGCCCAGCGGCAGCCGGCTGCGCGCCTGGATGTATTCGGGGAAGCGGGTGTGGTAGGCGGTGGTGAAGGCCAGGCCGTGGCGCAGGCAGTAGCGCCGTGCCGCCAGCCCGAGCGGGCCTTCGGTGGCGATGTGGACGGCGTGCGGGGCGAACCCGGCGATGCGCGCTGCGACGCCGCGGTAGGGGCGTAGCGACAGGCGGATGTCGGGGTAGGTCGGGCAGGGCAGGGTGCGGAACTCGAGCGGCGTGATCATTTCCACGTCGTGGCCGAAGCCTTCGAGTTCGCGCACGGTCTCGGTCAGCGTGCGGACCACGCCGTTGACCTGGGGCTGCCAGGCGTCGGTGACGATCAGGATGCGCATGTGGCCTCCGGGGCGGGTTCAAGGTTGGCCGAAGCCGCGGCTTCGGTGCTGTGGGCGGCCTGGGCGGGCTTGCCGAGCAGCTGGGTCCAGTACACCACTTCGAGCCGGCCGTCGGCGTGCTCCACCAGCGCCGACAGGCTCTCCACCCAGTCGCCGCAGTTGCCGTACAGCACGCCGTCGATGTCCTTCACCTCGGCCTTGTGGATGTGGCCGCACACCACGCCGTCGAAGCCGCGCCGGCGCGCCTCGCCGGCCAGCAGCTGTTCGAAGTCGCTGATGAAGTTCACCGCGTTCTTCACCTTGTGCTTGAGGTATTGCGACAGCGACCAGTAGGGCAGGCCGAGCTGGCTGCGCACCCAGTTGTAGCCGCGGTTGAGCTGCAAAATCAGCGTGTACAGGTTGTCGCCGAGATAGGCCAGCCACTTGGCGTACTGGATCACGCCGTCGAACTCGTCGCCGTGGATCACCAGCAGGCGCTTGCCGTCGGCGGTGTGGTGTTCGGCCTCCTGGCGGATGGCGATGCCGCCGAAGTCGAGCCCGCCGTACTGGCGCGCGGCCTCGTCGTGGTTACCCGGCACGTACACCACGCGGGTGCCCTTGCGCGCCTTGCGCAGGATCTTCTGCACCACGTCGTTGTGGCTCTGCTTCCAGTACCAGGATTTGCGCAGCTGCCAGCCGTCGACGATGTCGCCGACCAGGTAGAGGTAGTCGGCGTCGTGGTGGCGCAGGAAGTCGAGCAGGTGTTCGGCGCGGCAGCCGGAGGTGCCGAGGTGCACGTCCGAAATCCAGATGGCGCGGTAGCGGCGGGGGGCGGTTTGCTGGAGTGTGGGCGACATGTGGCGGTATCCCGGTCCGGAAGACAACCCGATGGTGCCGCGCCAACATGACGTCGTGGTGAGCGTCCGGTGACGGCTGTGTGACAGCCGCGCCACAGTGGCGGGATAATGGCCGCGATTAATGTGCGGTTAAGTTGCGGTGGCTTAAATGGCTGCCATCACGTCGTTACCCCCCACCGTCAACTCGAGGAAACTGTCATGAAAAAATGGGTTCTGACCGCCCTGATCGCCGCCGTCGCCGCGCCTGCCGCCTTTGCCGCCGCCAAGTGCGAGCAGCACCCCAAGGAGCAGTGGATCAAGGAAGCCGATTTCAAGCAGAAGCTGGTGAAAGAAGGCTACCAGATCAAGAAATTCAAGGTGGACGGCAACTGCTACGAGCTCTACGGCAAGAACAAGGACGGCAAGAAAGTGGAAATCTACTACGATACCGTCTCCGGCAAGCCGGTGAAGAGCGAAATCCAGGATTGAGTCCGCAAGACGGATCACACCCCGGCCGCGCCTGCGGCCTTTTTGTTTGTGGGGAGCCGAGCATGAACCACACCGTACAGTACGAAACCATCAGGGTATGGGATCGTTTCGTGCGCTTTTTCCACTGGGCCCTGGCCGGGGGCATCCTGGCCAATCTGTTGCTGCTGGAGGAGGGCGATCCGCCGCACCGCTGGGTCGGCTACGCCGCCGCCGCGCTGGTGCTGGCACGCATCGGGTGGGGCTTCATCGGCAGCCGCCACGCGCGCTTCGCCGACTTCTTCCCGACCCCGTCCAGGTTGGCCGAACACTGGCGCCTGCTGCGCCAGGGGCGGGACGACCACCACCCCGGCCACAACCCGCTGGGCGCGCTGATGATGCTGGCGCTGATGGCGCTGGTGCTGGCGCTCGGCGTGACCGGCTACCTGATGGGCACCGACGCCTACTGGGGCGAGGAGTGGCTGGAGAACCTGCACGAGGCGCTGGCCAATACCCTGACCGCGTGCGTCGGCCTGCACGTGCTGGCGGCGCTGCTGATGAGCCGGCTCTCGCGCGTCAACCTGGTGCGCGCCATGGTGACCGGGATCAAGGTGCGCCCGGTGCGCGACAGTGCACGCTGAAGCGCCTGATGGACCACCCTTGCGACGGAGCACGCCATGCGCATTCTGCTGATTGAAGACGACGACATGATCGCCGACGGACTCAAGGCCGGGCTCGGCCAGCTGGGCTTCGTGGTGGACTGGTTCCGCGACGGCAAGTCCGGCCTGGCGGCGCTCTCCGGCGCGCCCTTCGACGCCGTGATCCTCGACCTTGGCCTGCCCGGTCTCGACGGCATGGAGGTGCTGGCCGCCTGGCGCCGCGCCGGGCGCAGCGAACCGGTGCTGATCCTGACCGCGCGCGACGCGCTGCCGGAACGGCTCAAGGGGCTCGACGCCGGGGCCGACGACTACCTGGTCAAGCCGTTCGCGCTGGCCGAGGTGGCGGCGCGGCTGCGCGCGCTGATCCGCCGCCGCCACGGCCAGAGCGGGCCGCTCTACCTGCATGGCGCGCTCAGCTTCGACCCGGTGGCGCGCCGCGCCACCCTGTCCGGCGAGCCGCTGGAGCTGACCGCGCGCGAGCTGGCGCTGCTCGAGCTGCTGCTGGTCAGCAAGGGGCGCGTGCTGCCGCGCAGCCTGATTGAGGAGAAACTGTACGGCTGGGACCAGGAACTCGACAGCAACGCGGTCGAGGTGCACGTGCACCATCTGCGCAAGAAGCTCGGCAGCGGCTTCATCAAGACCGTGCGCGGCATCGGCTACACCCTGGGGGACGAGGAGTGAAGACACCGCCGAGCCTGCGCGGCCGGCTGATGCGCATGATCATGCTGGTGGTGCCGCTGGTGTGGCTGGTGGCCACCGGCATCTCCGGCTACGCCGCCTGGCACGAGGTCAACGAGCAGTACGACGGCCAGCAGCGCCTGTTCGCCCAGCAGCTGCTCTATTCCTCGCGCGCCTTTACCCGTCCCGCTCCGCCCTACGAGCACGGCGAGGAGGGCGAGGTCGACCACATGGCGCTGGCGGTGTGGAACGCCGGCGGCGAACTGCTGATGAGCGACGGCGAAGGCTTGGCCTTGAGTCCCCATCCGGGGTATTCCGGCTTCCTGACGCTCGATACCGAAGAAGGCAAGCACTGGCGCGTGTTCTATCTCAGCGACGCCCACTACAGCGTGGCGGTGGCCCAGGAGTTCAAGGAGCGCTGGGAGGTGGTGCGCGGCCTGCTCGTGGCGCAATGGCTGCCCTGGCTGTTGATGGTGCCGGTGTTGCTGATCCTGTTGTGGCGCAGCGTGGCGCGGGGGCTGGCGCCGCTGGAACGGGTGCGCGAGGAACTGCAGCACCGCACCCCGGACGACCCGACCCCGCTGTCGCGCGCGGTGCCCTCGGAACTGACGCCGCTGATCGACGGCATGAACGGGCTGATCGCGCGCGGCGCCGAGATGCTGTCGCGCGAGCGCCGTTTCACCGCCGATGCCGCGCACGAATTGCGCACCCCGCTGGCGGCGTTGCGGGTCCAGGCCGAGGTGGCGCAGTTGAGCACCACCACCAAGGCACGGCAGCACGCCCTGGGGCAGCTCACGCTCGGCATCGACCGCGCCACGCGGCTGACCGAGCAACTGCTGGCGCTGTCGCGGCTCGACCCGCTGCAGACCCCGGCCCACCTCGCCCCGCTGCGCTGGCAGGCGATCGCCGCGCGGGCGCTGGAGGAGGCCCGGCACGTCGCCGCGGAGCGCGGCATTGGCGTCGAACTGCAGCAGAGCGTCCCCGACGCCGAGGTGCTGCCGCTTTCCGGCGACGAAACCCTGGTCGGGCTGCTGCTGCGCAACCTGCTCGACAACGCCATCCGCTACTCGCCGGACGGCGCCACGGTGACGCTGGTGCTGGCCGCCGACCACGTCGCGGTGCGCGACACCGGTCCGGGCATTTCCGCCGAATGGCTGGAGCGGGTGCGCGAGCGCTTCTTCCGCCCGCCGGGGCAGAGCCAGCCCGGCAGCGGCCTCGGGCTCTCCATCGTCGAGCGCGTGGCGGAACTGCACGGCCTCGCGTTGGAGCTGGAAAACCACCCCGAGGGCGGGCTGATCGCGCGCCTGGTGCGCGCCTGAGGCTTCGGCCAACCTGGTGCCGGTGGCTGCGGCAATCGGTCGCATTCCCGGCCTCGCCAGCGCGTACTAAGCTGTCGGTACTCGGGGTTCGCCACCCCGCTCCAAGTGTTTGGCCCACGCCCCGGCGTGGGCCGTTTTCTTTGCCCTTGCGTGCTCGGGCCTGTCCCGGGCGGCGAGCGGCGCCGCCGCTGGCTATCATTCAGGTTGTGATCGAGAACCTCCTCCCTCACAAGCCGAGAGGACGAAGCGATGAGAAGCGCACACGATCTGGTGCGGGAGGCGCGTAGCCGCATCGTCGAGCTGCCGCTGGCCGAGGCTGCGACGTGGCGGCCGGACGGCGTGCTGGTGGTGGACGTGCGCGAGCCGGCGGAGTACGCCGCCGGCCATGTGCCCGGCGCGCTCAACCTGCCGCGCGGCGTGCTGGAATTCAGGCTGGAGGCGGTGCCGGAGTGGGCCAAGCGCCAGCGTCCGGTGCTGCTGTATTGCCAGACCAGCAATTGCGCCGCGCTGGCGGCGCTGTCGCTGCTGCAGATGGGCTATTGCACGGTGCGTTCCATCGCCGGCGGTTTCGACGATTGGGTGGCGGCGGGGCTGCCGGTGGAAAAACCGGCGCCGCCGGCGCCGCACTGAGCGGGCGGCGCGGCAAAAAAAAGCGGGAAGGCCGCAGGCCTTCCCGAAACGCTTCGTTGCAAGGGGTGAGTGCCGGATCAGCGCTCGACGATCAGGCGCGAGCGCATCTCCAGGTGCAGCGCGTGGCAGAAGTGGGTGCAGTAGCACCAGTAAATGCCCGGCTTGTCTGCCTTGAAGGTGACCGACTTGGTCTCCTGCGGGTTGACGATGAAGTTGACGTTGTACTTCGGTATGGCGAAGCCGTGGGTGAGGTCTTCCACCTTGTCGAGGTTGGTCAGGATCACTGTCACCTCGTCGCCCTTCTTGACCTTGAATTCCCTCAGACTGTACGCCGGCGCCTGCGAGGCGAGGTGGATCGTCACCTTGTTGCCGTGGCGCTCGACGCGGCTTTCCTTCGGATCTTTCAGGGCCAGCGGGAAGTCGTCCAGGTTGTAGACCTGGCGCGTCTTGATCTTGTCGCGCTTGACGATGATGAAGTCGTGCGGCTCCGAGTACACCGGGTGGTCGGCGACGTGGATCATCTTGTCGCCACTGATGTCGACCAGCTGCTCGTTTTCCGGATGCAGCGGGCCCACCGGCAGGAAGCGGTCCTTGGAGAACTTGCAGCCCACCGCCAGCCACTGGCCGTCGGCTTCGCGCGTTTCCGACATCGAGGCGTTGGTGTGGCCGGGCTGGAACTGCACGTCGAGGCGGTCCACCACGTACTTGGCGTTCTTGTCGCCGCCGTAGAACTTGATCGCTTCGGCGACGTTCCACTTCACCATCTGCGAGTCGAGGAACAGCGTGGTGTAGGCGTTGCCGCGGCCGTCGAAGGCGGTGTGCAAGGGGCCCAGACCCAGTTCCACTTCGGCGGCGATGGTCTTCTTGATGTCATCGAGCTTGCCGTCGAACCAGGCCAGCACCTTCTCCAGTTCGATCACGGTGGCGGTCGGCGACAGCTTGCCGGCGCAGATGAAGTACTTGGCGTCCGGGCTGGCGTTGACGCCGTGCGGGTTCTTCGGCACCGGCACGTAGGCGGTGAGCGCGGTCTTGGGGTCGGCGTTGGCAGCCTTGGTGCCGTCCACCACCGGGACTTTGGAATCACCGACGGTCTTGAACTTGCCGTCCTTTACCGCCTGCTCGATGCGGGCGATGTTGAAGAACACGCAGGCGTCGCGTTCGGCCGACATCATGTCTTCGTAGTGGATGCCGTTCTCGGTGTTGTACTGGTTCGAGGCAGCGAGCTTGCCGTCGTACGAGGTGGCGACCAGGTCCATGTTGCCGTCGATCTTGCACTGCCAGCGCACTTCCATGGTCTCGGCGTCGACGCAGGTGAACAGCGTGCCGTATTTCTCCGGCGATTCGAGATCACGCCCGTCGTTGGGGTGCGGGATGTGGAATTCGCTGCCGCAGAACACGCGCGTGGTGTGGTCGACGTTCTGGTCCACCGGGTCGCGCTTGTCCGGGAAGATGCCGTGGAAGCCCTGC
Organism: Pseudogulbenkiania sp. FW507-F1; assembly: GCF_058781125.1. Taxonomy (NCBI): domain Bacteria; kingdom Pseudomonadati; phylum Pseudomonadota; class Betaproteobacteria; order Neisseriales; family Chromobacteriaceae; genus Pseudogulbenkiania; species Pseudogulbenkiania sp. FW507-F1. The sequence goes on along the minus strand of NZ_JBYSWM010000001.1, from coordinate 226,576 downwards.
ACGTTGGGCAGTTCGGTGATCTTGTCGCACTCGAAGGTGTCGAGGCGGATGCGCGCCAGGCGCGAGTTGATCTTGTCGTTGACCCAGGCGTAGCGGCCGTCGTAGGTGCCCTTGGCGTAGGAGGCGTGCACGTGGTGGGTGTCGCCGACCATGTACTTGGGCGTGCCGTCCGGCTTGGTGCCGAGGATGGCCTTGGATTCGTTGGTGATGCCCCAGCCGACCATGCAGTCCATGTTGAACACCGGGATACGCTTGATTTCGCGCCCGGACGGCAGGCCCAGCACGCGCATCTCGCCGGAGTGGCCGCCGGACCACAGGCCGTAGTAGTCGTCGAGCTGGCCGGGCAGCTTGTGCGGGTTGTGCCCGGCACCGTGGGCCGGTGCCGTCGCCGCGGCGCCTGCGCTGCTGTCGGCGGCCGCCTGGGCGCCGCCGTCCTTGCAGGCGCTGAGCCCGGCGCTCAGGCCGATGCCCGCCAGCCCCAGCATGGTCGAGGTGCCGAGGAACTGGCGGCGGCTGAGGTCGGACACGGATTCTTCCTTCGCCATAATTTTTACTCCAAGTGTACTGAAATAACGTGTTTTATGATTTTGAAATTCGCCGCTATTGCAATCCTTTTGACCCCGCGCTGGAATTGACGCGCATCAAGCCTTTAAAAGAAACCGTCTTGCCGCGGTTTTAATGCGGCAGGCAGCGGGTAAAATAGTGCTGTCGATTTTTTCGGTTTCCGAATTAAGGGGATAAGCATGAAAAAGAAGGTTCTGGTTCTGGCCCTGTTGAGCCTGGTGACGCTGGCGGCCTGCGGCAAGAAAGAGGCGGCAGCCGAGAGTACCGCCCAGGCGGCGGCGACTCCGGCGGCGGCACCTGCCGCGACCACCACGGCGGCGGCCGATCCGGCGCTGAAGGCGGGCGAGGATGTGTTCAAGAAGACCTGCGTGATGTGCCATCAGACCGGTGCCGCCGGCGCGCCGATGCTCGGCAACAAGGGCGACTGGCAGGCACGCGTGGCGCAGGGCAAGGACACCCTGTACAAGCATGCGCTGGAAGGCTTCACCGGCGAGAAGGGCGCGATGCCGGCACGCGGCGGCAACAGCGCGCTGTCGGATGCCGACGTCAAGGCAGCGGTGGACTTCATGGTGTCCAAGGTGTCGTGAGCCGCTCCGGACGCGGATCTCGGCGCGTCCAGACGGTAGCGAACGGCGGCTCCGGCCGCCGTTTTTTTATGTCGCCGGCGCCGCGCAGGGGCGGGCCGGGGTGAGGGGGCGTGCCGTGTGGCGTGCGTCGTCGCTTCAGGCGCCGGCCGCGCAGTAGCCCAGCAGCGGGTCGTGCTGCAGCGCGGCCAGCAGCGGCCGCACGTTGTCCACCAGCGGCCGGCCCGGCACGGTCAGCGGGTCGGCGCGGAGGGTGCCGGCGGCATCGTGCAGATGGTGCGGAAAGGTGGCGAGTTCGGGATGCAGCGGCGCGGTGTCGAGGCGCAGCACATGGTCGCCGGCTTGCCAGAGAAAACAATACTCCCGATCCGACGCCGCTTTGATTTCCAGCAACGTTCCATTTAATAACTCGAGATTAATGGCATCCTGGTAGAGGATAATATCGCGCGCCAGTATTTCGCCGTAGTCGTCGATAATGGCGTCGCGCAGCATTTCGTAATCAACGGCGCTTTTCATGCTTTCTCCAGGCTGAGTGTCATTTCATCGCGCACTGCCAAAAATTGCTGCTGCAATTGCCGGGCAGACAGGTAATCGTCATAAGCCGGGTGTTCCGCCAGGCGCGCGCCGTGGATGGCGTCGAGCAAGGCCTCCTCGCTGTCGACGGCGTAGCGCGCCAGGATTTCGCGGCGGCTTTCGCGCAGCTGGTACATCAGTTTGGAGAGGCCGTCGATCTTGTCGGCGAGCGGGGCGTCGACGTCGCGGAAGAAGTTCTGGTAGGACATGGCAATCTCACATATGGCTGTCGTGAAGGGCGCCGCCGTCGAGCCCGACCATGTCGGCCTTGATCTCGGCGAACGCCAGGACCTTGCCGCCGAAGCGTTTGGCGAAGGCGTCGGCTTGGGCACGTTGGCCGAAGGGCACCAGCGTCGCCCCCATCGAGCCCTGCTGGGACGAGCCCTGCACGTAGAACGCCTGGTGCGCGTCGATCCAGTCCGCTTTGGATGCTTGGCCGTGGGTGGCGCCCATGTCCTGCACGTAGAGCGCGGTGATGCGCTTGGCCTGCTCCGGCTTGAGGTAGAGCGAGAACATTTCCACGGTGTCGCAGAAGAATTCCGGCTCGCCCTGGGCGTAGTGGATCTGCGCCTTGGAGCCGGGGTAGTCGGCGAGCAGCATGCCGTCGAGCGCGCAGGCGGTGTCGGGCTTGATGGCGAGCGGGTCGGTCTTGGCGGCGCGTTCGTCCTGGCAGGCGGCGAGGCCGGCCAGCAGCGCCGCGAGTGTGAGCGCGGTGCGTAGTTTCATCGGAATCTCCACAGGGCGACGGCGAGCGGGGCCACGATCCAGCCCGTCAGCAGGCCGCCCAGCAACAGCGGTTGGGTCATGAGGTCGGGCAGCACGCTGCCCAGTCCGTAAAAGGCGCGCAGCTCGTCGCTGCCGAACATGTTGAGCGCGCGGAACAGGTCGGCCGGGTTGAGCAGCATCAGCCAGGGCAGCAGGGAGCCGGCGGGGCCGTCGCCCTGGATCACCAGCAGCCCCAGCAGCAACAGGTCGAATACCAGCACGAAGAAGAACCACAGCGCGATGGCGGCGCCGGAGGCGCGGGTGCGGTCGCCGCAGAGCACCGAGACCAGCAGCGCCAGCGACAGGAAGGCGAGCCCCAAGAGCAGCGCCGAGAGCATGAAGCCGGCGTAGTGGTAGAGCGCGGCGAAGGGCAGGCGCGTGGCGAGCAGCACGCCGGCGACGCCGAAGCCCGCCAGCGTGGCCATGCTCAGCGCGGCGGCGAGGCCGCTGTACTTGCCCAGCAGCAGTTCGGCGCGGCTGATCGGCAGCGACAGCAACAGTTCCAGCGAGCCGCGTTCGCGCTCGCCGACGATGGCGTCGAAGCCGAGCAGCAGGGCGATCAGCGGGATCAGGTAGATCACCAGGCTGACCAGGCTGGCGATGGTGACTTCGATGCCGCGCAGGCCCACTTCGCCCTGCTGGGCGGCGCCGAAGTAGGCGATCACCAGCGCGAACAGGGTGAACACCGCGCTCACCGCCAGCACCCAGCGGTTGCGCAGGCGGTCGCGGAATTCCTTGGCGGCGACGGTACGGATGGCGACGAGGTCGATCATGGCGTCACTCCCGCGTAGCCCAGGATCACGTCTTCCAGCGACGGCTCGGCCAGGCGCACGTCGCGCACCGCCGCGCCCAGCGCCGCCACTTCCGCCAGCAGTGCCATCTTGGCCAGGGGCGGGCAGGCGAGCTGCAGCTGGCCGGCGTCCGCCGCCTGCCGCAACGGGGCGTGGCGGTCGAGCCGGGCCAGTTCGTCCGCGGTGAGCGGCCGGCTGGTGCTGAGCGTGACGCCGAGCGGCAGCGCCGCCGCCTCGCGCAAGCTTTGCACGGTGCCGAGCGCGGCGAGCTTGCCGGCCTTGAGGATGGCGACGCGGTCCACGCGCTGCTGGATCTCGGCCAGGATGTGCGAGGTCAGGATCATGCTCACCCCCTGCGCGCGCAGCTCGGCGAGCAACTGGTAGAAGGCGTGGATCGCCTCGGGGTCGAGGCCGTTGGTCGGCTCGTCGAGGAACAGCAGCTGCGGGTCGCCCAAGAGCGCCTGCGCCAGGCCCAGACGCTGGCGCATGCCCTTGGAGTAGGTGCCGACGCGGCGCTGGGCGGCGTGCGCCAGGCCGACCTTGTCCAGCAGCGGCACGACCTGCTGTAGTTTGGCGCCCTTGAGGCGGGCGAAGTAGGCCAGCGTCTCCGCGCCGCTCAGGTTGTCGTACAGCGCCAGCTGTTCCGGCAGGTAGCCGATGCGGCGGCGCACGGCGCGGAACGTCGCGCCGCGGGTAGGCGCGCCCAGCACGCGCACGCTGCCGGCGCTGGGTTCGAGCAGCCCCAGCATCATCTTGAACAGCGTGCTCTTGCCGGCGCCGTTGTGGCCGGTGAGGCCGAACAGCTCGCCGCGTTCGACGCGGAAGCTGACGCCGTCGACGGCGGCGAGCGTGCCGAAGCGGCGTTCGACCTGGTGGAGTTCTATCACGGGTGGGTTCATGGCGGATTCACTGCGAAGTAAAGCGGTAGCGCGGCGCGCTCCACGCCGTCCAGCCGGGGTGGTTCGGGCGCATCGCCGGATGCGGGTCGAGCACGCTGGGGGCGCGCAGCAGCGGGAACTGGCGCGCGATCAGGCGCAGGCTCTGCACCGCCGGGCTGTTGAGCAGCAGCTTGGCGGCGGGATAGCGCCACAGCAGGCGGTCGACCAGGTCGTTGGCCTGGTAGGGCACGTCGCCGCGGCCGTCGCCGTCGCGGTCCCAGCCCAGGTAGTCGCTCCAGTGGTTGCCGCGCGGCGGGCCCCATTCCTCGTCGCGCGAGCCGACGTAGCGCACCTGCTCGCGGTTGGCGATGAAGTCGTTGTCGGTCACCACGTTGCGCACCGAGCCGGCCGACAGGTGCACGCCGACCTGGTTGCCGATCACCAGGTTGCCGCGCAGCGTGTTGTACTCGGCGTCGTAGACGAACAGGCCGCGCGCGTTGCCGGCCACCACGTTGTCGGCCACCACGGAGTCCTGCAGCGTGCGCAGCATGATGCCGTGGTCGGAATTGCCCCACACGTGGTTGTTCACCACCACCTGGTTGCGCGCCTCCATCAGCGCCAGTCCGCCACGGTTGTGGTAGACCTCGTTGCCTTCCCAGCGGTTGTAGTAGGAGTTCATGTAGTGCGTGCCGTAGCGCGCGTCGTGGATGGTGTTGCCGCGAAACAGCGCGTGGTGCGAGACGTCGACGTAGATGCCGTCGCGCACGAAGCTGATGCGGTTGCCGACGATGGCGGCGCCCTCGGTGTTGTAGAGCTGGATGCCGTTGCCGCGGTTGACCGAGGCGTAGTCGCGCTTGCCGGTGATGAGGTTGTTCTCGACGCGCGCGTCGCGCACCTTCTCGATCCACAGCCCGAACAGGCAGTAGCTGAGGTCGTTGCCGCGCACGGTGGCGCGGTCGGCGCCCGGCTCGAGGTAGACGCAGGCGTTCTGCGCCCCCAGGTCGTCGCCGCTGTCGCGTACGATGAAGCCTTCCACGCGCACGTCCGGCGCGGCGATGCGGATGGTGTCGCCACGGTTGCCGCCGGACAGCGTCGGCCGTCCGACGCCGCGCAGCGTCAGCGGCTTGGCGAGGCGCAGGTTTTCGCGGTAGAAACCGCGCGCCACCTCGACCGTGTCGCCGGGGGCGGCGCGATCGAGCGCGGCCTGGATCGACGCCCCCGGCGCCACCGTCAGCACTGCGGCCGATACCGGGCCCGCCAGCAGCGCCAGCAGCAGCGCGCTTCGGCCAACCTTGTACCGGCCCGGGTTCACGCCGTTTCCTTCTTGGGCTGCGGCCGGGCCGGCTTGGGCTCGGCCGGCAGCGGGGTGATCGGGATGAAGTAGCCGTCCTTGCCGATCGGCGTCAGCGCCTGGCCGGCCTTGGTGCGGCGCTTGCGCTCCTGCGCCAGCGGCGGGCAGGCGTGGTCGTCGTAGTACATCACCATGCAGTCGAGGCAGAGCAGGCATTCCTTCTGGTCGATGCGGCCCTTGTCGTCGATGGCGAGCGAACCGCAGCCCACCGCACAGGCGGCGCACGGGCCGCACTCGGCCTTGCGCTTGAGGCCGAACAGGCGGAAGCGCGACGGGATGGCGAGGCTGGCGCCGAGCGGGCACAGGTACTTGCAGAACGGCCGCTCGACGAACAGCGACACGCCGACGATCAGGGTCCAGAACAACACGAACGGCCAGCTGCGGTGCAGCACCCCGACCAGGAAGGTGGTCTTGAACGGCTCGACTTCGGCCAACTGCTCGGCCAGCGTCATCGAGTACAGCGACACCCCCAGCAGGCCCAGGAACACGCCGTACTTGAGCCACTTGAGGCGCGCGTGCAGGCGCGCGTTGGGCTTACGCTGGAAGCGCTTGAGCGGGGTGGCGGCGACGATCTTGTACAGCCCCTCGGTGAGCGAGCCGAACGGGCACAGCCAGCCGCAGAACAGCCCGCGCCCCCACAGCAGCACGGTGATCAGGATGAACCACCAGAAGATGAAGATCAGCGGGTCGGACAGGAACAGCTCCCAGCGCCATTCGCCGACGAGCGCGTGCACCCAGGTCAGCACCTGCGTCACCGACGGCTGCGCCATGGCGCCGAAGCCGACGAAGCCGACGCTGATCGCCCAGGCGGTGTATTTCGGGATGCTGACCCAGCGCTTGTCCTTGCGCGAGGAGCGGCGCACCAGCTTGTCGCGCAGGGCGTAGGTCAGGCTCACCGTCAGCAGGAAGGCGACGAAGCCGGCGATCTGCCAGCGCTTCTCCTTCCACACCTTGAGCCAGGTCGGATCGGGGCGCTCGACGTGCGGACGGCCGCCCTGCAGGTAGCGCGCCGGCAGCCAGTACTCGCGTTCGAAGGCGGCGAAGGTTTTCTGCGCGGTCTGCTGGTCGATCTTGTTGCCGAGGAACACCAGTTGCCACGGGTAGGCGGCGGAGAAGTTCGGGGCGTGGCGTACGATGAAGATGCCCGACTCGTGGAAGGCCGGCGCGCCGCGCGCGGCGATGTCGTACAGGTTGAGGTAGTCGAGGTCGCGGAAGGTGTAGCTGTCGAGGTCCTGCTGCACCTGGATGCGGTCGTAGATGCCGCCGCGTACATAACCCGAGCCCTTGAACGACTCGCTGCCGTCGTTGACGATGAACAGCGCGTGTTCGCCCGGCTGCAGGCGCGCCATCAGGCTCTGCCAGGCCGAGTCGCCGAGCACGGCACGGCCGACCGTCGGCTGGTTGAGGTAGCCGAACCACAGGTCGAGATAGGGACGGGCGTCGTCGGGCAGGCCGACTTGCTTGCGGCTGACGGCGAGGTGCTGCACCGCGCCTTCTTCGGCCAACCTGGCCCAGTCGGGCTTGTCGGCCGGGTCGAGGAAGCGCGCCGCCGGCTTCGGCTTCGACTTGACGATGCCGACCTGGCGCGCCACGTTCATCGCCGACTTCATCATCACCTGGTTCTGCGAGATCACCGTCACCGTGGCGCCGGTGATGCCGTCCAGGCCGGCGTTGCCGGCGTCGCTGCCCTTGCCGATCTCCAGCTTGTCGGTGACGTGGTGGCCGAGGTACTGGCGCGTGAAGCGGGTGAGCTCGCCCTCGGGGATGCCCAACAGCAGGATCGGCTCGCTGTGTTTGAGGATTTTCGAGCCGGTGTAGCGCCCGGCGTTGTCCATGCCGATCAGCGTCACCACCGGCTTGCCGGAGTAGGCCGGGATGTCGACGATATCGGTGGACAGGAACACGAAGCCGACGCGCTCGCGCCGGCCGTTGACGGTATGGTAGCCCTCGACGAAGGGCGGCTTGCCTTGGCGCTCGGAGAAGCTGTCGGCGCCGGGCAGCACGTCGCGGCACGGCGCGTAGTCGCACAGCCGCGGGGAATCGGACAGTTCGGGGGGCAGCTTGGCTTCGTAGGAGCCGGATCCGGCCTCGGCGGCCGTCGCCAGCAGCAGGCCGCAATACAGGGCGGCGAGGCGGAGCAGGGCTTTCATGATTGTGGACTTTCGCGGATGTTGCCATCCGGTCGTGCCGAGGCGACGCTCGGCCAGCCGGGTGGGCAGGATGACGGCATGATAGAAGCTGGGGCTTGGGAGCGACTTGATCTGAGATAACCGAAGCCGGAGCGGGGCGGGCGCCGCGGCAATCGGCCGCAGCCGGAGGGCGGTGCCAGGTGGTAAAGTGGCGCGCATGAACGCCCCGCGCCTGCCCCGTACCCTGCTTACCCCCGACCTGCCGCGTGCCGTGCGGCGCCTCTCGCTGGTGCGGCGCGTGATGCTGCTGAGTGCGTTCCTGGCCGTGCTGGGCGCGGCGCTGGCCGGCGTGGCACTGCCCTGGCTGCCGCTCGGGCTGGGGCTGGGCGGGCTGTTCGCGGCCAACCTGGCGCTGGATCACTGGCTGGGGCGCGGCGGCAGTACCGCGCTGATCCTCCAGCTCGGGCTCGGCGCCGACGTGCTGGTGCTCGCGGCGCTGTTGGCGCTCACCGGCGGCGCCGCCAACCCGCTTGCCTCGCTGTTCCTGCCGCCGGTGCTGTTCGCCGCGCTGATCGCTCCCGGCGCGTTCGCCTGGCTGCTGGCCGCGCTGGCGATGCTGCTCTACGGCCTGTTGATCTTCTGGCACCTGCCGCTGCCCGACTTCGGCGAGCCCGCCATCGTCTTCAACCTGCACATCATCGGCATGTGGCTCACCTTCGCGGTGTCGGCCTGCCTCATCACCGCCTACGTCTCCTACCTGTCGCGGCTGTTGGCCGAGCGCGAGGCCGAGCTCGACGCCGCGCGCGAGACCCAGTTGCGCGACGAGCAGCTGGTGGCGGTCGGCATGCAGGCGGCCGGCGCCGCGCACTCGCTGTCCACCCCGCTCAACACCCTGACGCTGCTGGTGGACGAGCTGGCCGCGAGCCACGGTGGCAACGCCGAGCTGGCCGACGACCTGACGCTGATGCGCCGCCAATTGGCGGTGTGCCGCGACGCGCTGGCGCGCCTCAAGCTCGGTGCCGAACCCGCCCCCGCCGCGCAGCCCTTGTTCGCCACCCTGGCCGAGCGCCTCGACGGCTGGCGCAGCCTGCGTCCCGACGTGCGTCTCGACTGGCAGCCGCCGCCCGGCGACGACCCGCTCGTGCTGCTGGAGCCGGTGTTCTGGCCGGCCTTCTTCAACCTGATCAACAACGCCGCCGAGGCCGGCGGCGGCGAGGTGACGGTGAGCGCGCGGCTGCAGGGCGAGGCGCTGCAGCTCGACATCGTCAACCGCCAGGGCTGCCTCAGCGCCGCGCAACTTCGCCGTGCCGGGCTGACGCCGCTCGACTCCGACAAGCCGGCCGGGCTCGGCATCGGCATGTTGCTGTCGCACGCCACGCTGGCGCGCCTGTCGGGCTCGCTGGAACTGACCAACCGCGCCCAGGGCGGGGTGCACGCGCGGGTGACGCTGCCGCTGCAGCGGGCGAAGGAGGGGATATGAACGAAGCCATCTTGCTGATCGACGACGACGAGGCCTTCAGCGCGGTGCTGGCGCGCTCGCTGACGCGGCGCGGCCACGTCGTGGCGGTGGCGCACTCGGCCGAGGCGGCGCTGGCCGTGGCGGACGCCCCGCCCACGCGCATCGTGCTCGACCTCAACCTGGGCGGCGACAGCGGCCTGCGCCTGTTGCCGCTGTTGCGCCAGCGCTGGCCGGCCGCCGCCGTGGTGGTGCTGACCGGCTACGCCAGCATCGCCACCGCGGTCGAGGCCACCAAGCTCGGCGCGGTGCAGTACCTCGCCAAGCCGGCCACGGTGGACGACATCCTCGCCGCCTTCGAGCAGGTCTCGGCCAACCCCGAACTGCCGCTCGCGCCGCAGCCGATGTCGCTCAAGCGCGTCACCTGGGAGCACCTGCAGCGCGTGCTGGCCGAGCACGACGGTAACGTCTCGGCCACCGCGCGCGCCCTCAACATGCACCGCCGCACGCTGCAGCGCATGCTGGCCAAGAAGCCAGTGAAGAACTAGCCGGCGCAATCGATCCAGCGCCGAGTTCCCGCCCGGGGCCGGCGCATCCCCCCTCCTTTACGAGCCGGCACGGCGCGCGCCGCGCCCTGGCTCCAGCTTGCCGGCATATGTTTAGACTGATTAAACATTGGACGAACTAGAGCTTTTACGCTAGATTATTCCGCGCACCTAAGAGCTCAGGCTTTTGTGTGTTAGCCCCTCGAAACATCGCCGCCGGATAAGCTCTGGCGAGGTGTTTCTTCCTCGTGTTGGCCCCTGCGGAGCGATCCCCGGGGGATTTTTTTTTGCGGCTGAGGCCATGCCTGTTGACTCATGCACGCGGCACTGAGGAAATGAGCTTGCTGCCCAGTGCAACCATGACGCCGCCGGTGGCTCGGTCGAGCCAAGCCTTGTAGCGCAAGTAGATGCTGCGCGGCCGTGCCGAGGAGAGGGCCAGGGCGACCAGGGTGTACCAGCCGGCCTCGATGATAAAGACGAGGCCCGCCACGCCGAGATCGAATGCCCGTGATGAGGCGGCGGGAAGGAAGGCGGCAAAGACGCTGGCGTACACTATGGCTGTCTTGGGGTTGCTCACCTGTGTGGTGAGTCCCAGAACAAAGGAGCGCACGGTGGTGGTGCGGGCGGTCGAGTCGATGGTGCCGCTGATGAGGGGCTTCCGGGCGCCAAGCCAGATACGGAGCCCGAGGTAGGCAAGGTACAGCCCCCCGGCCACCTTGAGAATCTCATACAGTGACGGAACCGCAAGCAGCAGGCCGTGCAGCCCAAGCAAAGCGGCCGAGGCAAAGGCGAGTCCGCCGATGCCCATTCCGAGGGCGGCGCCGATGCCGTCAGCTCGTGACGAAGAAACGGCGGTGCGAGCGACCATGACGAAGCTCGGGCCTGGACTGGCCGCTCCGATGGCAAGGGTCGTGGCGATGCCGAGCAGGGCGGTGGTTTCTTGCATGGCGCTACTTCTTGAGGGAAATGGAAGCGATGGGCGATGGCAGGCGGGCTCCAACGGCGGGTTGGCCGCCGGAAAAGACCTGATCAAGGGTGTTGCCACCTCAACGTAGGCGGCAGTATCCCTGGCGGAAAGCTTGCCATAACGGCATTTATGACAAAAGCGTTTTTGTGATGGCCCGCGAATACACGCTGGGCGTACCTTGTCCCCTGTCGGTCGGTTTCCTCCCCCAACGTTGGCCGAACAACTCTTCCCGCTACCTTACCTTCCGAAACGTCAGATTGATGCGTTGCGCCCCCAGCAAGGGATGGACGCCCTCCTTGAGCGGCAGCACTCCGTGGTAGCGCAGCCGCGCCGGGCCGCCCCACACCACCACGTCGCCGTGCGCCAGCGGGATGCGCTGCGTCTTTTCCTCGCGCCGTCGTAGGCCGCCGAACAGGAACAGCGCCGGCAGGCCGAGCGAGACCGAGACGATGGGGGCGATCTGGTCGCGCTCGTCCTTGTCCTGGTGTAAAGACAAGCGCGAACCGGGGACGTAGCGGTTGATCAGGCAGGCATCCGGCTCGTAGCCGGGGAAGCCGGCCTCGGCGGCGGCGTCGCGGGCGAGCAGGCGGAAGCTCTCCGGCATGGCCGGCCAGGGCTGGCTGGTGGTGGGGTCGAGCGGGTCGTAGCGGTAGCCGCTGCGGTCGCTGACCCAGCCGTAGCGGCCGCAGCCGCTCATCGTCACCGACATGCGATAGCCGCCCGGGGTGATCATCTGGCGGAACGGCGCCACGGCGGTGACGTCGCCCAGCGCGGCGAGCAGGGCATCGACATGGGGCAGGGCGAAGCCGCGCAACACCACAGCGCCCGGCGCCAGTTCCTCGCGCCAGCGCGGGGGCTCGTCGCCGAACAGGTCGAAAGTCATGGCTCGGAGCGCTCCTCCCCGCCGCTACTCCGTTGCTGTGCTTCGCGCTCCAGCAGCGCGCGCTTGCGCTCTACGCCCCAGCGGTAGCCGGACAGGCTGCCGTCGGTGCGCACCACGCGGTGGCAGGGGATGGCGACCGCCAGCGCGTTGGCGGCGCAGGCGCCGGCCACGGCGCGCACCGCCTTGGGCGCGCCGATGCGCTGCGCGATCTCGGTGTAGCTGGCGGTGCTGCCGGGGGGAATCTCGCGCAGCGCCTGCCAGACGCGGCGCTGGAACGCGGTGCCGCGCAGGTCGAGCGGCAGGTCGAGGCCGAGCGCGGGGGCTTCGACGAAGCCCACCACCCGGGCCACCAGCTGTTCGAAGCCGGCGTCGCCGCCGATCAGCTCGGCGCGAGGGAAGCGGTCCTGCAGGTCGCGCGCCAGGGCGTCGGGGTCGTCGCCCAGCAGGATGGCGCACACGCCGCGTTCGCTCTGCGCCACCAGGATGGCGCCGAGCGAGCACTGGGCGATGGCGAAGCGGATGCGGGCGTTGGCGCCGCCTGCGCGGTAGGCGCTCGGCGTCATGCCGAGCACCGCGTCGGCGGTTTCGTAGAAGCGGCTGTTGGCGTGGTAGCCGGCGTCGTAGATGGCGTCGGTCACCGTGCCGCTGGTGGCCAGCTGCTCGCGCACGCGCCGTTCGCGCTGCGCCGCGGCGTACTGCTTGGGCGTGAGGCCGGTGATCTGCTTGAACACGCGGTGGAAGTGGTAGGCGCTGAGGCCGACGCGCTGCGCGAGTTGCGCCAGGTTCGGCGCGTCGTCCGCGGCGTCGAGCAGGCGGCAGGCCGCGGTGACCTTGGCCGCGTGCTGTTCGGCGCGGCTCGGCTGGTCGGGCTGGCAGCGCCGGCAGGGACGGAAGCCGGCGCGTTCGGCGTCTTCGCGGCGGGCGTAAAAGCACACGTTCTCCGGCCGCGCCCGGCGCGCCGCGCAGGACGGGCGGCAGTACACGCCGGTGGTCCGGACCGCGTAGTAGAAGGTGCCGTCGGCCTGCGGGTCGCGCGCCAGCACCGCGGCCCAGCGCGGGTCGCGCTCGGTGGCGGCGGCGAGTTCGGCGTTTTTGGTTGCGGCGTTCACGACGCGCTCCTTTCGACAAGGCAGGGGATGACCGTGATGCTAGCGGCGCGGGCACCGCGCCGCACTCCGGCCCTTGCTTTTGAATTCGACCGCTGAGCCACGGCCAGGGTTGCGTGCGCCATCACAGCAAGAAATGCCGCGCCTGGCAACGGGCGGGGCGGCAAAGGTTGGCCGAAGCCGGCCGCCGCGTGCTCGCCCACTTGCTATACCGGTAACAGCACCTGGGCGCCGGGCATGTCCCGTCGTACCGCTTGGCACCCGCGCCGCCCCCTCGGACCCGCACAAGGAAACCCCGCATGGAATCCGCAACGCTCCCCGACCCCTGCCTGTACGACAGCGCGCAACTGGAGCTGGTGGTCGCCGACATGGCGCGCCGGGCGGCGCTGCTGCTGTCCGGTCACGAGCGGGTGGCGGTGATCGGGGTGCTGCGGCGCGGCGCGCCGCTGGCCGAGCGCCTCACCGCCGCGCTGGTGACGCAGTACCGGCTGGCGCCGCCGCTGCGGCTCGATCTGTCGATCAAGCGCTACGCCGACGACCTGACGCTGCTGCATCCGGAAACGCAGTTCACCGAGAACGCCGCGCACGCCAGCCTGGACCTGGCGGGCTACGCGCTGCTGGTGGTGGACGATGTGCTCTACACCGGCCACTCGCTGCTGCGCGCCGTCGAGTACCTGGCGCGCAAGCAACCGGCGGCGATCTATGCCGCCATGCTGGCCGACCGCCACGTCACGCGCCTGCCGCTCCATGCCGACGTGGTGGGCCTGCACTTGCAGGTGGCCCCGCCCGACATCGTGGAATGCCATGTGCCGCCGTACGAGGCGGAATTCAAGATCGTGCTGAGAAAGCCGGCGGCGCGCTGACGCCGGCAGGGTTCATTGCGGTTTGACGCAGGACGGCCGTTCGTTCGCCAGCGGCGCGCGCTGCAGCTCCGCCGCGACGATCGACTCGATTTCCCGGCGCTGGCGCATCTCGGCGATGGCGCTGTCGAAGCGCCTGAGCAGCTCGCGCTGGCCTGCCTGCTTGTTGATGGCCAGATTGATGCCGACCGAGACCAGGTAGTTCGGCGCCGCGACGATGCCGGCATAGCGCGGCTGATCGAGCAGCTTCTTGCCGGCCAGTTCCGGCGCCAGCACGAAATCCAGCCGCCCGCACGCCAGCTTGCTGAAGTTTTGCGCGTCGGACTCCACCTCTTCCACCTCGACGCTGCCCTCGTGGCGCAGTTGGTCGAACGCCGCGCCGTACGACCAGCCGCGTATCACGCCGACACGGTAGCCTTTCAGGCTCGCCGGGCCGTCGTAGCGAAAGCCGCTCCAGCGGCCGGCATCGTAATAGACCGCGACGTTCTCGGTGAAGTAGGGGCTGCTGAAATCGCCGCTGAGGTCGCGGCTGGGCGAGTGCACCAGGCTGCCGGCGGCGGCGTGGCCGTCCAGGAACTCGGCCATGAGCCGGTTGAAAGGGCGAGCCCGGATGGCGACCTTCTCGCCCATGCGCTCGAAGGCGCGGCGCAGGATGGCGGGATAGATGCCTCGCGCTTCGCCGTGGGGGCCAGCGTACATGGTGGGCGGGCTGCCGGCATCGAAGTTGATCACCAGCTCGGCGGCGTGCAGGGGGCCGGCGCCGGCCTGCAGGCCGAGTAGCAAGACGTAGGCGTTGATGCGGTGGCGGTGCATCGGCGGCTCCTGTCGGTGTCTGCCTGGCGGGGTATCATCCGTTTTCATGCTAGACGATACGACAAGCGGTGCACGTGCTACAGCCAGCGCCCCGGATTCATCAGGCCGGCGGGATCGAGCGCCTGCTTGATGGTCTTCATCAGGGCGAGCGCCACCGGGTCCTTGTAGCGCGCCAGCCAGTGCGGCTTGAGCTGGCCGATGCCGTGTTCGGCGGCCAGGGTGCCGGCGTGGCGGTAGACCAGGTCGTAGACGATCTCGTTGACGCGCGGCTCGTCGGCGAACAGCTCGGCGTTGCCGGGGCGGGTGTAGCTGACGTTGTAGTGCAGGTTGCCGTCGCCGGCGTGGCCGAAGGCGACCACGCGCACGCCGGGGAAGGCCGCCGCCAGCGCGGCGCCGGCCTCGTCGAGGAAGGCCGGGATGGCCGAGCTCGGCACGCCGATGTCGTGCTTGATGCTGGGGCCGTCGCGCTTCTGCGTCTCGGACATCGCCTCGCGCAGCTGCCACAGCTTCTGGCGTTCCGTCTCGCTCTGCGCCACCACGCCGTCCAGCATGTCCTGTTCCGCGAGCCAGGCCACCAGCCGCTCGCTCAGCTCGGCCGAGTCGCCGCTGTCGGAGAGTTCGATCAACAGCGCCCACGGCGCGGTGAACGGCAGCTGGCCGGGGTGATACTTGGCCAGCAGGTTCTGGCACACCTCGGATAGGATCTCGAAGGTAGTGAGGCGGTCGCCGAAGGCGTCCTTCAGTGCGTTGAGCCAGGCGATGGCGCTGGCGGCGTCCCGGACCCCGACCAGCGCGGTGGCGTGCGCCGTGGGGCGGGCGAACAGCTTGAGCGTGGCGGCGGTGATCAGGCCGAGCTGGCCTTCGGCGCCGATGAACAGCTGCTTCACATCCAGCCCGCTGGTGTCCTTCCGCAGTCCCGACAGGGCGTTGAGGAGCTGCCCGTCCGGCAGCACCACTTCCAGCCCCAGCGTCAGCTCGCGCATGGTGCCGTAGCGCAGCACCGCCAGACCGCCGGCGTTGGTGGAAAGGTTGCCGCCGATCTGGCAGCTGCCTTCCGAGGCCAGCGATAGCGGGAACAGCCGGTCGGCGTCGGCTGCCGCCTGCTGCACCGCCGCCAGCGTCATGCCGGCCTCGACGGTGAGACTGTGGTTGGCGGCGTCGAGCGCGCGCACGCGGTTGAGGCGCTCCAGCGCCACCAGCAACTGGCGGCCGGAGCTGTCCGGCGTGGCGCCGCCACAGGTGGAGGTGTTGCCGCCCTGCGGCACGATGGCGACCCGGTGTTGGCGCGCCAGCCGCACCAGGGCGGCTACCTCGGCGCTGGAGCCGGGGCGCGCCACCGCCAGCGGTCGGCCGTGGTAGCGGCCGCGCTGGTCGGTGGTGTAGCGCGCACAGTCGGTATCGGCGGTGAGCAGGTTGGCCGAACCGATGACGCCGGCCAGCCGGGCGAGGAAGTCGTTCATGGCGGGTGCCTCAGCCGGGGATATCCGGCGCCATCAGTTGGTCCGGATGCTGCCAGCCGGGCAGCGCGGCGAGGCGCTCGAGCCAGGCGGCGACGTGCGGCCAATCGCGGACGCTGAGCCCGGCCTCGTCCAGCCACCACAGGTAGGCGCTGGCGCTGAGGTCGGCGATGGTGACGCCGCTCTCCAGCAGGAAAGGCTGCTGGGCGAGCTGGGCGTCCAGTACCGCGAGATCGGCGCAGGCGCGCAGTTCCAGCCAGGCTTCCACCTCGGCCGGGACGCTGGCGAAGCGGCGGTAATAGCGCAGGTTGGGTACCGACAGGCCGATGCGGTTGGCTTCCCAGCCCAGCCATTCGCGGATGCTCTGGCGCTCGCCGGGGCGGCCGGCCAGCACGCCCTCGCTCTCGGCCAGCCATTGCAGGATGGCGTTGGACTGCACCATCGGCACCCCGTCCACTACCAGCGCCGGCACCTCGTCCCAGCGGCTGGCGGCGCGGAAGTCGTCCGGCCGCTCGGCGCGCGACGCGGCCAGGTCGACGTGGCGGTATTCGTGCGAGACGTCGCCCAGCATCAGTGCCAGGCGGACTTTGTAGCTATGGCCGGAAAAGCGGTTGCCGTACAGGGTAAGGGTGCTCATCGGGGTCCGTTCGAAAGGGCGGCGGGGTGTTCGCCGTGCGGTGGGTGGATGACGTGCCCGCCGGCGTCACTTCTGCCAGTAGGTCTTGACGTTGACGAACTCGTAGAGCCCGAATTCCGACAGCTCGCGGCCGTAGCCGGAGGCCTTGACGCCGCCGAACGGCAGCCGCAGGTCGGAGCTGGTGTGGCGGTTGAGGTAGACGCTGCCGGCCTCGATGTCGCGCGCCAGCGCCCAGCCGCGTTCGGTGTCGGCGGTGTAGATCGAGGCGCCGAGGCCGAACGGGGTGTCGTTGGCCAAGCGGATGGCGTCGGCCTCGTCGCGCGCGCGCAGGAGGCTGGCCACCGGGCCGAACACTTCCTCGTGGTAGACGCGGCAGGCCGGGTTGACGTGGTCGAGCACGGTGGCCGGGTAGTAGAAGCCGGCGCCGTGCGGCATCTGGCCGCCGCAGAGCAGGGTGGCGCCGTTGGCGGTGGCGTCCAGCACCTGGGCGTGCAGCGCCTCGCGCAGGTCGGCGCGCGTCAGCGGCGCCAGCGTGGTGGCCCGATGGCGCGGGTCGCCGGGAATCTGGCGGCCGGCTTCGGCGAGGAAGGCGTCGACGAAGGCGTCGGCGATCTCGGGCACCACGATCATGCGCTTGGCGGCGTTGCAGCTCTGGCCGGCGTCGCGGAAGCGCGAGTGGCAGGCTTCGCGCGCCGCGGTCTCGATGTCGGCGTCGGCCAGCACGATGAAGGGGTTGCTGCCGCCCAGCTCCAGCACGGTCTTCTTGAGGTGGCGCCCGGCCAGGCTGGCGATGACGCGGCCGGTATTGGTGGACCCGGTGAACGCCACCGCGTCGGCGGCCTTGATGGCGTCCTCGACCTGGTCGTGCTCGATCCAGGCCGCGTCCAGCACGGCGAGGTTGGCCGAAGCGACGATGTCGAGCAGCTTCTGCGTGCTTTGCGGCACCGACGGCGCCGGCTTCACCAGGCAGGCGTTGCCGGCCATCAGCGCCGGCACGGCGAAGCGCAGCACCTGCCAGATCGGGTAGTTCCACGGCATCACCGCCAGCACCAGGCCCAAGGGCTCGAACGCCACGCCGCTGTGGCTGGCCTGGGTCGGGATGGTCTTGGCGGCCAACAGCCCCGGCGCCAGCTCGGCGTAGTAGCGGATCAGCTGCACCGATTTGTCGATTTCGGCCAGGCATTCGGCGGTGAGCTTGCCGACTTCCAGCGTCACCAGGTCGGCCAGCGCCACGCGCTCGGCGGTGAGGGCGTCGGCCAGCTTCAGCAGCCATTCGGCGCGCTGGGCGACGCTGAGGCGTGCCCAGGGGTGCTGCGCGCGCTTGAGCCGGGCGACGGCGTCGGCGAGTTTGTCTTCGGGCCAGGCGGGACGGGTGAACACCACCTCGCCGTTGGCGGGGTTGCAACTGGTAAAGGCTGTCATGGCAGGGCAGAAAACGCGATAGTGAACATCACTGTAACAAAAAGCCCCGGCCGAGGGCAGCCGGGGCTTTGGTCGCAGGCGACGCGGACGTTCAGAACCTGGCCATGATCTTGCTGCGCGATCCCTGATCGGGACTCATGCGCTCTGCGTGCGAATCTATCGCTGAGCCAATCGAAGATTGGCACGCAGGGATTCGCTCAGCGATCGGGAATCCTCATGGACTCCATGTCCATTCCGGTTCCTGTGCTGCTCTTCATCCCGCTGAGGGCCGCTCGCGACAGATCCTGAACAGGTTCTCAGGCCGGCGCCAGACCGGCCGGCTTCTCGCCGTGCAGGAAGTAATGGATGGTCTCCTGCACGCTCTTGATGGCGTCGCCGAACGGCAGCGGCTCGGCGCCGCGGAAGAACAGCCCCTTGCTCACCTCGCCGCGGAAGGCGGCGGCGAGCTTGAGGTCGATGCAGAACTGCCCGACCTTGGCGAGCCCGTCGCGCAGGCCGCACACCGACAGGCAGTTGAGCGCCTGGGTGCAGCGGCGCGGGTCGGCCTTGGCGTTGGCCTGCAACTTGTCGAGGCGCTTGAGGTAGCTCTTCAGCCACGGCGTCAGCACCCCGCGCGCCGGCAGCCCGGCCACGCTGACGAATTCGACGATGTCCTCGGCGCGGGCGCCGGCCAGGGTCTGCTTGAACTGCGGGTGGGCGTCGCCTTCCTCGGTCACGGCGAAGGCGGTGCCGATCTGCACCGCTGCGGCGCCGTAGTCGTTGAGGTAGGTCTGTACCTTCTCGTGGCTGTTGACGCCGCCGGCGACGATGAGCGGAATCTGCTCGCGCTCAAGTCCCAGCGACTGGAACAGCGCGAAGGTCTCGTCCAGCACCCGCTTGAAGTCGAACTTGGCGTCGGCGATGTCGTCGAGACGCGCCGCGCCGAGGTGGCCGCCGGCATGTTTGGGATGTTCGATGACGATGGCGTCGGGCAGGCGGTTCTTCTTCATCCAGCGCTTGAGCACGATGCCGATGCCGCGTGCCTCGGACAGGATCGGGATCAGCGCCACGTCCGGATGCGCGGCGGTCATCTCCGGCAGATCGAGCGGCAGGCCGGCGCCCATCACCACCGCGTGCGCACCCGACTCGCAAGCCTGGCGCACGTAGTCGGCATGGGCGTCGACCGCCTTCATCACGTTGACGGCGACCAGGCCCTGGCCGTCGGCGTTGGCCAGGGCGCCCTTCACCTCGCGGTCGAGCGCGATCAGGTTGAGGCGGTTGAGTTCGTCGGCGCCGCCGGCGCGTTCGCTCTGTGCCATCAGGTCGGGGTGCAGGTGGCGCAGGTCGACGCTGGCGATGGTGCCGACGCCGCCGGCACGGGCCACGGCGCCGGCCAGGCTCTTGGCCGAGACGCCGACACCCATGCCGCCCTGCACGATGGGCAGGAGGCTACGGCCGCGGATCACGAGGGGGGAAAACGGGTGGGTCATGGTGGGTGGGTTCTGGCTGCGGGGAAAGGCTCACATTGTAGGGAGGCGGGGTGGCAGGGCTTTGATCGGAGTCAAGGAAGACCCGGCCCCGCCGTGTTCTCCCCGGTTTCAATGCTGGCGGAAGGTGAAATCGGCAAAGCGCAGCGCGATGTCATGGTGATTGCCGGGCCAGCCGGCGGGCCATGGTGTCGGCAGCGGCGCGGGCGGGCGGATCGCCTGCCAACGGTAGTGGCGCACGCCGTGCGTCGCCAGCTCGTCGGCGAGCCGGGCCAGCACCGTTTCATCGTGCCAGTGCGGGTGGATCGAGGTGCGGCACTCGTAGGCGACGCCGCTGGCCAGCAGCAGCTCGAGGCTGCGGCGCGCGGCGCGGCCGCTGCCGGGCACGCCGGTGAGCGCATCGTAGCCGGCCCACTCCGTTTTCACGTCGAAGCCGACCCAGTCGAGCAGCGGCAGCGCTTCGGCCAACCTGGCCGGATACGCCCCGCCGCTGTGCAGCCCGGTGGCGAAGCCGAGTGCGCGCACCTCGGCCAGCAGCGCCGGCAGCGCCGCCTCGGCCAGCGGCTCGCCGCCCGAGAACACCACGCCGTCGAGCAGGCCGCGGCGGCTCGCCAGCCACTCGCGCAGCGCCGGCCAGTCGGTCTTGCCGTCGCGGCGCCGCCATAGCTGCGGGTTGTGGCAGTAGCCGCAGCGCCAGGGGCAGCCGGCGAGGAACACCACCGCCGTGAGCTTGCCCGGCCAGTCGCAGGACGAGAACGGTTCCAGTCCGCCGATGCGCGCCGCCTCAGCCGGCTTCACGCTCATCGAAGTGCAGGCGTTCGTTGAACTCGCCCTGCTTGCCGATGTTGAACGCCGCCACCGGACGGTGGTAGCCCATCACGCGGGTCCACACTTCACAACGGGTGCGTTCGCTGTTGTCCAGCACGGTGTCGAGATGGCGTTGTTCGGACAGATTGCTCATGGTGTTGCCTTTCTAAAAGAGTCAAAAGGTTGGCCGAAGCCGGGGGCATGGTGCTTTAACCCTGCCTGCGCCGCTTCTCCGCCAGCAGCTCCGCGTCGCAGCGCGGGCAGAACTCGTGGTGGCCCGACAGGTAGCCGTGTTTCGGGCAGATCGAGAAGGTCGGCGTGATGGTGATGTAGGGCAGGCGGAACCCCGCCAGCGCCCGTTTCACCAGTTGGCGGCAGGCCTCCGGGCTCGACACCGCCTCGCTCATGTAGAGGTGCAGCACGGTGCCGCCGGTGTACTTGCGCTGCAGCGCCTCCTGGCGCGTCAGCGCTTCGAACGGGTCGTCGGTGAAGCCCACCGGTAGCTGGCTGGAGTTGGTGTAGTAGGGCTGCTCGGCCGTGCCGGCCTGCAGGATGTCGGCAAAGCGTTTGCGGTCTTCCTTGGCGAAGCGGTAGGTGGTGCCTTCCGCCGGCGTCGCCTCCAGGTTGTAGAGATGGCCGGTCTGTTCCTGGAACGCCAGCATCTGCTCGCGGATGTGGTCGAGGTAGCGGCAGGCGAAATCGTGCCCCCAGGCGCTGGTGATGTCGTCACGGTCGGCGGTGAAGTTGCGGATCATCTCGTTGATGCCGTTCACCCCCACCGTGCTGAAGTGGTTGCGCAGCGAGCCCAGGAAGCGCTTGGTGTAGGGGTAGAGGCCCTCGTCGATCAGGCCCTGCACCACGCGGCGCTTCTCCTCCAGTGTGTCGCGCGCCAGCGCCATCAGGCGGTCGGTTTCCGCCAGCAGGCCGGGCAGGTCGTCCTTGAAGCGGTAGCCCAGGCGCGCGCAGTTGAGCGTCACCACGCCCACCGAGCCGGTCTGCTCGGCGCTGCCGAACAGGCCGTTGCCGCGCTTCAACAGTTCGCGCAGGTCGAGCTGCAGGCGGCAGCACATGCTGCGCACCATGTGCGGCTCAAGGTCGGAGTTCACGAAGTTCTGGAAGTAGGGCAGGCCGTACTTGGCGGTCATCGCGAACAGCAGATCGGTGTTCTCGCCGTACCAGTCGAAATCCTTGGTGATGTTGTAGGTCGGAATCGGGAAGGTGAACACCCGCCCCTTGGCGTCGCCCTCCAGCATCACCTCGATGTAGGCGCGGTTGATCAGCGCCATCTCGCGCGCGCAGTCGCCGTAGGTGAACGGCATCTCCTCGCCTCCGATCAGCGGGATCTGCTCGCGCAGGTCTTCCGGACACAGCCAGTCGAAGGTCAGGTTGGTGAACGGCGTCTGCGTGCCCCAGCGGCTCGGCACGTTGAGGTTGTAGATCAGCTCCTGGATGCACTGCTTGACCTGCTCGTAGGAGAGACCGTCCTTTTTCACGAACGGCGCCAGGTAGGTGTCAAAGGAGCTGAACGCCTGCGCTCCGGCCCATTCGTTCTGCAGCGTGCCGAGGAAATTGACGATCTGGCCGCAGGCCGACGACAGGTGGCGCGGCGGCTGCGACTCCACCTTGCCCGGCACGCCGTTGAAACCCATCTGCAGCAAGGTGCGCAGCGACCAGCCGGCGCAGTAGCCCGACAGCATGTCCAGGTCGTGGATGTGGAAGTCGCCCTCGCGGTGCGCGCGGGCGGCCTCGGCGCTGAATACCTTGGCGAGCCAGTAGTTGGCGGTCACCTTGCCGGCCACGTTGAGAATCAGCCCGCCCAAGCTATAGCCCTGGTTGGCGTTGGCTTGCACGCGCCAGTCGGCGCGGCTCAGGTATTCGTCGATGGCGGCGACGGCGTCGACCGGGGCGACGGGGTGGTCAGAAAGGCGGGCTGCTTCAGTCATGGCTCAACATATGGTGTTTGTTTCGTTGAGGTGCACTATAAATGGTGGAATGACGCTCGGGTGCGCGATGCGGGAATCCCTTGACGTGGATCAAGCGGTAAACCGCATCATGTTGTGTCTGAGAAATGAAAAAGGCACAGCATGCTGTGCCTTTTGGGGTGTGACCGGCAGGACGGGTGGCGCGGAGCGCAAGCCATCGCCGCCCAGGCGAGTCGATGGGGTCCGGCATTGACTGCACAAGGTCGCGCAGCGTTGCGAAGGAAGAATACCTTCACCCATCCGACAGCCAGGAAATGTGGAGGAGACCCATTTTAGTAGGCGAGCGAGCCAAAGCCGGTTGAGTGCCACCAGCGCAAAGGACGCGGCATGGACATGTAGTCCATGGGGATTCCGTATCGCTGAGCGAATCTCTGAGGGAGATTCGCACGCAGTACTGCCGGCACTCTTAAGGCGTAGCCGCCTAATGAAACGGGGCTTCAGCGCTCGGCATAGACGAAGCGTTTCCCCGTCTTGTCGAAGGCGTACACCTTGTACGCCACCTTGCCCATGCCCTCCATGCCCTCCATGCCCGGGCTGCCCGGTGGCATGCCGGGCACGGCGAGGCCGACGAGGTTCTTCGGCTTGTCGTGCAGCACCTTCTGCACCAGGTCGGCCGGCACGTGGCCTTCGAAGGTGTAGCCGCCGATGCGCGCGGTATGGCAGGCGCCCATGTCGGAGGGGACGCCGAAGCGCGAACGCACGCTGGCGAGTTCGCGGCTCGGCTCCACCTGCAGCGTGATGCCCTTGCCTTGCAGGTGCTCGGCCCAGGCCGTGCAGCAGCCGCAGTTGGGGTCCTTGTACAGCGTGCCCTGGACGGCCAGAGCGTGGCCGGAGAAGATCAGTGCGCCGATCACGGCGAGTCGTTGCGGAGTATTCATGGTCGATAGCTGTCCTGAGAGGGAGAACCTGGCGGCCCGGTGGCGGGCCGCCGCGTGCGGGATTCGCTTGCCTGCTCAGGCGACCGGGGGGCGGGTGGCCACCGGCGGGATGAACTGCGCCTCCCCGCCGCGTTCGTGTCCCACCTGCACCGCCCCGGGCGAGACCCGCCGTACTTCTCCGACATCGGCATGGGCAGCTGTTGCGTAAAAATGACAGCACGCTGGCGCATCGGATGGCAGCGCCCGGTGGCGGCAGCCGGCGTCAGCCGCTGCCATGCAGGGTGCGGCGGTGCTGCCATGGCATGCTTCTGGCGGTACGCTTTGCGCCAGGGTGGAGAGCGGCAAGGCCAGCCACACGGTCAGCACCAGCAGCAGCAAGGGGCGGAGGAAGTTCATGCGGTAATCGTAGCGCAGGTGAGGTGTGCCGGGCTTGAGCTGGCACAAATCATTTCAATCTTCATTGTTTTCAAAGAATGGTGTAACCTTTTTAAAGAAATACCCAATCAATTTTCGTCAGCCCCTCAGCTCGACGCCGGACGATCCCGCCCGGGGCCCGCAGGGGCCGGCCCTACCATGGAATCCGTAGCGCATGGATACCTTGAAGGCACTGATGGTCTTTATGACCACCGCCGAAAACGGCAGTTTCTCCGACGCGGCGCGCAAGCTCGGCGTCTCTCCCGCCGCCATCAGCCAGAGTATCGCCCGGCTCGAACAGGAACTGGAAGTCCGCCTGTTCAACCGCACCACGCGCCAGCTGACGCTGACCGAGGACGGCCGGCGCTTCTACGCGCAATGTCGCGGCCCGGTGAACAATCTGGACGCGGCCATCAACCAGCTCAAGGCGAGCCGCGACGAGCCGGCCGGGCACCTGCGTATCAGCCTGCCCAACTCCTTCGGCCGGCACTTCATCCTGCCGCTGATGGGCGAGTTTTGCCAGCGTCACCCCAAGATTCGCGTGTTCTTCGGCCTTGACGACCATTTTAGCGATCTGATCGAGGACGGCTACGACGTCGGCGTGCGCGTCGGCATGATGCCGGACTCGCGCCTGTCGGCGCGCCACCTGGCGCAACTGCCGCTCTACACCGTGGCGGCGCCCGAATACTGGAGCAAGAACGGCCGTCCGCAGAAACCCGACGACCTGGCCAACCACAACTGTATCAACTACCAATTCCCGACCTCCGGTCGACTGTGCAAGTGGGAGTTCGAGCGCGACGGCGAGCGTATCCCGCTCGAGGTCAACGGCATCTATACCCTGAACGACATCGAGGCGGTGTGCGAAATGGCACGCCTGGGCTTCGGCGTGGCGCAGGTGCCGGGTCATGAGGCAATGCCCTATCTGCGCAGCGGCGAACTGGAGGCGGTGCTGACCGACTTCATCTCGCTGGAACGTTCGATCTACATCTGCTTCCCGCACCGCGAGCACATCGCCCCGCGCACCCGGGTCTTCGTCGACTATGTGGCGGAGAAACTGGCCGAACATCCCGACATCGTCGCCGATCTCCCCGGTCTGGACCTGACTGCCAAGCGCGAGGCGGCGCAGCACTGAGCCGACGCGCCAGCCCGATCGCACGCCCGGCCTGGCCGGGCTTTTTTCTGCCTGTGGCCAACGGCCAAGCCCGCATTGTCGAGTATTTTCGACGCGTGTATCGTGATGACAGGCGGGTGCCCCTTCCTCGGCCCGTCCGGAAAACGATTGCAACAGGTGCACCATGGACCGTCCTCTCGAACACCCCCACTCCTACTACGCCGCCTCACGCAACCCGGCGCCGGATCATCCCGTACTGCGCGGCGCGCATCACTGCGACGTGTGCGTGATCGGGGCCGGCTACACCGGCCTGTCGGCGGCGTTGCACCTGGCCGAGTACGGCTACCGGGTCATGGTACTGGAGGCGGCGCGGGTCGGCTGGGGCGCCTCCGGACGCAATGGCGGGCAGATCGTCAACAGCTACAGCCGCGACCTGGACGTGATCGAGCGCCGCCACGGCAAGGCCGCCGCCGCCGCGCTGGGGAGCATGGCGTTCGAGGGCGGCAGCATCATCCGCGAGCGGGTCGCCAAGTACGGCATCCGGTGCGACCTGAAGCAGGGTAATGTGTTCGCCGCCTTGACCGGCAAGCAGCTCGATGAACTGGAGGCCAAGCAGCGTTTGTGGGAGCGCTTCGGCCACACCGGACTGCGGCTCATCGATCAGGCCGGCATGAAGGATATCGTCGGCACCGCGCAGTACGTCGGCGCGCTGCTCGACAACTGGGGCGGCCACCTCCACCCGCTCAACCTGGCCTTGGGCGAGGCGGCGGCGCTGGAGTCGCTGGGCGGGCAGATTTTCGAGCAGTCGGCGGTGCTGAGCGTGGAGCGTGCGGAGCCAGCCGTGGTGCGTACCGCCGAAGGCCAGGTGAGCGCGCGTTTCGTGATCGTGGCGGGCAACGCCTACCTCGGCAACCTGCTGCCCGAGTTGGCCGAAAAGACACTGCCGTGCGGCACCCAGGTGATCACCACCGAGCCGCTGCCGGCCGAGCTGGCGCGTGCGCTGTTGCCGGGCGACCACTGCGTCGAGGACTGCAATTTCCTGCTGGATTACTACCGCCTGACCGCCGACAAGCGTCTGCTGTACGGCGGCGGCACGGTGTACGGCGCACGCGACCCGGGCGAGATCGTGCGCCTGATCCGCCCCAAGATGCTCAAGACTTTCCCGCAGCTGGAAGACGTCAAGATCGAGTTCGGCTGGACCGGCAACTTCTCGCTGACGCTGTCGCGCCTGCCGCAGGCCGGCCGCCTCGGCAACAACATCTACTACTCGCAGGGCTGCAGCGGCCACGGCGTGACCTACACCCATCTCGCCGGCCGCCTGCTGTCGGAGGCGATTCGCGGCCAGAGCGAACGCTTCGACGCCTTCGCCCGTCTGCCGCATTACCCCTTCCCCGGTGGGCGGCTGTTCCGCGTGCCGATGCTGACGATGGGGGCATGGTATTACAGCCTGCGCGACCGGCTCGGGATGTGACGCCGTCCTGCCGCGCTGCCGCGGCCTGCCCGGCACGCGGCCAGGCCTGTGCGAGCCGTGTGGCGCGCGGCATGGCAGGCCGCCGAACCCCTGAGGCGCGGACAGGTCCTTACGAAGCCCTGGGGTAGGTCGTCAGCGCCGGTCGAAACGTGCCGCCAACTCCCCTGGTGTCATCGGCTTGGCGATGGAGTGGCCCTGCGCCGCCGGGATGCCCAGCTTCTGCAGCAGCTCGCGCTGGGCCGGTGTCTCGACGCCGGCGGCCAGGAGCCGGATGCCCAGCGCCCGCGTGAGCTGCGCGGTGGCCGTGATGATGGCCTGATCGCGCGGCGAGTCGGCCAGGGTCTTGACCAGCGCCTGTCCGATCTTCAGCGTGCTGATCGGGAAGCGGCGCAGGATGGCGAGTTCGCCCAGTTCGCTGCCGAAGTCGTCCAGCGCCAGCCGTAGTCCCATCATGCCCAGGCAGTGCAGGTTTTCGATGACCTTGGTGTTGTGCTGGTCGAGCGCCGCTTCGTGGAACTCCAGCTCGATCAGCGCCGGCGGAATGCCGTAGTGTTTCAGCATGTAGTCCAGTTTGCCGGGCAGCTTGTCGTCGGCCAGCTGGCGGGCCGACAGGTTGATCGAGAGCGGGCAGGCGCTGTCGAGCCAGCCCTCCACCAGCCAGGCCGCCCGCTGGCGACAGGCCAGTTCGATACTGCGCTCGCCAAACGCCATGATCAGGCCGCTTTCTTCGAGCAGCGGCAGGAAGGCCCCCGCTGGCTGCACCGGCTGGCCCGGTGGCTGCCAGCGCAGCAGCGCTTCGATCCCGACCAGCCGCCCGTTGTGCAGGTCCTGTTGTGGCTGGTAGAGCAGGAACAGCTGCTGCTCGACGAGGGCCTGCCGCAGCTGCTGCTCGCGGCGCAGCCGTTCCTGGACGCGCTGGTTCATTTCCGTGGTGAAGAAGTGGTAGAGGTGATGCCCGTCCTCTTTGGCGCGGTACATCGCCACGTCGGCGGCCTCGATCAGGCTGGTGACGGTGCGGCCGCAGTCAGGGTAGGTGGCAATGCCGATGCTGGCCCGGACCGTGATGGCGTCGTCGTCGATTTGCAGCGGCGGCTCCAGTGCCGCAATGATGCGCTGGGCGCTGTAGGCGGCGCGATCGGGGCTTTCCAGCTGCTCCAGGATGATGATGAACTCATCGCCGCCGAGCCGGGCGATGTGGTCCTCGCGGCGCAGACAACCGCGCAGCCGCTCGGCCACCTGCTGCAGCACGATGTCGCCGACCTTGTGGCCGAGACGGTCGTTGATTTCCTTGAAGCGGTCGAGGTCGAGAAACAGCAGTCCCAGCCCCTGGTGCGAGCGCTCGGCGTGGCTCAGCACTTTTTCCAGCATGATGGTGAAACCGTTGCGGTTGAGCAGCCCGGTCAGATAGTCGGTCAGGGCTTGCTGGCGCAACTGGCTCTCGGTTTCCAGCTGCTGGCGGATGTCGCGGAAGATCACCACCAGTCCCTGTTGCTGCCCGCCCATCGGCGAGCAGCGCAGCGATACCGGCAGCGGCGGCCGGCCCGGCGGGTACAGCGTGGTTTCCTCGTGCAGCACTTCGACATTGTCGCGGCAGGCGATGGCGAACGGGCTGCTGTCCCAGTCGGTTGCCCGGTCGCTCTCGTGGAACAGCTGCTGTATCGGGTAGCCGACCAGGTGTTCGGCCGACATGCCGAGCAGGTTCTGGGTGGCGGGGTTGGCGAAGCGGACGATACCATCGGGGCTGACGCCGATGACGCCCTCGCCGGCGGAGCTCAGCAGCGATTGGTAGTAGTCGCGCTGTTCATCGAGCCGCTGGTAGGCGCTCAGCAGCTGCCGTTTCTGCTGGTCGTACTCCAGCAGGAGGCGCACCTTGCTGCGCAGCGTCAGCGGATCGAACGGCTTGACCAGGTAGTCGATGGCGCCGCAGCTGTAGCCGCGCTGGATGTCCTGTTCTTCGCACATCGCCGCCGTGATGAACAGGATCGGGGTGCTGCGGGTCTGGCGCCGGCCGCGGATCAGCATCGCCACTTCGTAGCCGTCCATGCCGGGCATCGAGACGTCGAGCAGGATGACCGATACCGGCTGGGTGAGCAGGTACTTGAGTGCCTCCTCTCCCGAGCCGAGTGACACCACCTGGCAGGGCAGGGGCTCCAGTACCACTTCGATGACACGCAGATTGACCGCCTTGTCATCGATCGACAGCACGACCGGCAGTCGTTCCGACTTGGCGGCGGCGGGGGTTCCGGTATCGTGGCGGAGGGCGATCAGGTCTGCGTGAGCCATTGGTCGATCATCCTAAGCAGTTCCTTGCTGTCTACCGGCTTGGGCAGGTAGTCGTTGGTGCCGGCTTGCAGGCATTTGGCCTTGTCGTCCTTCATCGCGTAGGCGGTGACCGCGATGATCGGCCGCTCGAAACGCAGTTCGTTGCGCAGGCGGCGGGTGGTTTCATAGCCGTCCAGCACCGGCATCGCCATGTCCATCAGCACGAGCTGAATGCCCGGGTTCTGTTCGATCTGGGCCAGGGCTTCTTCGCCGTTGATGGCCGTCAGCACGTTGAACTGGCGCTCTTCCAGTACGCTGCTCATGGCGTAGATGTTGCGGATGTCGTCGTCCACCAGCAGCAGCGTGGCGCGCTCCCGGTTTGCGGCGTTGCCCGCCGCGGCCTTGCCTGCCGGATCGGACACCTGATCGAGGAAGGTGCGGATGGCGTACGACAGCTTGAGTTCGTTGGCGGCGCCCTTGGTGAGCACCACGGCGCTGTATTCGTTCATCGCCTGCAGGGTGTCGCGGTCGAGATCCATGCCGGTGTTGATGATGATGCGCAGCTGGCTGAGGCCGGGCTGGCTGCTGATCCACTGCAGCAGCTCGAAGCCGCTGCCGCCGGGCAGGTTGAGATCGATCACGGCGCAGGCGAACGTCTGCTGCAGCAGCAGGTTCTTGGCCTCGAGCACGTTGCCGCAGCACTGCGGCGTACCGCCCAGCTGCTCGATCAGGGCCTGGTAGTGCTCCCGTTCCACCAGGTTGTCTTCGACCAGCAGCACCTGTCCCGGACGGTGGCCGAGTTCGGCGTGCAGTTCGCGGAACACCCGTGCCAGGGTGCTCTGGTCAACCGGCTTGACCAGGTAGTCCTGGATGTCGAGCTGCTCGTGCAGCTCGCTGCGGTCGAGACAGGAGATGATGTGGACCGGGGCATGCCGCGTGGCGGGGGTGCCCCGCACCTGGCGCAGCAGCTCCCAGCCGTTCATGTCGGGCAGCAGGATGTCGAGGATGAAGGCGGCCGGCGGGTGCTGGCGCATTTCCTGCAAGGCCTCGATGCCGGTGCTGGCGATGCGCGTCTTGAAGCCCGACTCCATCGCCTTGTTCATGATGATGCGTGCAAATTGCTGGTCGTCTTCCACCACCAACACGTCGCTGCGGCTGCTGGCCTTGGCCGGGGGGAACACGACATGCGGTTCCGGCGGCAGCGTGACTTCCTTCACGCCACCGCCGGCTGGATGCACCGGCAGGTACAGCACGAAGGTGCTGCCGAGCCCGAGTTCGCTGCGCACGTCGATCGTGCCGCCCAGGAGGTGGGCCAGCTGGCGCGAGATGCTGAGCCCGAGGCCGCTGCCGCCGAATTGGCGTTTGCTGCCCTGTTCGAGCTGTTCGAAGGCCTCGAAGATGCGGTCCAGCTTGTCGGACGGCATGCCGCAGCCGGTATCGGTCACGGCGATGGCCAGGGTGTGTTGCGGCAGGCTGTCCATGCCGGGCGGCACGCTCTGCGGCTGGTAGACGCGCAGGTGCACCGAGCCATGGTCGGTGAACTTGAAGGCATTGGACAGCAGGTTTTTCAGGATCTGGAACAGCCGTGTGGCGTCGGTGATCAACACGTCGCCGGCACTGTCTTCCTTGGTGGTCTGGAACGTCAGCTGGCGGTTTTCCGCCACCGGCAGGAAATTCTGGCGCAGCGTGGTGATCAGGTCGTTCACCAGCACCTTTTCGCGGTTGAGCGTCATGCGTCCGGCTTCGATCTTGGACAGGTCGAGAATGTCGTTGATCAGCGCCAGCAGGTCCTTGCCGGAGCGGTTGATGATGGTGGCGTGCTCCACCTGCTTGGCGGTGAGGTTGCCCTGGCGGTTTTCCGCCAGTTGGTCGGCGAGGATCAGGATGCTGTTGAGCGGGGTGCGCAGCTCGTGCGACATGGTGGCCAGGAATTCGGTCTTGTAGCGGTTGGCGCGCGAGATCTGCTCGGCCTGTTCGCGCAGGCGCAGCTCGGAGAGCTTGCGTTCGGAGATGTCGATGATGGAGCACACCGTCTGCACGCCTTCCTCGGTGAGCATGGTGGAGAGCCCGATCTCGACCGGGATTTCCCTCCCATCCTTGCACAGCGCGAACAGCTCGCGCCCTTCGCCCATCTGGCGCGGCTTGGAGTCGGCCTTGAAGGCCTGGCGCAGCATCGGGTGATGCTTGCGGAAGCGTTCCGGCAGCAGCATCTCGATGCTCTTGCCCTGCAGCTCTTCCGGCGAGTAGCCGAAATAGCGCACGGCGGCGGGGTTGCTCATGGTGATGAAGCCCTGCTGGTCCACCGCCAGCATGGCGTTGGGCGCCGACTGAATCACGGCGCGGAAGTGTTCTTCACGTTTCTTGGCGGCGGCGGCACTGGCGTCGCTGATGGCGGCTTCGCGGCGGCGGGCGAACAGGATGCTGCCGATGAATACGCTCAGCAGCAGGCTGGCCAAGAGGCCCAGGCCCATCACCCATAGGTAGCGCGTGCTGGCCACGCTGCGGTCGAGTTCGGGGGCACTGGCGATGTCGAGCAGCCAGGGGCGGCCACCCAGTCGGTAGTGGCGTTGCACATGGTAGCGGCCGGTGTTCTGGCGTCCGGTGCTGTACATCAGGCTGGCGGGGGTGGCCTCGTTGCCGTCGTAGATGCGCAGGTTCAGCTGGGGAGTGCCATCGCCGAAAATGCCCAGCATCAGGTCGCCCATGCGGAAGGTGGCGAATACCCAGCCCTGCAATGCGGCGCGGCGCGCCTCGACGCTGCCCTGCGCGGCACCCTTGCGGTACACCGGCCAGTACATCAAGAAGACGTTGGTATCTTTCGAGGTACTCTGCAGCAGCGGCGCGACCTTGCCGGTCACGGCCGGTGCGCCGCTGTCGAGCGCCTGGACCATGGCGTTACGTCGCGTCGTTTCGGTGTACATGTCGAGGCCCAGCGCGGTTTCGTTGCGCGGCGTCGGGGGATAGAGGTAGCGGATGGCGGTGTAGCCGGCGCGCGGAGAGTCCGGATGCAGACGGAAATCCGGCCGCTCCTGCTGCATGCGGCTCAGGTAGGACGGCAGTTCGGCCGGGGCGAGCCGGTCCACGTAGCCGAGGGACGCCAGGCCGGGGTAGTGCTGGCTCAGCTGCAGCGTGGCGAGATAGTCGTTGAATTCTTGCCGGCTGACGTCGCCGCTGGCCTGGAACAGGCCGACCACACCGTGCAGCACCAGGTGGTAGGACTGCATGCGCTCGTTGATGGCGGCTTCGACTTGGCCGGCCTGGTGATCGAAACGCTGGCGGGCGAGGTTGTCGTCCTGATGGGCGATCAGGTTGGCGACCAGCAGCGAGCTGCCGGCCGTCAGGAAGAACAGCAGGGCAACGGGGAGCAGGATGCCGCGCAGCATTCCCGGGTCGGGCAGCAGGCCGGTGAGTCGCTTCGGAAAAGGCATGGCGCACCTCGTGTCCGGGCCGCGCAGTGTCCGCTGCGCCGTTGGCCGTGGTCGGATCCGGGAGAGGGGGCACGGAGATACGTCCCCCTCGCGAGCCGGGCATGCTTTGAGCATAGCAAGGCGAGGCATTTTAACCAGTGATTGTTTCTCTGGCGTGTGCGCGGGAGGGTGCGAGACGCCGCCGTCAGCGGCGTCTCCGGGGGAGATGGGCCAGGCTCAGCTCGCCATGAAGCGCGCGAGCGGGGTTTCGTGCCAGTCGACGCTGTCGAGCAGGTTCTTGACGATGAGGCCGAGCTCGGTGTCGCCTTCGATGCTCAGCTTGCGGTTGAAGAACAGCGTGTCCGGGTCTTCCTCGCGCAGCATCATGCGCGCGAAGTCGGCGACGTTGGCCGACAGGCGCAGGTCGGGCTCGCCGGGCTGGCGGTCGAGGAGGAAGCGGCGGCTGTCGGCGGCGAAGCGCAGGCTCACGCCGGCGTCGACGAGGCGCACCTCGAAGCGACGCTCGGCCAGGAGTTCCATGTCGGCGGGCAGCACGCCGCGCTTGACCAGCTGGTTGAGGCTGGTTACCAGAAGCCAGGCCGGCGGGGTGGCCGGAAGCCGGCCCAGCAGGCGGGCGAGACGGGTGGGGACGGTCAGTTCAGGCACGCGCATGATCGGCTCCCTGGGTGTTGACGATGCCGGGCTGGCCCAGCCAGTAACCGTCGACCAGCGGGTCACGGCTCTTTGCCGCGAGTCCGGAGAGCAGCTCGCTGGCGGCGCTCTGGCCGTCGATGACGGCACGGAACGCCTGCACCACCTCGGCGCAGTGCTGTGCCTGCGGGCTGACGCGCACCGCGGTGACGCCGGCGGCGGCCATGCCCGCCAGGTGCGGCAGCAGCGACTGGCAGCCGGCCGACATGGTCTGGATGCCGTTGATGGTGAGGAAATCCTGACCGTCGCGCGTGGTCAGCGTGAGGCCATCCGGGTGGTCGAGGCAGCGGAACTGGCAGTCGTCCTTGTTGAGGTTGTAATGGCGCGCGGTGAAGCAGCGCGCCGAGAACGCCAGCGGCAGCTTGCCCCAGGCGAACACTTCGGTCTCGATCGCCGGGGCGTGTTGCAGCACCTCGGCCAGCGTGGCGCGGTCCATTTCCACCGGCGGCAGCCAGCGGTAGGCGCCGAGGCGCTGCATCAGCGCCAGCGTCTCGCCGTTATAGATGTTGAGGTGCGGGCCGGCGACGAAGGGCAGGCGCTGCTCGCGCGCCAGCCGTGCCGCGCCGAGGTCGTTGGCCTCGATGCGCACGCGGCCGTTGTCGATCAGCTTCCTGAGGCGCTTGAGGTCGGATTCGCTCTCCAGGAGCGCCTGGCTCGACAGCACGGCTTCCTTGCCGGCGTCGGCCAGGTCGTGCGCCAGGCCGATCCAGTCCTGGGTGCGCAGCTGCTGGCGGCGCGAGCACACCACTTCGCCCAGGTAGATGGTGTCGACCGGCCAGGCCGCGGCCTCGCTGTAGAAGTTGAAGATTTCGTCGCGCGACCAGAAGAACAGTACCGGTCCGAGGGTGAGCTTGAGATTCAGGGAGGTCATGGTCGTCGGTTCCATCATTTCCACGGGCGGTTGTAGGCGCCCAGCGTCTGCTGCTGGCCTTCCGACAGCCGGCCCAGTTCCTGTTGCCAGGCCGGACGCACGCTGAAGCGTTGCGCTTCGCGTCCGGCGGCGTCGAGCGCGGCGCGCAGCGTGCGCGTCACCTGGCTGACGTAGGCGGGGCTGCGCTGGCGGCCTTCGACCTTGATCGCCGCCACGCCGATGTCGATGATCTGCGGCAGCATGGCCATCACGTTGAGGCTGGTGGGCTCTTCCAGCGCGTAGTAGGTGTCGCCCTGCACCGCGAAGCGGCCCTTGCACAGCGTCGGGTAGCCGGCCGGTTCGTCCTTGCCGTACTGGTCGATCAGCACGCCGCCCAGGCGGGCGTCGAGCGAGGTCTCGCCGTGCTCCCAGCGCACGTGCTTGGCGGGCGAGCACACACCGTGGGTGTTGGGGGATTCGCCGGTGGCGTAGGACGACAGCAGGCAGCGGCCTTCCACCATCACGCACAGGCTGCCGAAGCCGAACACCTCGATCTCGACGTCGGTGTGCTCGATGACGTGGCGCACCTGGTCGAGCGTCAGCACGCGCGGCAGCACGGCGCGGCGGATGCCGAACAGCTCGCGCGCCAGGTTGACGGCTTCGTAGTTGGTGGCCGAGCCCTGCACCGACAGGTGCAGGCGCAGCTCGGGGTGGCGGCGCACGGCGTAGTCCATCAGGCCGAGGTCGGCCAGGATCACGGCGTCGACGTCGAGGTCGGCGGCCTCGTCGATGGCGCGGTGCCAGCGCGACACGTTGCCGCCCTGGGCGTAGGTGTTGATCGCCATCAGCACCTTGCGACCGCGCGCGCGGGCGTAGTCGATGCCGGCGCGGGCGCTCTTGTCGTCGAAGTTGAGCCCGGCGAAGTTGCGGGCGTTGGTGTCGTTCTTCAGGCCGAAGTAGACGGTATCGGCGCCGTTGTCGACCGCCGCCTTGAGGGCGGGGAGACTGCCGGCGGGGCACACCAGTTCGGGCAGGGTCATGATCGGTTAACGCCAGGAAACGTAAACCGGGGGACAGTAGCAGAGCAGGGCGGCGGGGCCATTGCTCTGGGTCAAGCTTCGGCCAAGAACCTGTCCCATCAGGCGGCTGCGCCTTTGCATCTTGAGCGCCGGCAGTGCGCGGAATCCTCATGTACTTTGTGTACATTCCGGTTCCTGTGCGCTGGCGACACTCAACCTGCTTTGGCTCGCTCACCTACTGGCACAGGTTCTAGCCTTTACCGAGTTTGACTTGGGTCGGCCGAAGCGGGGGGAGTTATAGCGGCCAGATCATCTTGGTCTTGGCGATCAGCACGATCCACAGCACGGTGGCGAGCGCGGCGGCGAAGGCCGTGGTGCGGATGGCCTTGGTGCGGCCGCGCTTGAGCGCCACGGTGCCGAGCCCGATGTAGACCAGCAGCAGCACGATCTTGGCCATCAGCCAGTCCTGCTGGGTGGGCAGGAAGTGGGCGAGTACGGCGAGCGTGATGCCCAGCGTCAGCAGCAGGGTGTCGACCACGTGCGGCAGGATGCGCAGCGGCTTGGCGCGCAGCAGCGGTGAATCGGCCAGCATCAGCCCGCCGCGCACGGTGAACAGCAGGATGGAGAGGTAGGCGCAGCCCATGTGGGCGTGCTTGATGAGGGTGTAGGTCGGCATGTTTTTTCCCGCATGAGGCGGCGCTGCCCTGGCATCTTGAGTGTTGGCGGTACTGCGCGCAAATCCATCGTAGCGATTTGCTCAGCGATCAGGAATCCTCATGGACTCGGTGTCCATTCCGGTTCCTGTGCGTCGGCGGCACTCAAGCGGCTTTGGCTCGCTCGCCTACTGGAATGAGGTTCTGGTGACTGCGTTGTGACGCAGTGACGGAGCGGCGGTTCCCGGATGGTACACTGAATACCTTCTTTTCCAAGCATCCGTCATCGCCATGCTGCACCTCTACCAGTCCAACCGTCTCGAAGCGCTGGGGGAACTGTTCACCGGCATGAGCCGTGCCATGCCCCTGTCCGACCCGTTCCAGCCGGAGACGGTGCTGGTGCAGAGCCGCGGCATGGGGCGCTGGCTGACGCTGGAGCTGGCGGGGCGCGCCGGCATCGCCGCCAACCTCGACTTCGTGCTGCCGGCGGCCTTCGCCTGGCGCCTGATGCAGGCGGTGCTGCCGGGGCTGCCGCGCAAGTCGTCGTTCGCGCCCGAGGTGCTGCAGTGGCGGCTGCTGGAACTGCTGCCGACCTTGCACGGCGCGCCGTTCACGCCGCTCGAGCGCTATCTGGAGGGCGGCGAGGCGGCCGGCTTCGAGCTGGCCGGCAAGATCGCCGACATCTTCGACCAGTACCTGGTGTTCCGCCCGGACTGGATCCGCGCCTGGGAGCGCGGCGAGCTCCTGGACTTGGGCGAGGACGAGGCGTGGCAGGCGGCGCTGTGGCAAAGGTTGGCCGAAGCCGACCCGGGGCGCCACCGCGTGCGCCTGCTCGACGACTTCCTCGGCGGCCTGCGCCCGGAGCACCTGCCGGAGCGCGTCAGCCTGTTCGGCATCGCCAGCCTGGCGCCGATGTACCTGGCCATGATCAAGCGCCTGGCGGCGCTGACCGACGTCTGCGTGTTCCTGCTCAACCCGTGCGAGGCCTACTGGGGCGACATCGTCGACGCGCGCGGCCAGCTCAAGCTGTTCCAGCAGGGCATGGCGGCGCACGACGACCACCCGCTGCTGGCCTCGCTCGGCAAGCAGGGACGGGACTTCTTCGACCAGATCGCCGAGGAGATGCCCGAGGGCCACCCGCTGTTCCTCGAACCGCACGGCGACACCCTGCTCGCGCGGCTGCAGCGCGACATCCTGACGCTGACCCCTCCGGGAACTGCACCAGAACCGGCGGCGGACGACGACCGTTCGATCGAACTCAACGCCGTGCACAGCCCGATGCGCGAGCTGGAGGTGCTGAAGGACCGCCTGTTGGCGCGCTTCGCCGCCGACCCGACGCTGACCCCGGCCGACGTCGCGGTGCTGACGCCGGACATCAACGCCTACGCGCCCTACATCGACGCGGTGTTCGGCCAACGTGACGACGCGCCCAACATCCCCTACACCATCGCGGACCGCCGCATCGAGCGCGAGGAGCCGCTGTTGGCCACCTTCGCCGCGGTGCTGCGGCTGGCCGACTCGCGTTTCGGCGCCGACGCGGTGCTGGCGCTGTTGGACTGCGACGCGCTGCTGGCACGCTTCGGCCTTGCCGACGCCGAGGTGCCGCTGCTGCAGCAATGGGTGCGCGAATCCGGCATCCGCTGGGGGCGCGACGCCGCCCACAAGGCGGCGCTCGGGCTGCCGGCCGATCCGCTCTACACCTGGCGCTGGGGGCTCGACCGCCTGCTGCTGGGCACGGTGCTGCCGCCTGCGCTGGCGGGCGACGCCTCGCCCTTGTTCGGCGGCCTGCTGCCGGCGGCCGGGGCGGAAGGGCAACTGGCCGAGACGCTGGCGCGCTTCGGCCAACTGTTCGACGTGCTCGACGGCTGCGCGCGCGCCTGGGCCGAGCCGGCCAGCCCCGCCGCCTGGCGCACGCGGCTGCAAGGGGCGGTGGAGGCGCTGTTCGCCGTGGACGAGGCCGGCGAGGCGGCGCTGACGCTGCTGTTCGACGCCCTGGCCGAGCTTGCCGAGGACGCCCAACTCGCCGCCTTCGACGCCCCGATCGGGCTCGCGGTGGTGCGCGACTGGCTGACGCGGCGCCTGACGCTGTCGGCCCCCTCCGGCTTTCTCGCCGGCGGCGTCACGTTCTGCGCTATGGTGCCGATGCGCTCGATCCCGTTCCGCGTGCTGTGCCTGATCGGCATGAACGACGGCGCCTACCCGCGCGACGAGCGCCCGGTCAGTTTCGACCTGGTAGCGCGCCACCCGCGCCGTGGCGACCGCTCGCGCCGTTTCGACGACCGCTACCTGTTCCTCGAGGCGCTGCTGTCGGCGCGCGAGGCGCTGTACCTGTCCTGGGTCGGGCGCTCGGTGCGCACCGACGAGCCGCTGCCGCCGTCGCCGCTGGTGGCCGAGCTGCTCGACACCCTGGCCAGGATGGCCGGCTGCGCCGTCGAGGTGGTGCAGCACCCGCTGCAGCCGTTCGCGCGCGCCGCCTTCGACGGCAGCGACTCGCGCCGCCACAGCTTCGAGCCGAGCTACGCCGCCGCGCTCGCCGCCCCGCGCCACGAGCCGGCGCCGTTCGCGGTGGCGCTGCCGGGCGGCGACGCCACGGTGCTGCGCCTCGACGAGCTGCTGCGCTTCTGGCGCCACCCGGCGCGCGCCTGGCTGGCCGACCGGCTCGGCGTCAAGCTCGCCGGCAGCGCCGAGGACGTGCCGGTGCGCGAGCCGTTCACCCTCGAGCGCGACACGCGCGAAACGCTGCGGCGCGAGCTGGTCGGCGCGCTGCTGGCCTCGCGTCCGCTGGCCCCGGTCAAGGACAAGCTGGTCGGCGCCGGCCTGCTGCCGCCGGCGGCGCTGGGGCAGGCCTGGCTCGCCGAGGAAACCACCGCCAGCGTGCGCTTCGCGCGGCGCCTGCCGCCGGAACTGGCGCAGCCGCTGCGCGCGCCGGAGAGCGTCGAGCTGACGCTGGACGGCGTGACGCTGGTGGGCGAACTATCCGGCCTGCGCGACGCCGGCCTGCTGCGCGTGGTGGCGCGCAAGGCCTACGCCGGCGAGCTGATCGAGCTGTGGCTGAGCCATCTGGTATTGTGTGCGGCACGCCCGGCCGGGGTGGCGCCGTACTCGGCCTTGTACGACGAGGAAGGGGTGCACGAACTCTGCGACGAGCCCGACGCCGCCGAGCTGCTGCGGCCGTGGCTGGCGCGCTGGCAGCAGGGCCAGCGCCAGCCGCTGCCGTTCTTCGCCCGCACCAGCTGGGCCTACGCCAGGAGCCTGGCCGAGAAACCGGACCAGCCCGAGACGGCGCTGGCCAAGGCGCTGGCGGAGTGGGACCCGGCCTACGACGGCAAGACCCCGCAGAAGGACGAGGCGGCGATCCGTCTCGCCTTCCGCCATCTCGACCCGCTGGCCGAGCCGCTGTTCGCGCAGCTGGCCGACACCCTGCTGCTGCCGCTGGCCGAACGCCTGCTGGGCGCGGCGGAAGGAGACCAAGCATGATCGCCCAGCCCCTCGACGCGCTGCACTGCGCGCTCTCCGGCGTCAACCTGATCGAAGCCTCGGCCGGCACCGGCAAGACCTGGACCATCGCCGCGCTGTATACCCGCCTGCTGCTGGAAGAGCGTGACGGCGCGCCGCCGCCGAACATCGAACAGATCCTGGTGGTGACCTACACCAAGGCCGCCACCGCCGAGTTGCGCGAGCGGCTGCGCCATCGCCTGGCGGAACTGGCCGCGGTGCTCGACGGCGCGCCGACGCGCGACGGCTTCCTGCTGGCCATGGCGCAGCGCTTCGCCGAGCCGGCCGCGCGCGACCTGGCGCGCCAGCGCCTCGGCGCCGCCATCACCGGCTTCGACGCCGCCGCCATCTATACCATCCACGGCTTCTGCCAGCGCGTGCTGACCGATGCCGCCTTCGAGAGCGGCCAGACTTTCACCGCCGAGCTGATCGCCGACGACGCCGAACGCCTGACCGAGGTGGTGGACGACTTCTGGCGCCGCCGCGTGGTGGCCGACGCGCTCCTGGCGCGGGTGCTGGCCGAGGCCGGCGAGACGCCGGACAGCTGGCTCGCCCAAGTGCGCCCCTTCCTTGCCAAGCCCTACCTGCGCAACCTGGCGCCGGCGCTGACGCCGCTGGCCGACTCGCTCGCCGCGGCCGACGCCGCTTGGCAGCGCCTGGCCGGTGACGCCGAGCTGGTGCGGGGCGGCCTCGAGCTGCTCGCCGCCACCGAGGGCTTCAAGGCCAATATCTACGGTCCGGCGCAGCAGCAGACCCTGGTGCGGCGGTTGCGGCAATGGACCGCCGACAGCGGCCTGCCGCTGCTGTCGAGCGACGACCGCAAGCGCCTCGACAAGCTCACCCCGCCCGCGCTGGCCAAGGGCATGAAGAAGGGCTTTGCCGCGCCGTCGCACCCCTTGTTCGACGCCGTGGCCGCCTGGCTCGTCGCCTGGGACGCGCACCTGGCCAACGTCGCCGCGCACGTCGCCGCGCTCAAGCTGGAGCTGATCGCCTGGGTCGACGCCGAACTGGCGCGGCGTCGCGCCAGCGAACGCACGCGCAGCTTCGACGACCTGCTGACCGACCTCGCCGCCGCGCTGGAACACCCGGACAGCGGCCCGTTGCTGGCCGAGCACGTGGCGCGCAGCTTCAAGGTGGCGCTGATCGACGAATTCCAGGACACCGACCCGGTGCAGTACAGCATCTTCCGCGCCTGCTTCGTCGGCCGCGACTGCCCGCTGTTCCTGGTCGGCGACCCCAAGCAGGCGATCTACAGCTTCCGCGGCGCCGACATCTTCGCCTACCTCAGCGCGCGCGACGACGCCGCCTCCCACTACACCCTCGACACCAACCGCCGCTCGGCCGAACCGCTGGTGGCGGCGGTGAACGCGCTGTTCGCGCGCGAGCAACCCTTCGTGCTGGCCGACATCGACTACCCGGCGGTGCGCGCCGCGCCGTCCTCCGGCT
The DNA here is from genome assembly GCF_058781125.1 of Pseudogulbenkiania sp. FW507-F1. Taxonomy (NCBI): domain Bacteria; kingdom Pseudomonadati; phylum Pseudomonadota; class Betaproteobacteria; order Neisseriales; family Chromobacteriaceae; genus Pseudogulbenkiania; species Pseudogulbenkiania sp. FW507-F1. The sequence goes on along the minus strand of NZ_JBYSWM010000001.1, from coordinate 186,823 downwards.
GGCGCCTGGAGGTGGACGACGGCCGCGCGCCGCTCACCTTCCAGTGGCTGGACTTCGACGCCACCAGCAAGGGCGCCAGCAAGCAGGTGGCGATGGACGCGGCGGCCGAGGCCGGCGCCGACGAGATCGTGCGCCTGCTGACGCTGGCCGGGCAGGGGCGGGCGCAACTGGTCGGCGAGAACCGCGAGCGTGCTCTGGTCGGCGGCGACATCGCGGTGCTGGTCGCCACCCACCGCCAGGGCGAGCGCGTGCGCCAGGCATTGTCCGAGCGCGGCGTGCCCAGCGTGGCGCTGACGCAGGAGAGCGTGTTCGCCAGCGCCGAGGCGCAGGACCTGCTGGCGCTGCTGCGCGCCTGGGCCGAGCCGGCCAGCGAGGGACGCTTGCGCAGCGCGCTCGCCAGCGAGCTGTTCGGGCTCGACGCCGCCCGGCTGCTGGCGCGCGTCGACGACGAACCGGCCTGGGAAGCGCAGCTCGCCGCCAACGCCGAGGACCACCGGCGCTGGCGCGAACACGGCTTCATGGCGGCCTGGCGCGGCTTCTTCGGGCGCGAAAGGTTGGCCGAAAGGCTGCTGCCGCTGCCCGACGGCGAGCGCCGCCTCACCAACCTCGCGCACCTCGCCGAGCTGCTGCAGCGCGAGAGTGAAGAGCGTCAGGGTATGGCGCCGCTGCTGGCCTGGTTCGAGGGCCGCGTGGCCGATCCGCCCGGCGGCGAGGAGGCGCTGCTGCGCCTGGAGAGCGACGCCGCACTGGTCAAGATCGTCACCATCCACACCTCCAAGGGCCTGCAATACCCGGTGGTGTTCTGCCCCTTCCTGTGGGACGGCAAGCTCGACGCCAAGGACCCCGCGTTCTGGCGCTTCCGCCGCGACGGCGCCTCGTGGCTGGCGCCCGACAGCGTCGCCGGCGACGACGTGCGCCTGCTCGCCCGCAGCGAAACCCTGGCGGAAAAGCTGCGCCTGCTGTACGTGGCGCTGACGCGCGCCCAGTACCGCCAGTACCTGGCCTGGGGCTGGGTGCAGGGCATGGCCACCGCGGCGCTGTCGTGGCTGCTGCACGGCCGCGACAGCCGCACCCTGCCCGAGCTGGAGCAGCTCGCCCTCAACCCGGCCACGCTGGAGGCCGACCTGGCGACGCTGCTCGCCGCGCACGCCGGCGAGATCGGCCGCCTCGACGCCAGCCCGCTCACGCTGCGCCTGGCGCCGCCGGAACATGCCGAGGCCGCGCTCGCCGCGCAGCCCTTCACGCGCAAGCTCTACACGCCGTGGCGCGTCGCCAGCTTCACTTCGCTCACCGCCGCGGCGCACGCCGCGCCGCCCCAGGCCGAGGCGCCCGACCACGACCGCGGCGCGCTGACGTTGGCCGAAGAAGACGCGGCGCGCCTCGACCGCTTCGCCTTCCCGCGTGGCGCGCGCGCCGGCACCTGCCTGCATGCCATGCTGGAACGTGTCGATTTCGCCGCGGACGACGACACGCTGCGCGCCGCCGCCGTCGAGCAACTGGAACGCGCCGGCTTCGCCCTGCACTGGCAGGACGCCGCGCTCGACATGCTGCGCCGCACGCTCGCGGTGCCGCTGGACGACGGCGTGCGCCTCGCCGACGTGCCGGCAGGACGGCGCCTGGTGGAGCTGGAATTCACCCTGCCGGTGGAGCGCCTCGACGTCGCGGCGCTGGTCGGCGTGCTGACCGACCCGGCCAACGGCCTCGCCGCCCCCCTGCGCGACGCCGCCGCCGCGCTCGACTTCTACCGCGTGGTCGGCTACCTCAAGGGCTTCATCGATCTGGTGTGCGAGGCGAACGGGCGCTGGTACCTGGTCGATTACAAGTCCAACCACCTCGGCCACGACGCCGCCGCCTACCACCGCGAGGCCTTGCTGGCCTCGGTGGCGCGCGAACACTATTACCTGCAATACCTGCTCTACTGCGTGGCGCTCAGGCGCTACCTCGCGGTGCGCGGCCTCGATTTCGGTCAATGTTTCGGCGGCGTGCGCTACCTCTACCTGCGCGGGCTCACCGCGGAGGGCGGCGGGGTGTGGCGCGATCTGCCGGGCGAGCGGCTGATAGAACGACTGGACGCGCTGTTCGCCTGAGCGCATAGGAAGAAAAGGAAAACCATCACATGTTCGAATCGGCGGAAATCGGCCACAGCATCGACAAGGACAGCTACAAGGCGGCGCTGCCGGCCCTGCGCGAGGCGCTGCTCGACGTGCAGTACGAACTCAAGGAAAAGGGCGACTTCCCGGTGCTGGTGCTGATCCACGGCATCGACGGCGCCGGGCGCGGCGAGACGCTCAACCTGCTCAACGAGTGGCTCGATCCGCGCCTGATCGACACCGTGGCCTTCGACCAGCCCAACGACGAGGCGCGCGCGCGGCCGTGGATGTGGCGTTACTGGCGCGAGCTGCCGCCCAAGGGGCGGCTCGGCATCTTCTTCGGCTCCTACTACTCGGACGCGATGTTCGACTATCTCGACGGCAACAGCAGCAAGGACCGCTTCGACCGCCAGATCTCCGAGGTGCAGCGCCTCGAGCACATGCTCGCCAACGACGGCACGCTGATCATCAAGTTCTGGTTCCACCTGACGCGCGAGCAGCAGAAGAAGCGGCTGAAGACGCTGGAGAAAGACCCGGCCACCGCCTGGCGCGTCAGCCCCGGCGACTGGCAGCACTACGAGCAGTACGCGGAGATCAGGAAGAGCGCCGAGCACATGATCCGGCTGTCCAACACCGCCTACGCGCCGTGGGTGATGATCGACGGCCAGGATGCCAATTACCGCAGCCTCACCGTGGGCCAGGTGCTACTGGCCGCGCTGCGCCAGCGCCTGCAGCTCGACCACCCCTACCTGGCGCGCAGCGAGAGCGCGCCGATCGTGCCGCCGCTCGACAACAAGCTGCTGCTGGAGACGCTGGCGCTCGACCAGGCGCTGTCCAAGGACGAGTACCTGGTGAAGCTGGAAGAGCTGCAGGGCCGCCTCAACCGCCTGACGCGCCATCCGCGCTTTGCCCACCACTCGCTGGTGCTGGTGTTCGAGGGCAACGACGCGGCGGGCAAGGGCGGCAGCATCCGCCGCATCACCCAGGCGCTCGACGCGCGCCGCTACCGCGTGGTGCCGGTGGCCGCGCCCACCGAGGAAGAACGCGCCCAGCCCTGGCTGTGGCGTTTCTGGCGCCACGTGCCGGGCAAGGGCCGCAGCACCATCTTCGACCGCAGCTGGTACGGCCGCGTGCTGGTGGAACGGGTCGAGGGCTTCGCCGCCGAAGCCGACTGGATGCGCGCCTACTACGAGATCAACGACTTCGAGCACCAGTTGGCCGAAAACGGCGCCATCGTGCTCAAGTTCTGGCTCGCCATCAGCCCGGAGGAGCAGCTCAAGCGCTTCCAGGCGCGCGAGGAAACCGGCTTCAAGCGCTTCAAGATCACCGACGAGGACTGGCGCAACCGCCAGCGCTGGGACGACTACAAGCACGCGGTGTGCGACATGATCGACCGCACCAGCACCAGCCAGGCGCCGTGGACGCTGGTGGAGGCCAACAACAAGTACTTCGCCCGCCTGAAGGTGCTGCGTACCGTGTGCGACGCGCTGGAAGCGCGTCTGGAAAACGGCAAGCAGGGCAAGGGCGGCGGCAAGAACGGCGAGCACAAGAACGGCAACGACAAACCCGAGCACGACTGACGCCCCATGACCCCGACTCCGCCCGACAATCCGCTTGCCGCCCAGCTGCTGCCGCTGTTCGCCCGGCTCGACCCCGCCGCCGGCGCCGAGCTGGCGGCGCTGGTGGAGCAGCTCGCCGCCGCCAACCAGGCCGGCCACGTCTGCCTGCCGCTCGGTGCGCGCGCCGCCCGCCTGCCGGCCTCGCCGCTGGTGGGGCGGCCCGGCGACTACGCGCCGCTGATCCTCGACCGGGCCGGCCGGCTCTATTTCGCGCGCCACTGGCACGACGAGGAGCGCCTGGCGCGCCGTCTCGCCGCGCTCGCGGCCGCCCCCTTCGACGTCGACGCGGCGCGCCTCGCTGCCGTGCTGGCGCGGCTGTTCCCGGCCGCCGACCCGGCGCGGCCGGACCGCCAGAAGCTGGCCGCGGCGCTGGCGCTGCGGCAACGCCTGGTGGTGATCTCCGGCGGCCCCGGCACCGGCAAGACCACCACCGTGGTGCGCCTCTTGGCGGCGCTGGCCGAACTGTCGCCGCGCCCGCTGGCGATGGCGATGGCGGCCCCCACCGGCAAGGCGGCGGCGCGCCTGACCGAATCGGTGCAGGGGGCCAGCGCGCAGCTCGCGCTCAACGCCGCGGTGCGGCGCCAGTTGCCCGACAGTGCGCAGACGCTGCACCGCCTGCTGGGCCTGCGCCCCGGGCTCGCCACGCCGCGCCACCACGCCGGCCATCCGCTGCCGCTCGACGTGCTGGTGGTGGACGAGGCGTCGATGATCGACCTCGCGCTGATGGCCAAGACGCTCGACGCGCTGCCGCCGCACGCGCGATTGATTTTACTCGGCGACCGCGACCAGCTCGCCTCGGTCGACCCCGGCGCGGTGCTGGGTGAACTGTGCCAGACGGTGAGCTACCGCCCGGACACGCTGGCCTGGCTCGCCCAGGCGTGCGGCGTGCTGCCGGAAGGGCTCGCCACCGTGCCGCATGCGCTGGCCGACAGCGTGGTGCTGCTGACGCACAGCCACCGCTTCGCCGCCGACAGCGGCATCGGCGCGCTGGCGCGCGCGGTCAATGCCGGCGACGCCGCCCGGGCGCTCGCCGTGCTCGACGACGCCGCCTGTCCCGACGTCGCCTGGCAGCCCGGCGATCTGGCCGAGGGGCTGTGGCAGGCGCGCCAGGGCTACTTCGCCGCGGTCGCCGCCGGCGCCGCGCCGGATGAGCTGCAGCGCGAGTTCGGCCGCTTCATGGTGCTGGCGGCGGAGCGGCGCCAGGTCGACGCCTGCAACCGCGCCGTCGAGGCGCGGCTGGAAGCCGCCGGGCGCAAGTCGCCGGAGCGCGACAACTACCCCGGCCGGCCGCTGATGATCACCGAGAACGACTACGGCATCGGCCTGTTCAACGGCGACATCGGCTTCACGGTGCAGCGCGCCGACGGCCTGCGCGTGGCTTTTCCCAGCGCCGACGGCGGCTGGCGCGAGATCGCGCCGGGGCGGCTGCCGGCGCACCAGACGGTGTTCGCCATGACCGTGCACAAGAGCCAGGGCTCGGAGTTCGAGCGCGTCTGGCTGGCGCTGCCCGAGGCGGCTTCGGCCAACCTCAACCGCGCCCTGGTCTACACCGCGATCACGCGCGCGCGCCGCGAGTTCGCGGTGCAGGGCAGCGCCGCGGTGTGGAGCGCCGCCCTGGAGCGCGCTCCCGAACGCGCCTCTGGCTTGGCCGAGCGGCTCGCCGAGGGCTGAGGCCGGCCATGGCGGAAGAGGGGCGCCATGGCGCGGCCGTAATGGTACGCGCGTCCTCCCGCGACGCACCCCCAGCGGGTGGCGATGTGGCAAGGGGAGGGGCGGGACATCGGGTTGGCGCCGTGCCGCGTCGAACCGTGCAGAAATTCGAGCCAACTGCTTGAAACTTCCGTAACATGGCGGGCTGTTTCGACCACAACAGCGTCATGGAGGACCCATGCAAGTGGAAGCCGTGCTGGACTACCTGTCCGGCGTCACCCGCTACGACCGATCGGCCTTTACCGAACTCGCCATCGACGGCGAGGTGCTGGGCAGCGTCAACGCCGCTTGGTGCGAACGCCTGCTCGCCAGCGAAGCGGCGCTGTTCGTCGCCAGCGAGCGCGGCCTGTCCTGTACCCTGGCGGGCGACTACGCCCACTTCAGCCGCGAGCTCGCCGCCGCGGCGCAGCGCTGGCAGCAGGCCGGCTGGCTCAACGGCTGGCGCAACGAGAACTTCACCGCGTTCCGCCTCGACGGCACCCCGCTGTTCGAACTGGAGCGCGCCGCCTTCCGCCCGCTCGGTCTCACCAGCCGCGCGGTCCATCTCAACGGCCTGGTGCGAGGCACCGACGGCACGCTCCGCATGTGGATCGGCCGGCGCAGCCCGGACAAGGCGGTCGACCCCAACCGCATGGACAACCTGATGGGCGGCGGCATCGCCGCCGGCGAGTCGATCGCGCTGGCGCTGGAGCGCGAGGGCTGGGAAGAGGCCGGCATCCCGGCCGACCGCCTGGAACTGCTGCGCCCCGCCACCCGTCTCCTGGCCGAGCGCCCGGTGCAGCGCGGCCTGCACCGCGAATGGCTGTACACCTTCGACCTGTGGCTGAACGAAGGCGAAATCCCCTGCAACCAGGACGGCGAGGTGGCCGAGCACGTGCTGCTCGAGCTCGCCGAGGTGGAGCAGCTGATCGTTGACCAGCGCTTCATGATCGACGCCGCGCTGGTGACAATCGACTGCCTGAGCCGGCTGGGCTACTGGGGCGAGCAGGGTGCCCGCGTCGAGGCCGCGCTGGCCGAACTGCGCTATCCGCTCTGATTCCCCGCGCGTTTCGACCCGACAGGCAGGCTCGTGAGCCTGCCTTTTTTGCGTTCACTGCGCAGGATCGGTGGCGGCACGTTTCCTGACGCAGCCGCAGCGTCACGGTGCCGCCCTCCGGGGTGTGGCGGATGGCGTTGTCGACCAGGTTGGTCAGCAGCTCTTCCAGCAGCACCTCGTTGCCGGGCAGGATGGCGTCGAGATCGGGCGGCTCCCGTTCCAGAGCGAGATCGAGCTCCTTGCCGCGCGCCTCCTTAGAGGCGTGCCACGCACACCCTTTCGGCCAACCTAGCGGCGAGCGCCCTCGGGCAAAGCTCCACGCGTGCCGTCCCCTCGGTGCAGCCACGTCGTCTATGCATTTTGGTTGGCAGTGACTATATCTTCTTCATGCGGCATGCCATGGGGATTTCCGTTTGTATGGCATTGACGCTGTGGCAGGATTTCGACGATGACGTCCGGAATCTTCATGCGCGCAGGTGCGGATCTCCGGCGTACAGGCCAAACAAGGAGGCTGCATGGCACGCTGATGAAACGGGTTCGGCCCCGTTTTGCCCGCCTTCCCCTGATTGCTTTCGCCAGCAGCGCTTTTTCTCCATCCACCCTGGAAAACAGGCATGCAACCACCCCGCGTCAGTACCAACCGCCGCCTGCTGAGTTTCGCCTGGCCATTCGTCGTGGCCGTGGTGCTTTTGGTGCTGCTGGGCGGGTTGAGCCAGAACGTGCTGTCGGCGGTGCGCGCCTACATCGCCGGCGAGAGCCTGTGGTCGAAGGGCCAGAAGGATGCGGTGTACTACCTCGAACGCTACGCCGAGACCGGTTCCGAGCTGGCCTACCAGCAATACCGCGACGCCATCCGCGTGCCGCTGGCCGACAGCAAGGCGCGCCGGGCGCTGGACCGTCCCGATCCCGACACCGCCGCCGCCGCCGTGGGGTTCCTGCAGGGGGCCAACGACCCGGACGACATCCCCGAGCTGATCTGGCTGTTCCTGCGCTTTCGCCGCGTCAGTTATCTCGATCAGGCCATCGTCTACTGGGCTGAGGGTGATCGCCTGCTGGGCGAGCTCGATCAGGTGGCCCGGCGCTTGCGCCAGGGCCGGGCGAGCGGCGCCCTGAGCGCGGCGCAGGCGGCCGAGCTCAAGCTCCAGATCCAGGAGATCAACCGGGAGGTCACGCCGCTGGAGCACGCCTTCTCCAACGTGCTGGCGGAGGGAGGGCGCGTCATCCAGCGCCTGCTGGCCGCCGTCAACCTGGTCAGCGCCACCGTCCTGATCCTGTTCGCCTTGCTGCGCACGCGCCAGCTGATCCGCCAGAGCGAGCTGTTCGAGCAGGCTCTGGGCGAGAGCGAGGAGCGCCTCGCCCTCGCGGTCAGTGGCAGCGACTACGGCATCTGGGACTGGAACATCGCCGAGGGCAGTGTCTATTATTCGCCGCGTTTCAAAGCCATGCTGGGCCTGGCCGAGCATGAGCTGGAGGGCTCCGTCGGTGCGTTCTGGGCGCATCTGCACCCGGACGACACGGTGCCGACGCGGGACAGCCTGGAGCGGCATCTGGCGGGCGAGGGCGGCTACGACGTCGAGTACCGCCTGCGCACCCGCAACGGCGGCTATCGCTGGTTCCGGGCGCGCGGCCAGGCCCTGCGCGACGCCGCCGGGCGGGCGGTGCGCATGTCGGGCTCGATCTTCGACATCACCGACCGCAAGTTGGCCGAAGGCGCCCTGCACGCCGAGCAGGAACGTGCCCAGGTCACCCTGGCCTCGATCGGCGACGCCGTGATTACCCTCGACGGCGGCGGCCAGGTCGACTACCTCAATCCGGTGGCCGAGCAACTGATCGGCCACCCGCTGGCACAGGCGCATGGCCGTCGCCTGGGGGCCTTGTGCTGCCTGTTCGAGGAGGGGCTGTCGCCGGAGCGGCCGGTCCGTCTCGAGCCGCTGCTCAACGAGGCGGCGCCACCCGGCGCCGGGCGCAACCTGCTGCTGGAGCGGCACGACGGCTCGCGCGTCTCGGTGTGCATGGTGAGCGCCCCGATCTTCGACAGCCAGGGCGGGATGTCCGGCAAGGTGCTGGTGTTCCACGACATGACGCGCGAACGCCTGTATATCGAAAGCCTGTCCTGGCAGGCCAGCCACGACGCCCTCACCGGGCTCACCAACCGCCACGAATTCGAGCGCCGCCTGACGCGGCTGCTGGAGGCCACCGTCGGGCGCCAGCAGTACCACGTGCTGATGTACCTCGACCTCGACCAGTTCAAGGTGGTCAACGACACCTGCGGCCATGCCGCCGGTGACGAGCTGCTGCGCCAGGTGTGCGTGCTCTTGTCCCAGCAGCTGCGCGAGGGCGATACCCTGGCGCGCCTGGGCGGCGATGAATTCGGCGTGCTGTTGCAGAACTGTCCGCCCGAAGCGGCGCTGCCGGTCGCCGAGAAGCTGCGTCAGACCGTGTGCGACCTGCACTTCAGCTGGAATGGCCAGCCGTTCGCGATCAGCGCCAGCATCGGAGTGGTGCACATTTCCGGGGTGCCGACCACGCTCAAGGAGGTGATGCGCGCCGCCGACGTGGCCTGCTACATGGCCAAGGAAAAGGGGCGCAACCGGGCGCAGCTGTACGCCGCGGACGACGCCGAACTGACCGTCCGCTACGGTGAAATGGAGTGGGTGCAACGCCTGCACCGCGCGCTGGAAGACGATCGTTTCCGCCTCTACGCGCAGACTATCGCCCCGCTCGGCGACGGCTCGGCCGCACCGCATTTCGAGCTGCTGCTGCGGCTGCTCGACGAGTACGGCATGCTGGTGCCGCCGAGCGCCTTCATCCCTGCCGCCGAACGCTACAACCTGATGGCGACCATCGATCGCTGGGTGGTGAGCACGGCGCTGGCCATGCTGGCGGCGCGGACCTCGCCGGGCAGCGAGTGGACCTGTGCCATCAACCTTTCCGGCGCCTCGCTGTGCGACGACGATTTTCTCGGTTTCCTGCGCGCCGAGCTGTCCGGCAGCGGCATCGATCCGGCGCATCTGTGTTTCGAGGTGACCGAGACCAGCGCCATCGCCAACCTGGCCTGCGCCACCGAATTCATGCGCGAACTGCGCCAGCTGGGCTGCCGCTTTTCGCTCGACGATTTCGGCGCCGGCATGTCGTCGTTCGGCTACCTCAAGCACCTGCCGGTGGATTTCCTGAAGATCGATGGCGGCTTCGTCAAGGACATGCTGGACGACCCCGTCGACCACGCCATGGTCGAGGTGATCAACCACATCGGTCACGTCATGGGCAAGCAGACCATCGCCGAGTTCGCCGAACACCCGGGCATCCTGGAGGCGCTCAAACGCATGGGGGTCGATTACGCCCAGGGCTACGGCGTGGCCAGACCGCTGCCGCTGGCCGAGGTGCTCGCCCAGCACTTTCCCGCCAGCGCGCCCGATGCCGTGCCGTTCTTGGCGCCCGCCGGCAGCCAGCCGGGTTGCCCGCAGCAGTCCGTGTGAGGCGATCCGGCCGGCGCGATCAAGGCCTCCGGGCGGGCCCGCTCAAGGAGATGGCCGGCTATGCGCCGGGAGCGCTTGGGCCAGCAGGGCCGGCGCCGGGCGATCTGTTCCGCCGCGCGGCGCGTTTCGCGTATCCGGGGTGAATGGGCGGGGCCGGGGAGGGGACGGCGCTCACTCCGCCAGGAACAGGTAGCCCATGCCGCGCACGGTCTGGATCCACGACAGGCTGTCGGGGCGCGGCGGCAGTTTCTGGCGGATGCTGCAGACGTGCACGTCGATGCTGCGGTCGAAGCGTGCCAGCGGCCGGCGCAGCGCCTGCTGCGACAGCTCGTGCTTGCTGACGATGCGCCCGGCGTGGCGCACCAGCACTTCCAGCAGGTTGAACTCGGTGCCGGTCATCTCCAGCGCCCGGCCATCGCATTCGGCGTGGCGGCGCGTCGGCCACAGCGTGAGCGGGCCCGCCGCGAGCGGGCCACCCACGGAGGGCGCTGCCGCTGAGGGGGCGCGCCGCAGCAGCGCCTTGAGCCGCGCCACCAGGGTGCGCATGGCGCAGGGCTTGGTGACGTAGTCGTCGGCGCCCAGCTCCAGCCCCATGATGCAGTCGATGTCGTCGCCGCGCGCGGTGAGCATCAGTACCGGCATCTGGCTGTGCTGGCGCAGGCGGCGCAGCACCTCGATGCCATTCAGCCGCGGCATCATGACGTCGAGCACCACGATGGCGTAGCGCCCGGACAGCGCTTCACGCAGGCCGCTCTCGCCGTCCGCGGCGCGGCTGACCCGGAACCCCTCCTGCCCCAGATAATCGGCGAGCATGGCGCTCAACTCGATATCGTCGTCGACAAGCAGCACGTGGGTCATGGGCGAGGGTCTCTGGGGCGCGGGGAGGGCACGATCATAGCAGCCGCTTGCGGTGGCACCACGCAGCTTTACCTGGATTTACCCAAGTCAAAAATCTTTACCGGACTTTGCCTTCGGTTAACGCCCGTTAACCGTCGTTTGCCCCAGCATGCCCTGTCGCGAGGCGTGGCCCGGCGGTTGCCGGCCACGCCTTCGCCCTGTACAGCTCAACCCCTTTCTGCGAGGTGATAGTCCGATGTTCCGGCGAGTGATGGGCGGCACGGCGCTGGCGTGCCTGCTCGGTGCATGCAGCAGCGTTTCCCCTACAGCGGTCAGCGGGCCGACCACGGTGCGGCCCGGCTACGCGCTGGCCAACCTGGAAAACCGCAACCAGGGCGGGATTTTCCGCGCCGGCAGCGCGCACCTGCTGTTCGAGCAGCAGAGCGCGCGTTACATCGGCGACATCGTCAAGATCGAGATTGCCGAGAGCTTGTCCGGCAGCAACAAGTCGGGCACCAGCGGCAGCCGCAAGAACGCGCTGAAGGTGGCGGGACCGGGCGCCGGCTCGTCGATGACCGGCCTGTTGAAGTGGATCTTCGACATCGACGTCGACGCCTCGGGCAGCGACAGCTTCAGCGGCAAGGGGGAGAACACCAACAGCAACGTGCTGAAGGGCAAGCTGGCGGCCTCGGTGATCAACATCCTGCCCAACGGCAACCTGGTGTCGTCCGACAATGTCGCCGACGCCCGCTTCGAGCTGGGCGGGCGCGGCCTGGTGGCCGACAGCAACAGCCGCAGCTGGATGCAGCAGTTCCTGGTGGATACCTTGTCGTTCTGGTAAGAACCTGTTTCCGATCTGCTGCGCGTCGGCGATACCGTGTTAAAAACGTCTTCGGAATGCTCATTTACCCCGTGTAAATGCCGCTTCCTCAGCCGTTTTTGCCTTGTCTCGCTCTGGCTCGCGAGATCGTAAACCGGTTCTAAGCGCCGGGCCGGTCATGTCAGTTGCCCGCCAGCACCGCGTCGACCAGCGGGGCGAGCTTCTTGCGCGTCGGCGTCCATTTGTCGTAGCCCATTACCCCCATCTCGTAGTTGGCGCTGGCCAGTACCGTGCCGTTCTGGCGCAGCGTCAGCGCGGCGTAGCTCAGGTACGGCGCGTAGTCGTCGCCGAAGGAGCGCTTTTCCCACTGCAGGAAGGCGGTGTAGGCGAGTTCGGCGCCGCAGCCGGAGGGCTGCATGCCGGCCTCGTACACCCGGCTCTCGACGGCGTGGCGCTGCAGTTCGCTCTGCAGCGCCGGCACGAAGTCGGGCAGCGCCACGCCGCGGTTCCACTCGATGCAGAGGTTTTTGACCGGGGCGTGGGGGTGGAGAATGGTGTTCTGCGTCGGGCCGGGAGTCATCGAGGCGACGCCGGTGATGGCGACGCTGATCAGCTTGATCGCTTCCAGGGTCGGGTCGGGCTGCATCACGACGCAACCCGGCAAGGCCAGCAGGGACAGCATGGCAAGGGCGGATTTGTACACCACGGGCACTACCTGTGACGGATGAACGCGACGGTCATGATAGCGGCGGACAGCGCCCGCCCGGTCCCCATTTACCCATCTTTACCCGCCACGCCGCCGCCCAGCGCCTGGTACACGGTGACCTGGTTGGCCAGCTGGTTGTAGCGGTTCTGCAGCAGCGCGATGTCGGCCTGGCGGTGCGTTTCCTGAGCTTCCAGCCAGTCCTTGAGCGCGGCGGCGCCGGCGCGGTAGCGCACCTCGTACAGCCGTTCCGCCTGGCGCGCGGCGGAGAGCGAGGCTTCCAGCTTTTCCCCCTGCGCCTGGTACTGGCGGCGCGCCGACAGCGCGTTTTCGACATCGGCCAGCGCCTGGTACAGGGTCTGGCGGAATTCGACCACGGCCTGCTGGTACTCGGCCTCGGACACCTTGCGGTTGAGCTGCATTTCGCGCCATTTCAGGAAGGGCAGCGTCAGCCCGGCGCCCAGCGTGGCGACCGGGTTGCTCAGCGCCTGGGACAGCGCCGTGCTGCTCGAACCCAGGCTGCCGGTCAGGCTGATGTCGGGGTAGTAGCTGGCGCGCGTGGCGTCGCCGCTGGCCAGCGTTGCGCGCAGGCGCAGCTCGGCGGCGGCGAGGTCGGGACGGCGCGCGAGCAACTGGGCCGGCACGCCGGCGGCGATCGCGGGCAGGGCGCGCTGCGGCAAGCGTTCCAGCTCCTGGAAGCGGCTGCCCGGCGGGCCGTCGAACAGCAGCGACAACGCGTTGCGCGCCTCGGCCAGTTGCTGCATGAGTTCGGTGTGGCTCGCCTGCTGGCTCGCCAGCGTCTGTTCGGCGTTGAGCAGGTCGAGCTGCGAGGCGGCGCCGGCGGCTTTCTGCGCCCGCACCAGCTGCCGCGTCCGCTCGGCGTAGGCGATGCTGTCCTGGCTCAGCGCGCGGCGCTGCTTGAGGTAGCCGATCTTCCAGTACAGCGTGGCGGTGGTGCCGATCAGCGACAGCCGCGTGCTCTGCTTGTCCTGCTCGGTGGCCTTGGCTTCCCAGACCTTGGCGTCGCGCTGGCGGGCGAGCTTGCCCCACAGGTCGAGCTCGTAGCTGACGCTGGCGCTGACGGCGTGGCTTTGCGTGGTGCCGCCGCCGTGCTTCAGCGAGCGGCTGGCGCTGCTGTCGGCGCTGGCCGCGAGGCTGGGGCTGAGCGCGTCGTCGGCGAGGTCGGCGGCGAGCCGGGCGCGGCGCACCTTCAGCGTGGCGGCGGCGAGGTCGTTGTTGCGCTCCAGCATCAGCTCGATCAGGGTGTCGAGCTCGGCGTCGCCGAAGCGCTGCCACCAGCGCTCGAGGTTGGCCGAAGACGCCGTGGCGGCGCTGCCGGCTTGGGCGTGTTCCCACGCCGAGGGCAGTTTCAGTCGGGGCGTGCTGTAGGGGGTATCGTTCAGGGCGGCGCAGCCGCTCAGCGCGAGGCCGAGCAGTACGGCGGCCAGCAGGGGTTTCATCGTCATATCCTTCACTCCCGCGCCAGCGCGACCACCGGGTCGAGCCGCGCGGCGTTGCGTGCCGGCAAAAAGCCGAACAGCACACCGATCAGGGTGGAGCAGGCGAACGCCGCGACGATCGAGCCGGCGGAGTAGACCATGCTGAAGTGGCTGCTGAGGTGGTCGAACGCCGCGCCGACCAACAGCGACAGCCCGACGCCGAGCACGCCGCCCATCAGGCACACCAGCACCGCCTCGATCAGGAACTGCTGCAGGATGTCGCCCTGGCGCGCGCCCACCGCCATGCGCACGCCGATCTCCTGGGTGCGCTCGGTGACCGACACCAGCATGATGTTCATCACGCCGATGCCGCCCACCACCAGCGAGATCACCGCGATCATCGACACCAAGAGCGTCATGGTGGCGGTGGTCTTCTCGATGGTCTGGCGGATGCTGTCGGTGTTCATCACGTAGAAGTCCTGCTTGCCGTGGCGGCGCGTCATCAGCTTGACGATGCCGGCCTCGGCGGCGCTGCTCGAGACGCTGTCGCCGATGCGCACGGTGACGCTCTTGAGATAGTCCTGGCCCAGCAGGCGGCTCATCACCGTGCTGTAGGGCAGCCACAGGTTGAGGTTCTCGTCGTTGCCGAAGGCGCTGTTCTGCTGCTTGCTGACGCCGATCACCCGCGCCGGCACGCTGCCCACCAGGATCACCCGGCCGACCGGGTCGACGTTGGCGCCGAACAGCGCCTGGCGCGTGTTGGGGTCGATCACCACCTCCTGCGCCTGGCGCCGCACCGCGCCGGCGTCGAAAGCCTTGCCCTGGTCCATCTCCACGCCCTTGACGCGGAAATACTGCTCGCCGACGCCCTTCACCTGCGCGCTCACCGCCACGTTGCGGTAGCGCAGCGTCACCGCGCTGCTGACGCCGGGCGTCACGCTGTCGACGAAGCCCTGCTGCGCCAGCACCTCGGCGTCGCGCGCGGTCAGGGTGTGGATGGCGTCCGCCTTGCGGTCGCCGAAGCCGGCGCCGGGGAAGATGTCGATGGTGTTGGTGCCCATCGAACTGATGTCCTTCAGGATGCGCTGGCGCGAGCCCTCGCCCAGCGCCACCACCGACACCACCGAGGCGATGCCGATGATGATGCCGAGCATGGTCAGGAACGAGCGCAGGCGGTGCGCGGTGAGCGCGCGCCAGGCCATGGTGAAGGCTTCGCCGAAGCGTCCGGCGGCGGCGCGCCATGGCGTGCCCGCCGTACCGGCGTGGCCGTGCGAGGGCAGGGCAGCGGCCGTCCTGGCCGTGACGTTGCGGCGGTCGGCAACGATCTGGCCGTCGCTGATCTCGATCACGCGGTCGGCGTGCTCCGCCACCTTGGCGTCGTGGGTGACGATGATCACGGTGTGCCCTTCGGCGTGCAGCTCGCGCAGGATCACCATCACCTCCTGGCCGCTGTGACGGTCGAGCGCGCCGGTCGGCTCGTCGGCCAGGATCACGTCGCCGCCGTTCATCAGCGCGCGGGCGATGCTGACGCGCTGCTGCTGGCCGCCGGAGAGCTGGCCGGGGCGGTGCGCGGTGCGCCGGCGCAGGCCGAGCCGGGTGAGCAGCGCGTGCGCGCGTTCGTGGCGCGTCGCCGGCGCCTTGCCGGCGTAGATCGCCGGAATCTCGACGTTGCCCAGCGCGCTCAGGTCGGGCAGCAGGTGATAGCGCTGGAAGATGAAGCCGAAGTGCTCGCGCCGCAGCCGCGCCAGCTCGTCCGGCGCCATCGCCCCGGTCTCCCGGCCGTTGACGCGGTAGCCGCCGCGGCTGGGGCGGTCGAGGCAGCCCAGGATGTTCATCAGCGTCGACTTGCCGGAGCCGGAGGCGCCGACGATGGCCACCATCTCGCCGGCCATGATCTGCAGGTCGACGTCGCGCAGCACCGCCACGGTGTCGTCGCCGGCGGGGAATTCGCGGTACAAGCCGCTGACTTCGAGCAGGGGAGTGGCCATCGCTTACATCCCCATCGGCGGCGGGCCGCGGCGTTCGCTGCTGCTCGTGGTGCTGGCCGTGGTTGAAGCCTGTCCCACCACCACGCGCTCGCCTTGCTTGAGGCCGGACAGCACCTGGGCGCTGACGTTGTTGTTGAGGCCGATCTGGACGCGGCGCGTGCTCGGGCGGCCGTCCTGGTCCAGCACCGTGACCGTGTACGCCCCGTCCTTGGCGCGCTCGCCCAGCGCGGTGGCGGGGATGGTCAGCGCGTTCCGGGCCTCGGCCAGCACGATCGATACCTGCGTGGTCATCGAGATGCGCAGCTGGTGTTCCGGGTTGGGCACGTCGAACAGGCCGTAGTAATAGATGGCGCTGCTGCTGCTCGACGAGCTGCTCGAACTCGACGAGGACGTGCTGCTGCTGGTGCTGCTATCGGCGGCGTCGCTGAGCGACTGCGGGCCGGGGTCGATGGCGCGCAGCGTGGCGCGGTAGCGCCGCTCGGGAGCGCCGAGGATGGTGAAATACACCGGCAGGCCCGGCCTGACGCGGGTGACGTCGCCCTCGGAAATCTCCGCCTTGACGGTGACGGTATCGAGCTGGGCGATCTTGGCGATGGTCGGCGCCGACTGGCTGGCGTTGACGGTCTGGCCTTCCTCCACCGGCAGCGCCACCACCACGCCGCCGATCGGCGCCACGATTCGGGTGTAGCCGAGGTTGAGGCGGGCGGTGTTGAGCGTGATGCGCGCCTGTTGGATCTCGGCCTGAAGCTGCGCCACTTCGGCGCGCGCGGTGGCGAGCGTGGCCCGGGCGCTGTCGACGTTCTCGCGCGCGGTGGCTTCTTCGGCCAACATGCTGGTCTGGCGCCGGGCGTCGAGCAGCGCCTTGGTCAGCGCCGCCTGCTTGACGCGCAGCTGGGCCTGTTTGCTGGCCAGCGCCGCCTCGGCATCGAGCAGGGTGTTCTGCTGGCTGCGCGGGTCGATCTCCGCCACCAGCTCGCCCTGCTTCACCTGCTGCCCCAGGCTGACCTTGAGCGATTTCACCTCGCCGGACACCTGGGCGCCGACGCTGACCTGCTTGAACGCCTTGACGGCGCCGCTGGCCAGCACGCTGTCCTCGAGGTCGGCGCGCGTCACCGGCGCGGTGAGGTAGGCCGGCGACGCCGGCGCGGGAAACAACAGCAGCTTGGCGCCGACGGCGGCGGCGAGCACGGTGGCCGCCAGCAGCGCGCGGCGTTGCCAGGTTTTCGGAACGAGGGTCATGGGCGATGAGCGCGGCGCGCGCCGGGCGGCGCCGGGGTGAGGAAAACGGGCGGCCAGTATGCGGGGGAGGGGTGTGAATCGGGGTTAGCCCGGGTAAAAACAGGTAAAGACGGCGCCAGGGTAAAGAAGTGTAAATAAACGGCGTGGCGGCCGTAGCGGACGGCGGGACATGGTAAATAGAGGGCGTACCCATCAATACCAACCCCGCGGGGCGCCAGTGGCAGGCCTTGCCCCGCCTTGTTGAGGAGAACCGCCATGAGCAGCATCGAATCGATCGCCGCCAGCGCCGCCAGCCTGTACGCCATGCCAGCGGTGCGCAAGGCCGTGAACGATGGCCTGAAGGAGGTCGGGAGCGAGGTGGAGTCGGTCGGCAACGCCATCGGCTCCGGGCTGTCGTCGCTGGGCTCGGCCATTTCATCCGGCGTCGGCAGCGTGGTGGACGAATTCACCACGCTGGGCAAGACCATCGATACCTATATCTGACGTTCCGGGCGGCGTGGCGCCGGGCCCGGTGTATTCCTCCCCTGCCAGGTTGGCCGAAGACGGAGCCCTCTCCCTCTTCGGCCAACCTTTTGCCCTGGCGTGCCCGGCCGTGCTCGGCGCGCGCGCCCCTGCGCTAGAATGCGGGCAACACGTGTCAAGCCGGGTCAAGCGTGGCCCGGCTGCGAGGGATGGAGTGAACGATGGCGAATAGCCGAGCGGTCCTGACGCCGCAGGACGGACCCAGGGTGCTGCTGGTCGACGACGACGTCGAACTGGCGGAGATGCTGCGCGACTACCTCGAGCGCGAAGGCTGCATGGTCGCGCTCGCCGCCAACGGCAGCGACGGCCTGGCGCTCGCCCTGAGCGGGGACTATCACCTGCTGGTGCTCGACGTCATGATGCCCGGCATCAACGGCATCGAGGTACTGCGTCGGCTGCGCCAGCAGAGCGCGCTGCCGGTGCTGATGCTGACCGCCAAGGGCGACGATCTCGACCGCGTGCTCGGGCTGGAGCTGGGCGCGGACGACTACGTGCCCAAGCCATGCACCCCGCGCGAACTGCTGGCGCGCATCCGCGCCATCCTGCGCCGCGGCGCCCTGCGCGAGGTGCGCCAGGCCGAGAGCGACGTGTTGCGCGAGGGCGCGCTGGCGATGTGGCCGCGCGAGCGCCGCGCCGAGTGGGACAGCCGTCCGCTGGAGCTGACCAGCACCGAATTCAGCCTGCTGGCGGAGCTGGTGCGCCAGGCCGGGCACCCGGTCAGCAAGGGCGAGCTGTCGGAACGCGCGCTGGGCCGTCCGCTGGCGCGCTTCGACCGCAGCATCGACGTCCACATGAGCAGCATCCGCCAGAAGCTCGGCCCCTTGCCCGACGGCCGCTCCTGCATCCAGACCGTGATCCGTCGCGGCTACCAGTTCATCAAGGCCTGACCCATGGGACGCCTGTTCTGGAAACTGTTCCTGATCCTGTGGCTGGCCCAGATCACCACCGCGCTCGGGGTCGGCGTCGCCTTCAGCCTGCGCCATCAGTTCGAATCCCCGCGTGCCGCCGTACTGGCGCGGCAGGACCCGGCGCAGCGGCCGCCGCCGCCTCCCCGGCACGGCCCGGTGCCGCCGGAGCCGCTGCTGGTGGGCTTGGTGGCGAGCCTGATCTTCGGCGCGCTGCTGGCGCGCTACCTGTCCAAGCCGATCCGTCTGATGCGCGGCGCCTTCGATGCCGTGGCCGAGGGCAATCTCAAGGTCAACCTGGCCCAGCAACTGGGACGGCGCCAGGACGAACTGGCCGACCTCGGGCGCGACTTCGACCTGGTGGCGCAGCGGCTGCAGGGGCTGATCGACGACAAGAAGCGCTTGCTGCACGACGTCTCGCACGAACTGCGCTCCCCGCTGGCGCGGCTCAGCGCCGCCGTCGACCTGGCACGCCAGCAGCCGGAAAAACTCGACACCTGGCTCGAGCGCATCGAGCGCGAGGCCGGGCGAATGGACCAGCTGGTGGGAGAGCTATTGGCGATCGCCCGGCTCGACGCCGAGGGCGCCGCCGGCGGCGAAACGCTGTCGCTGCGCGACTTCCTCGTCGCCCTGGTGGCCGACGCCCAGTTTGAGGCCGGCCTGTCGGGCTGCCGCGTGGAAATGCAGATCGAGCACGACGGCCGTGTCGCCGCCCGCCCGGACCTCTTGCGCCGCGCCGTGGAAAACGTGCTGCGCAACGCCATCCGCTACAGCCCGCCGCACAGCGTGGTGCAGATCCGGGTGACGCCGCTGCCGGATTGCGGGCAGGTGCGCCTCGCCATCCACGACCACGGCCCCGGCGTACCGGAAGCCGAGCTGGCGACGATCTTCGAGCCGTTCTTCCGCAGCAGCGGCAGCGACAACCAGGGCTACGGGCTGGGGCTGGCCATCGCCAAGCGGGTGATCGTCGCCAGCGGCGGGCGCATCGCCGCCGCCAATGCCGCCGAAGGCGGGCTGATGGTCAACATCGAGCTGCCGCTGGCCTGAGCGCGTGTTCACCGCGCCCATGGCCGACGACGACAGTGACGCGGTGACGACAGGGGGAGCCGTGTGTCCCCCGGAGGCAGGGTTGCCGCGAAAGGGCGCCGGGGACAAAAACGGACGGCAGGAAAGCAAAAAGGGTTAGCGAAAAGATGTCGCTAACCCTTTGAATTCTTGGCGCACCCGATTGGAATCGAACCAACGACCTTCAGCTTCGGAGGCTGACACTCTATCCAACTGAGCTACGGGTGCTTTGCAGAGCAGGCGGATGATAGCTTAACTGCCCCGGCGCGTCCAGTGAGGGGCTTTTGCCATGCCGAGAGGGTTCTCGTATAATCCCCCTGATTTCTTCATTGTCATTAATATTTCAGGCGAGGCTCGGAATGAGTAATGGGAACGGGATGGCCCCGGGACAGGTTGTCAAGGTCCTGATCGGCGTCGTTGTCTTTCTGGTCGTGGCGATCTGGCTGCTGGCCAAGCTGGCAACCAGTGGTTTCAACGTGGATGCCGAAGTCATGACCAAGGAAGCGGTAGCCGCTCGCCTGAAACCGGTCGGCGAATCCGTCGCCAGCGACGCGCCCCCGGGCATGCGCAACGGTGAACAGGTGTTCAAGGCCATCTGTATTTCCTGTCACGGTACCGGCCTGGCCGGCTCGCCCAAGTTCGGCGACGCCGGCGCCTGGGCGCCGCGTATCGCCAAGGGCTTCGACACCCTGGTACAGCACGCGCTGGGCGGCTTCAACGCCATGCCGGCCAAGGGCGGCGCTGCCGACCTGAGCGACGACGAAGTGAAGCGCGCCGTGGCCTACATGGCCAATGCCGGCGGTGCCAAGTTCACCGAACCGAAAGTCGGCGGCGAAGGCGGTGCGGCGCTCGACCCGAACGTGGCCGGCAAGAAGATCTTCGACAGCGTTTGTACCGCCTGCCATTCCACCGGCGCCGCCGGTGCGCCGAAGTTCGGCGACAAGGCCGCCTGGGCACCGCGTCTGAAGCCGGGCCTGGACGAAGTGGTGAAGATCGCCACCAAGGGCCTGAACGCCATGCCGCCTAAGGGTGGCTTCACCGGCAGCGACGAAGAATTCAAGGCCGCCGTCGAATACATGGTGAACAACTCCAAGTAAGCCTGCCTAGGCTTTCCAGATACCAGAAACGCGCCCTCGGGCGCGTTTTTTTGTGCCCCGCCGCCACGGCCCGAAACCTTCCGGCACCGGCGTGAGCCGCCTCAGTCGCGTGGTGCCTGCTCCGACTCGGGCCAGCTCAGGCCGTGTTCCCGCAGCAGCGGCTCCAGCCAGTGGCGCAGTCGGTCGCAATGCTTTCCCTCCCAGTACAGCTTGCGGCAGCTCTGGCAACGGTAGAAGTGGCGCTGGTAGGCGTAGACGCGCGGCGGTGTCTCGGCGGCGACACTGGCGCGCGTCACCGCTTCGATGGCGCCGTTGCAGCGGGCACAGCGGCTGAACAGGCGCAGCTGACGCCACAGATCGAAGCGCTCCAGCACCTCGAGCAGCTGCTCGCGCGGCATGATGGCACGCAGGAAGGCGCCGTGCGTCACGGCATTGCGCTTCAGCAGTCCGACGTCGCGCGTGAGCAGGATGCGGTGCTCGGCCAGCGCGACCTGCGCCAGTTCCTCGTCCGGCCAGTCGTTGCGGTACAGCGTATCGAGCCCGAGCAGGCGCAGGTAGCGCGCCAGCCGGCCAAGATGGACATCGAGCACGAAGCAGGGGTGGCGTAGCGGCGCCGGGCGCAGCCGGTTCAGCTCGGCGAGGTCGAAGCGCTCGAAGGTCGGGTAGACCGCCACCCGTTCGCCGCCGTGCAGATGGTGCTGGAAATCCACCGACACGCCGTCCACCAGGATCAGGTCGACCTCGGTGTGCGGCACCCCCAGCGCCTGGATGCGGTCCTTGACAGTGGGGCTGCCGCTGAAGGCATGGCGAAAACTGACCTTGCGCCGGGCGGGCGGCAAAAAATCGTTCAGCTCCTCGTAGAAGCGGAATTCGCAGTGCTTGAGGGACTTCGGGGCGCGCGACATGTATGCACTATAACCCTAGAAACAGCCGCTGTTTTGCCGTGCCGTGGCAGCGTGTCGGGAGCGCACGGCGGCCAGCGGCGAACCCGGACGATTGGCTGCGGCCAGGCGACAAGGGGCGCCAAGACCGCCAACTTGAGTGGAGTGAGCGATATGGACGTTTCATGGATTGTCGTCGCCGACAGCCGGCGCGCACGGATTTTCCAGCCCGAGGCCGGTGGGCACAAGCTGACGGAAACGGCGGAAATCAGTGCGGAGGAGGGGGAGGCCGCCGCGGGCGGCAACCATGCCGAGCCGCCGCGCGGCGGGCACCGGACCATGGTGACGCGCAGCGACCCGCAGGAGCACGATGCCGCCGCGTTCGCCCGCAAGCTGGCGAACGCCCTGACCCAGGGACGCGCCGACGGCAGTTTCGAGCGGCTGGTGCTGGTGGCGCCGCCGCACTTCCTCGGCCAGTTGGGCGAGTGCCTGCCCAAAGAGGTCGAGCGCATGGTGGCGCTCAAGGTGTCGCAGGAACTGACCCATCTCGATGCCGCGGCCATCCGCGAGCATCTGCCGGCGCGCTGGTGAGCGCCGCTTTCATCCGGTGGCCGCGCTTCGCCCCGTGAGCGTCGGTGGCCTTCTGCGCGAGCGAGGCTCTGCGAGAGACTCGCTCCGCCCTGATCCTCGGGTACGCCGCGGATGCTACGGTTTCCTGGCGCCTGCGGCGGTCACGCTGTCCGGGCGGTCTCGCCCCGGCTGAAACACGTTCTCCGTCCAGGTCGATGGCGGCACGCTACTCGACGCCGCCCTTGCCCTTCTTGCCTTCCAGCATCGCACTCAGGCTCGCCAACCGCGACTTGCCTTCGCTCTTGCTGACCACCGGCTCGGCGCCCGGCTTGCCGAAGTGGCGCAGGTCGTCGCCGTTGATCTCGTCGATGAAGCGCGACGGGTCGACGAACTGCCACTCGCCGGCGCGCCTGCGCTTGACGCAGTGGGTCAGCGTCAGGCTCCTCTGGGCACGGGTGATGCCGACGTACATCAGCCGCCGCTCCTCCTCGATCATGCCGTTTTCCACCGATTCGCTGTGCGGCAGGATGCCTTCCTCGCAGCCCACCAAGAACACGTGCGGGTACTCCAGGCCCTTGGAGGCGTGCAGCGTCGACATGTGCACCGCGTCCAGCTCGCCCTCGTCGCGCCCCTCCAGCATGGTGATCAGCGCGATCAGCTGGGTCAGCTCGATCAGGTTCTTGTTGTCGGCCTCGCCCTTCCTGGCGAGCCAGGCCACCATCTCCTGCACGTTCTTCCACTTGGTCTCGGCGGCGCGCGGGCTGTCCTCGCTGTCGTACAGCCAGGTCTCGTAGCCGATCGCCTTGAGCATCTCCTGCGCCAGCTCCCCGGCCGGCTCGCGCAGCGCGCGGTACTGCAGATGATTGATGAAGTCGCAGAATTGCGTCAGCGGCTCCAGCTGGGCGTGCTGCACCTGCAGCCGGAAGCCTTCCTCGTACGCCGCGGCAAACAGGCTCTTCTTGCGCTCGCCGGCCCAGGCGCCGAGCTTCTCCAGCGTGCCGGCGCCGACGCCGCGCTTGGGCGTGGTCAGGGCGCGGATGAAGGCCGGGTCGTCGTCCGGGTTGGTGATCAGCCGCATGTAGGCGATCACGTCCTTGACCTCGGCCTTGTCGAAGAAGCTCTGCCCGCCGGACATCTGGTAGGGGATGCGCTGGTTGCGCAGCGCCTGCTCGAAGATGCGCGCCTGGTAGTTGCCACGGTAGAGGATGGCGTAGTCCTTGAACTCGGTGCGGCATTCGAACTTGTGCGCCAAGAGGCGCTGCACCACCACCTCGGCCTCGTGCTCCTCGTCCTTGCAGCGGATGACGTGGATCGGCTCGCCCAGGCCCAGTTCGCTCCACAGCTGTTTCTCGAACAGCTTGGGGTTGTTCGAGATCACCGAGTTGGCGGCGCGCAGGATGCGCGCGGTGGAGCGGTAGTTCTGCTCCAGCTTGATGATCTTGAGCTTGGGGAAATCCTGCTGCAACAGGCGCAGGTTCTCCATGTTGGCGCCGCGCCAGGCGTAGATGCTCTGGTCGTCGTCGCCCACCGCGGTGAACATGCCGCGCACCCCGGTCAGCAGCTTCACCAGCTGGTACTGGCAGGTATTGGTGTCCTGGTATTCGTCGAGCAGCAGGTAGCGCAGCTTGTGCTGCCACTTCTGCAGCACCTCCTCGTTGTTGCGGAACAGCTCCACCGGCAGCCGGATCAGGTCGTCGAAGTCCATCGCCTGGTAGGCGGTGAGGGTGTCCTGGTAGGCGAGGTAGGTGGTGGCGCAGATGCGTTCCCACTCGTTTTCGGCCAACGTGAGCGCCTCCTCGGCGCTCTTGAAGTCGTTCTTCCACAGCGAGATCTGGCTTTGCACCTTGCGCACCTCGTCCTTGGCGGTGGTGCGCAGCAGGTCGGAGATGATCTTGCCGGCGTCGTAGGCGTCGAGGATCGAGAACTGCGGCTTGTAGCCCAGGTGCGGCGCTTCCTGGCGCAGGATTTGCATGCCCAGCGAGTGGAAGGTCGACACCGTCAGCCCGCGCACCTCGGCCGGCGTCATCAGCTTGGTGACGCGCTCCAGCATCTCGCGCGCCGCCTTGTTGGTGAAGGTGATGGCCGCGATGTTGCGCGCATCCATCTTCGCTTCGCGGATCAGGTGCATGATCTTGAAGGTGATCACCCGGGTCTTGCCGGAGCCGGCGCCGGCCAGCACCAGTAGCGGGCCGTCGAGGTAATGGATGGCCGCGCGTTGCGGCGGATTGAGCTGGGGTGCTGACATGGCGTTTCCGGTGGGAGGCGACGCGCCGGAGGGGGCGCGTCGCAAATCGGTAATGCAGGCCGGGCATTGTAGCATGCGGTATCATCGCGCTAGTGCGGACGGCCCTTTTCTGCCGGTCTGCCAATCGAGGACAATTAACCATGGCAACCTACGCAATCGGCGACATTCAGGGCTGTTTCGGCCCGTTCCAGCAACTCCTGCGCCAGATCGAATTCAACCCCGGGCGCGATACGCTCTGGCTCACCGGCGACCTGGTCAATCGCGGCCCCGAGTCGCTCGAAGTGCTGCGCTGGGTGTTCCGCCACAGCGACAAGGTGCAGATCGTGCTGGGCAACCACGACCTGCACCTGTTGGCGGTGGCCGAGGGCTTCGGCAAGGTGCGCTCCGACGACACCCTGCTCGACATCCTCAACGCCGGCGACGGCAAGCTGCTGCTCGACTGGCTGCGCTGCCAGCCCTTGATGATCGAACAGCAGGGCTACGCCATGGTGCACGCCGGCCTGCTGCCGGAATGGACCGTCGACCGTGCCATGGGGTTGGCCGAAGAAGTGGAAGACTGCCTGTCCGGGCCGCGTTACCGCGACTTCCTGTCGCGTCTCTACGGCAACAAGCCGACGCGCTGGAGCGACGAGCTCAAGGGCATCGAGCGCCTGCGGCTGGTGGTCAACGCCATGACGCGCATGCGCCTGGTGACGCGCGACGGCGAGCTGGACCTGGCGTTCAAGGGCGAACTCGACAAGGCGCCCGCCAACCTGCTGCCGTGGTTCGACGCGCCGGGGCGGCGCAGCGCCGGCACCCCGATCATCTGCGGCCACTGGTCGGCGCTCGGCCTCTACGTCACCGAAGACATCCTCTCCATCGATACCGGCTGCCTGTGGGGCGGCAGCCTTACCGCGCTCAGGCTGGAGGATCGGCAGGTGTTCTCGCTGCCGTGTCCGGCCGAGCAGGCGTTATCCTGAGCCCACGCACGATCTCGTCGCGTGCCGCCTCGGCCAGCTCGAAGCGGGTCGGCTCGCGGCTGGTGCCGGCGGCGCTGATGCGGCTGCCGTAACGCAGCTCCACCCGCATCGCCGGGGTGGCCAGGATGCTGCGCAGGCTTTCCATGAAGGTGGTTTCGCCGGCGTAGGCGGCGGCGGTGCACGGCGTGTCGTGCGGCGTGCGGTAGCTCAGCGCCACCGGCTGCACCGTGCCGCGCGACTGGCGCACCGATTCGAACAGCGAGGCCTTGAACGGCAGCAGCACGCTGCCGTCCGAGGTGGTCGCCTCGGGAAACACCGCCATGCAGCCGCCGTTCTCCAGCGCCTGCGCCAGGTGCTGGTTGACGCGGCTGGCATCGCGCCGGTTGTTGCGGTCGATGAACACCGTGCCGGCGCTGGCCACCAGCCAGCCCGCCACCGGCCAGCGCTGGATCTCCCGCTTGGCGACGAAGCGCGACACCGTCGAGCTGTTCAGCACGAAGATATCCAGCCACGACACGTGGTTGGCCACCAGCAAGGTGTTGTTCGGGTAGAACCCGGGCGAGTCGCCGGACACCTCCACCGTCACCCCCAGAATCTGCAACAGCTTGCGCGACCAGCGCTGCGTCACCACGGCGCGCTCGGCGTAGGCCAGGCGTGGGAAGCGGGTGGCGACGATGATCAGGCCGATGGCGATGTGCCATCCCATGCGGGCCAGACGGAAACAGCGGGTGGGCAGCGAAGTAGGGCGGGTCGGGCGCATCGGCAACGGCGAGGATGGGGAAGGAAGGCGATGCCCCGACTCTACCATGGCTGGCAATGCGGACAGTAGTAGGAACTCCGCTGCCCCTGGCGAATCTGACGTATCAATGAGCCGCAGGTGTGGCAGGGCTCCTCGGCGCGACCGTACACCGCGTAAGTCTGCTGGAAGTAACCGGGCTTGCCGCTGGCACCGACGAAGTCGCGCAGCGTGCTGCCGCCGGCCTCGATGGCGCGTGCCAGGATGCTCTTGATGGCCGCGGCCAGGCGCTCGCAGTCGGCATGGGTCAGGCGGCGTGCGGCACGCCCCGGACGGATGCCGGCCTGGAACAGGGACTCGTTGGCGTAGATGTTACCCACCCCCACCACCACATGATTGTCCATCAGCAACTGCTTGATCGACATCGTGCGCCCGCGGCTGGCGCGGTACAGCGTGTCGGCGTCGAACGCGTCGCCGAGCGGCTCCGGTCCCAGCGCCGCCAGCAGCGGGTGGAACTCCACCGGCCCGACGTGCCACAGCATGGCGCCGAAGCGGCGCGGGTCGCGATAGCGCAGCGCGGTGCGCCCGTCCAGGATGAGATCGATATGGTCGTGTTTTTGCGGCGGCGTGTCGGCCGCCACCAGCCGCAGGCTGCCGGACATGCCAAGATGCACCAGCAGCGTGCCGCTGGCGAACTCCAGCAGCAGGTATTTGGCGCGGCGGCGTACCGCCAGTACCGGCAGGCCGCTGAGGGTCGCGGCCAGTGCCGGTGGCACCGGCCAGCGCAGGCGTCCCTCACGTACCACGACGTCGGTGATGGTGGCGCCGGTGAGGTGTGGCTCGACCCCGCGCCGGGTGGTTTCCACTTCAGGTAATTCTGGCATGTTATTCCACGCTCCACGGCCATCAATAATATCAATGAGCGTGGTATTCTACGCTTTCGCCGGGTCAAGATTCCATGCACATGAAACCGTTAAACCGAACCCTTCCCCTCCTCCTGGTGCTGCTGCTGTCCGCCTGCGCGGTGACTCGTCCGCCTGAACGCAGCGCGGCGCCGGCCACCCCCCAGGCGGAGGCGACGGACAACGCGCCCGACGACGACGGTGCCGACGCCGCCAAGGCCGAAGCCACCGCGGCCGACGCCAGGCTGCCCAAGGTCGAACTCGACAGCCACATCCTGTTTGGCGTGCTGGCCGGCGAGATCGCCGCCCAGCGCGGCGCGGCGGGGGCGTCGGCGGTCACCTATCTCGACCTCGCACGGCAGACCCGCGACCCGCGCCTGGCGCAGCGTGCCGCCGAGTTCGCGCTGTTTTCCGGCCAGCTCAAGGTCGCCTCCGAGGCGCTGACGCTGTGGGTCGAGCTCGACCCCGACTCCGACATCGCGCGCGAACAGCTGCTGATCACCCTGCTGCGCTCCGGCAAGCTGGCCGAAAGCCGGCCCCTGGTGGAAGAGCTGCTCAAGCGCGAGCCGGCACGCGCCGGCGCCGTCTTCGTGCAGCTGGCGCGGCTCACCGCGCTGCAGGGCGACAAGCAGGGGGCCTACCAGCTGATCCAGCAACTGGCGGAGCGTTACCCCGATCTGCCGGAAGCACGCTTTGCGGTGCTCGCGGTGGCGGCGGAGGTCGGCAACGAGAGCGTAGCCGAGCAGGAACTCGACCGCCTGGCGCGCATCGCCCCCAAATGGGATCTGCCGGTGGCCTGGCAGACCGACCGGCTGCGCCGCAGCGACCTCAACGCCGCGATTGCTTTCCTGAAAAAAGAGCTGGACCGGCGCCCCGACGCCGGGCTGGAGCTGAAGATGGCGTATCCGCGCCTGCTGGTCGGCGCCAAGCGTTTCGACGAAGCGCGCCGCGCCTTCGAGGCACTGCTCCAGACCCAGCCCAAGAACGCCGAGTTGCTGTACGGTGCCGGCCTGCTGGCGTTGCAGCAGCGTGACCTGCCCGTGGCCAAGCGGCATCTGGAAGCGGCGCTGGCGGAAAAACACCCCGAAAGCGACTTCATCCGTTACACCCTCGGCCAGTTGGCCGAAGAGCAGGACGATGTCGCCGGCGCCCGGCGCTGGTACGAAGCGGTGGGGCAGGGCGCGCAGTACCTGCCGGCGCAGGGGCGTCTGGCCGAGCTGGACGCCGCCGCCGGCAACCCCGAAGCCGGCATCGCCCGGCTGCAGAAGCTGGAGATCGGCGGCACGGGCCGCGTCCAGGTGGTGCTGGCGCAGTCGCAGATCGCCCGCGAGGCCAAGCGTTACGACCTGGCGCACGCCCTGTTGAGCCAGGCGTTGCAAGAAGCCCCGGGCACCCCGGAGCTGCTCTACGAACGGGCGCTGGTGGCCGATCTGATGGGCAACGTTGAAGGCGCCGAGAGCGACCTGCGCGCCTATCTCAAGGAGAAGCCCGACGACCCGCAGGGACTCAACGCCCTCGGCTATACCTTGGCCAACCGCACCACGCGCTATCAGGAAGCCTTGGGCCTGATCCAGAAAGCCCTGCAGGCCGAGCCGGACAACCCGATGGTGCTCGACAGCATGGGCTGGGTGTTGTTCAAGCTGGGCCGTCTCGAGCCGGCGCGCGAGCACCTCGAGCGTGCCTTCGCGGTGTCGCCGGACGCCGAGATCGCGGCGCATTATGGCGAGGTGCTGTGGCAGCTCAACCGCCGCGACGAAGCGCGCGCGGTGTGGCAGAAGGCCACCGGTAGCGAATCCGGCCTGGAAATGCTGAAGAACACCGTGCACCGCCTGGAGCAGCCATGAGCCGCTGGCTGGCACTGGGCCTGTGCGGCCTGCTCTTGACCGGCTGCGCCACGCGCGACGTCGCGTTCCGGCCGCAAGCCGAGGCGACCCGGCCGCGCGATACCCCGTTTTCGATCTCCGGCCGGCTGTCGGTCAAGGCCGACGGCAAGGGGCAGGTCGCCAACTTCGACTGGAATCACGATGCCGTGCGCGACCAGCTGTCGATCAACAGCCCGATCGGCTCGACCGTGGCGCGCGTCGAGCGCGACGAGAACGGCGTGACGCTGCAGGCCGACGGCAAGACCTACCAGGCGGCGGACGTGGAAAGCCTGACACAAGAGGCGCTGGGCTGGCCCTTGCCGCTCTCCAACCTCGCCTGGTGGATTCGCGGCCAGGCGGCGCCGGACTGGCCGCAGAACGTCTCCGCTGACGGTGTGCTGCACCAGCAGGGCTGGTCCATTCGTTTCGTCAGCGACGCCGATCAGCCCGGCCCGTACCCGAAGCGGGTCGAAATGGAGCGCGACCGGCTGTCGATCCGCCTGGTCGTGCACGCCTGGCGCTGAGGATCGCTCCATGGTCTTGTCGCGTACTCCCCGGGGCTTAGGTGCCGCTCTGCGCGGGCGCGGTTCCGGTGGCGATTCGCGCCGCCATGATCTTCCGGTATTCCATGCCCATTCCGGTGCCAGCGCCGTTGATCGCCCACTAGAGGGTGGCGCGCGACCGGCCCTGAACCGGTTCTGAGTTTTCTCCACATCCCGTTTTTCGAGTTCTTCCGACATGACCGCCGTCTTCCATGCCTATCCGGCTCCGGCCAAACTCAATCTGATGCTCAAGGTGGTGGGGCGCCGCGCCGACGGCTACCACCTGCTGGAAACCGTGTTCCGCTTCATCGACTACAGCGACACCGTCGAGCTGGCCGTGCGCGACGACGGCGTGATCGAGCTGCTGAACCCGATCGACGGCGTGCCGGCCGAGCGCGACCTGACGGTGCGCGCGGCACGCCTGCTGCAACAGCACAGCGGCACCTCGCTCGGCGCCTCGATCCGCCTCACCAAGCGCATTCCGATGGGCGGTGGTCTGGGCGGCGGCAGTTCCGACGCCGCCACCGTGCTGCTGGCGCTCAACGCGCTGTGGCAGACCGCTGTGCCGCGCGAAACCCTGATGCAGCTGGGCCTGAAGCTGGGGGCCGATGTGCCGGTCTTCATCTTCGGCCGCAACGCCTTTGCCACCGGTATCGGCGAGGAACTGACCGAGCTGGAGCTGCCCGAAAAGTGGTACGTGGTGTTGCATCCGGGGGTGCATGTGCCGACTGCTGAAATTTTTTCGTCAGAACTGTTGACAAGGGATTCCGGTATCAGCATAATGCGAATCCTCGAAACAACGCAGCAACGACGAAACGACTTGCAGCGGGTTGTAACGAGTAAGTATCCAGCGGTAAACGAAGCGTTAAGCGAGCTTGAGAAATACGGTTCGCCGCTGATGACAGGCTCCGGAAGTTGTGTTTTTCTGGAGTGCGATTCGGAAATCGAAGCCGATAAAGTTTATAAGACGCTGTCGCAGAAGTACAACGGATTTGTCGCAAAAGGCCTTTCGGTTCACCCGTTGTTCGGCAGTATCTAGCCCAGTTACTGGGGAGTCGCCAAGTGGTAAGGCACCGGATTTTGATTCCGGCATTCGTAGGTTCGATCCCTACCTCCCCAGCCAAGAATCTCTACAATATAGAGAACGAGAAAAAAAGCGTGTAAGTTTCCCTTACACGCTTTTTCTTTATTCAGCTAAGGCATAACGAGTTATGGCGGCATACGACAGTTTGATGGTTTTCACCGGGACCGCTAACCCGGAACTCGCCCAGAACGTGGTCAAGCATCTGGACATCTCGCTCGGCCGCGCCGACGTGGGCAAGTTCAGCGATGGCGAGGTGGCAGTGGAGCTGCTCGAAAACGTGCGCGGTCGCGACGTGTTCATCCTGCAGTCCACCTGCAACCCGACCAACGACAACCTGATGGAAATCCTGACCATGGCCGACGCGCTCAAGCGCGCCTCCGCCGGTCGTATCACCGCCGCAATCCCGTACTTCGGCTACGCCCGCCAAGATCGCCGTCCGCGTTCCGCGCGCGTGCCGATCTCCGCCAAACTGGTCGCCAACATGCTGACTTCGGCTGGCATCGACCGCGTGCTGACCGTCGACCTGCACGCCGACCAGATCCAGGGCTTCTTCGACATCCCGGTGGATAACGTCTACGCCACCCCGGTGCTGCTGAAGGACGTCCGCTCGCAGCGCATCGAAGACCTGATCGTGGTGAGCCCGGACGTCGGCGGCGTGGTGCGTGCGCGCGCCATGGCCAAGGCGCTGAACACCGACCTCGCGATCATCGACAAGCGCCGTCCCAAGGCCAACGTGGCCGAAGTCATGAACATCATCGGCGACGTCCAGGGCCGTACCTGCCTGATCGTCGACGACATGATCGATACCGCCAATACCCTGTGCAAGGCCGCTTCCGCGCTGAAAGAGCGCGGCGCCCAGCGCGTGCTGGCCTACGCCACCCACGCCATCTTCTCGGGCCAGGCCATCGATCGCATTGCCAATTCCGACATCGACATGGTGGTGGTGACTGACACCATCCCGTTGTCGGCGCAAGCCAAGGCCTGCCCGAACATTCGCGTGGCCTCCATCGGCGGCCTGCTGGCCGAGACGCTGCGCCGCATCAACAACGAAGAGTCGGTGTCCTACCTCTTCAACGAGGACCTGGTTTCGACGGGCGCCTGCCTGCCGTAAACATCGCGGCGGCTGGTCGCGGCCGCTGCGGTGCCATTCACTTGAACTGGAGTTTTACTCATGTCTTACGAACTGATTGCTGCCAAGCGCGAACAGCTGGGTACGAGTGCGAGCCGCCGCCTGCGTCACGCTGGCAAACTGCCGGCCGTGGTATACGGCGCCAACACCGAAGCGGTTTCCGTGGTGCTGGAACACAACCCGGTTTACTACGCGCTGAAGGAAGAAGGCTTCCACACCGGCATCCTGAACCTGGTGATCGACGGCGAGAAGCAGGCCGTGCTGCTGCGTGACTACCAGATGCACCCGTACAAGCAACTGGTACTGCACATGGACTTCCAGCGCGTCGACCTGAACGAAAAGATGCACGTCAAGGTACCGCTGCACTTCGTCGGCGCCGATGCTTCCGAAGCCGTCAAGCTGCAAGGCGCCAAGATCTCGCACGTGCTGACCGAAGTCGACGTGCGCGCTCTGCCGGCCCAACTGCCGTCCTTCATCGAAGTGGACCTGTCCGCCATCCAGGCTGGCCAGACCATTCACCTGTCCGACCTGAAGCTGCCGGAAGGCGTGGAAATCACCGCCCTGGTGCGCGGTGGTGACCAGGCTGTGGCCTCCGCCAGCGGTGCCGCTGCCGCCGAGTAATTCCGCGGTCGTGCACGATCAAGCTCGTTGCGTTGCCTGACGGCCTCGCAACGGGCTTTTTTATTGGAATGCAATCATGTCCGGGATTCGATTGATCGTCGGGCTGGGCAACCCCGGCCCGGAGTACGAGAAAACCCGTCATAATGCCGGTTTCTGGCTGGTCGACGAACTGGCCTGGCAGCACAAGGCGGCGCTGAGAGGCGAAGGCAAGTTCTTCGGCGAAGTGGCGCGCGCGCCGCAGCCGGGCGGCAGCGACCTGTGGCTGTTGAAGCCGATGACCTTCATGAACCTGTCCGGCCAGGCGGTGGCGGCGCTGGCGCGCTTCTACAAGATCGCCCCGGAGGAAATCCTGGTGGTGCACGACGAGCTCGACCTGCAGCCGGGCACCGCCCGCTTCAAGCAGGGCGGCGGGCACGGCGGCCACAACGGCCTGAAGGACATCATCGCCCGCCTCGGCACGCCGAACTTCTGGCGCCTGCGGCTGGGCATCGGCCACCCCGGCGAGCGCAGCGAGGTGGTCGGTTTCGTGCTGAAGAAGCCGCGCAGCGAAGAACAGGGCGCCATCGAGGACGCCATGGCGGCGGCGCTCCGGGTATTGCCGCAGGCCATTGCCGGCGACATGCCGGGCGCGATGAAAACCCTGCATACCGCCGCCAAGTAATTTTCCGGCCGCAAGCCTGCTTCGGCCAACCTTTGCAAAGATTTTCGAGAGGAACGCAGTCATGAGTCTCCAGTGCGGCATCGTCGGTCTGCCCAACGTCGGCAAGTCGACCCTCTTCAATGCGCTGACCAAGGCCGGCATCGAAGCGGCCAACTATCCGTTCTGCACCATCGAGCCCAACGTCGGCATCGTCGAGGTGCCGGACCCGCGTCTGGCCGAGCTGGCCAAGATCATCAACCCGCAGAAGATCCAGCCGGCCATCGTCGAGTTCGTCGACATCGCCGGCCTGGTGGCAGGCGCCTCCAAGGGCGAAGGGCTGGGCAACCAGTTCCTGGCCAACATTCGTGAGACCGACGCCATCGTCAACGTGGTGCGCTGCTTCGACGACGACAACGTGGTGCACGTCGCCGGCAAGGTCGACCCGATCTCCGACATCGAAACCATCGGCACCGAACTGGCGCTGGCCGATCTGACCACGGTGGAAAAGGCGATCCAGCGCGATGGCAAGAAGGCCAAGTCGGGCGACAAGGACGCGATCCGCCTGATCGCGGTACTGGAGAAGGTGCGCGCGCACCTCGACCAGGGCCTGCCGGCGCGCTCGCTCGGCCTCGACGCCGAAGAGCAGGCGCTGTTGAAGCCGTTCTGCCTGCTGACCATCAAGCCGGCGATGTACGTCGCCAACGTGGCCGAGGACGGTTTCGACAACAACCCGCACCTCGACAAGCTCAAGGCGCTGGCCGACAAGGAGGGCGCTCCGGTGGTGGCGCTGTGCGCGGCGATCGAATCGGAAATCGTCGAGCTCGACGACGCCGACAAGGCCGAGTTCCTGGCCGAGATGGGGCTGGAAGAGCCGGGCCTGAACCGCCTAATCCGCGCCGCCTACAAGCTGCTGGGCCTGCAGACCTACTTCACCGCCGGGGTGAAGGAAGTGCGCGCCTGGACCATCCACGTCGGCGACACCGCGCCGCAAGCGGCCGGGGTGATCCACACCGACTTCGAACGCGGCTTCATCCGCGCCCAGACCATCTCCTACGACGACTTCATCGCCTGCGGCGGCGAAGCCAAGGCCAAGGAAGCCGGCAAGATGCGCTCCGAAGGCAAGGAGTACGTGGTGAAGGACGGCGACGTGATGAACTTCCTGTTCAACGTCTGAGGCGGCCGCCCGCCTGCGCCGAAGACCGTCATCCCCTCGGGTGGCGGTTTTTTTCTTGGCGCGGGCTAGGCAATGCCGTTGGGGATTGTTATAGTTCCGTGTGTTATGTTGTTTCTTTAATTTGAAACTAAAGGTTATATTAAAATGAAGAAACTGATCGCTCTGCTGGCCCTGATCGGTGCCACCTCGCACGCCTTCGCCGCCGACCTGCTCGACACCGTACAACAGCGCGGCACGCTCAAGATCGCGCTGGAAGGCACCTACCCGCCGTTCAACTTCAAGGACAAGGACCAGAAACTGGCCGGCTTCGAGGTCGACCTCGGCACCGCGCTGGCGCAGAAGCTCAAGGTGAAGCCGGAATTCACCACCGGCGAGTGGAGCGGCCTCCTGGCCGGTCTGCAGGGCGGCAAGTTCGACGTGGTGATGAACCAGGTGTCGATCACCGACAAGCGCAAGGAAGTGTTCGACTTCTCGCAGCCGTACACCATCTCCAGCGCCCAGTTGATCGTGCGCAAGAACGAAACCCGCAGCTTCAAGAGCCTGGATGATCTGAAGGGCAAGAAGATGGGCGTGACCCAGGGCAGCAACTACGCCGACATGGTCAAGGCGCAGGGCGGCATCGAGTCCAAGTTCTACCCGTCGGCGGCGGAAATCTTCCAGGATCTGGCCTCCGGCCGCATCGACGCCGCGATCAACGACAGCCTGCTGATCCCGTTCGCCATCAAGGAAGCCAAGCTGCCGCTGAAGGCCGGCGCCGCGGTGGGCACGACCACGCAGATGGGCATCCCGTTCGCCAAGGGCAACCCGAAGTTCAAGGCCGCCATCGACGGCGCGCTGACCTCCTTGCACAAGGACGGTACCTTCAAGAAAATCTCGGTGAAGTGGTTCGGGATCGACGTGTCGAAGGCCCCGGGCGGGCGCTGAGGCGCGGCGTGACGCCGGGCTGAGGCCGCGGCCGTCTGCCGGACGGTCGAACTGGACGCCCCCGCGGCTTGCGGGGGCGTCGCTGTTTTTGAGGATGAGCGATGGAATGGCTTGAACTGGCGCGGCAGGCGCTGCCGGTACTGATCAAGGGGACGGGGTACACCGTGTTTTTTGCGCTCAGCACCATGGTGCTGGGCCTGCTGCTGGGCTTTGTCGTGGCGCTGGTGCGCATCGCCCGCGTGCCGCTGTTGGCGCCGCTGCTGGCGCTCTACGTCAGCGTGATGCGCGGCACGCCGCTGCTGGTGCAGATCTTCGTGATCTATTACGGTCTGCCGTCGGTCGGCATCGAGTTCGAGCCGGTCACCGCCGGGGTGCTGTCGCTGACGCTGAACGTGGCGGCCTACCTGTCGGAAAGCCTGCGCGGCGCGATTGCCGGGGTCGAGCGCGGGCAGTGGGACGCGGCGCAGTCGCTGGGGCTGAACTGGTGGCAGGCCATGCGTTTCGTGGTGGCCCCCCAGGCGCTGCGGCTGGCGGTGCCCAGCCTGGCCAACAGCCTGATTTCGCTGATCAAGGACACCTCGCTGGTCTCGGTGATCACCGTGTCCGAGCTGATGATGGCGACCAAGGACGTGATCGCGCAGACCTTCCAGCCCTTGCCGCTGTACCTGATGGCGGCGGCCATCTACTGGGCGATGAGCGCGCTGTTCGAACAGGTGCAGAAGCGCCTGGAGCTGCGCCTGGCGCATGCCTACCGTCGCTGAGCACGCTTTGCTGAGTTAAACAAACCGACGCCGGGGCTTCCCCGCCGTCGCCGGCGAAGCGCGCCGGCGTACGGTGGTAAGCTCACGGCCATCTCTGAATCACGGGACGCGATACGCGCAGGCTCTCCATGAAATTCGCCACCAAGACCATCCACAGCGGCTACGACCACCACCAGCACAACCGCGCGCTGATGCCGCCGGTGTACCAGACCTCGGCCTTCGCCCACGACCACGTCGGCGAGGCGCTGGAGTTCGGCTACGCGCGCACCGGCACGCCGACGCGCGCGGCGCTGGAAGCCTGCTTTGCGGCGCTGGAAAACGCCACGCACGGCTTCGCCTTCGGCAGCGGCATGGCCGCTATCGACGCCGTACTGCGCGCCACCTTGCAGCCGGGCGACGAGGTGCTGGCGGTGGCCGACCTGTACGGCGGCGCCTACCGCCTGCTCACCAAGGTGATGGCGCCGGCCGGCATCACGGTGCGCTTTGCCGACCTCACCGACCCGGCCAGCCTGGCCGGCGCGCTCACCCCGGCCACCAAGCTGCTGTGGCTGGAGTCGCCGACCAACCCGCTGCTCAACCTGGTCGATATCGCCGCGCTGGCAGCCATCGCCCACCGGCACGGCGTCAAGGTGGCGGTCGACAACACCTTCGCCACGCCCTATCTGCAGAACCCGCTCGATCTGGGGGCCGACATCGTGATGCACTCCGCCACCAAGTATCTGGGCGGCCACTCCGATGTGCTGCTCGGGCTGGTGGCGGTGAAAGACGCCGAACTGGCCAAGTCGATCAAGTTCATCCAGAACGCCACCGGCGGCGTGCCGGGTCCGCAGGACTGCTTCCTGACGCTGCGCGGCATCAAGACGCTGCACCTGCGCATGGAGCGTCACTGCGACAACGCCGAGCGCGTGGCCGCCTTCCTGGCCTCGCACCCGGCCATCGAGAAAGTGTTCTACCCCGGCCTCGCCGATCACCCACAACACGAGCTGGCGCGGCGCCAGATGCGGCGTTTCGGCGGCGTCGTCACGGTCTACCTCAAGGACGACAGCCGTGCCGCCGCCAGCCGCGTGGCCGAGCGCCTGCAGTACTTCCTGCTGGCCGAATCGCTGGGCGGGGTGGAGTCGCTGGTCAATCATTCCTACACCATGTCGCACGGCGGTATGCCGCCGGAACAGAAGGCCGCCTTGGGCATCCGCGAGGGTCAGCTGCGTTTCTCGGTCGGCATCGAGGACATCGACGACCTGCTGGCCGACCTGGCCCAGGCGCTGGCCTGACGCGGATGAGCCGATCCGCACGGCACCGCACTCCGGTCCGGGTGATGCCGGCCAGGGAACGGACGCGCGGTGCGAGTCGGCCCGGCTGCGCCCGTGCCGG
The DNA here is from genome assembly GCF_058781125.1 of Pseudogulbenkiania sp. FW507-F1. NCBI lineage: Bacteria > Pseudomonadati > Pseudomonadota > Betaproteobacteria > Neisseriales > Chromobacteriaceae > Pseudogulbenkiania > Pseudogulbenkiania sp. FW507-F1. Next base: position 149,876 of record NZ_JBYSWM010000001.1, on the reverse strand, counting down.
GCTCTTCGGCCAACCTGCGCGCGAGCGGAGTGGGCGATGAACCGTCCCCTCCATCTACTGTTCGACTGGGGCGACACGCTGATGGCCGACCTGCCGGGGCAGGCGGGCAGCATGTGGCGCTGGCCCGAGGTGCGCGCCATGCCCGGCGCGTACGATACGCTGGCGACGCTGGCCGGGCGCTTGCCGTGCCACGTCGCCACCAACGCGGCCGAGTCGGGCGCCGACGACGTGCGCCTCGCGCTGGCGCGGGTCGGTCTGGACGACCTGGTCGGGCGGGTGTTCTGCCGCCGCGAGCTGGGCCTGGCCAAATCCGACCCGGCGTTCTATCGCCGCATCGCGGCCGAGCTGGGGGTGGCGCCGCCGCAGCTGTGGATGGTCGGCGACTCGCTCGCCAACGACGTGCACTCGGCCCGGGCCGCCGGTCTCACCGCCATCTGGCTCAATGCCGCTGGTGCAGCGCCGCCGCCCGGCGTGCCGGCGATCGCGGCGCTGCCGCAACTGCTCGAGCTGCTGGCCGACTGAGTCTTGCGCGTCTCTTCGGCCAACCTCGCTGGCATAAAGTAGGGGCTTGCGGTAATATCCGAGTAAAATAGTCGGATATTACGGAGAACCGCCATGCCAGCTCCCGCCGCGAAGTACACCGCCGAGCGTATCCTGTGGAAACATCACTGGACCGACCGCTTGATCAGCTTCCGCCTCAGTCGCGATCCCGCCTTCCGCTTCACCCCCGGACAGTTTGCCCGGCTCGGCCTGCAGATCTCCGAGACCGGTTTCGTCTGGCGCGCCTATTCCATCGTCTCGGCAAGCTGGGACGACTACCTCGAGTTCTATTCCATCGTGGTGCCAGAAGGGGAGTTCACGCCGCGCCTGGCGCGTCTCGAGGTCGGCGACCAGATCCTGGTCGACAAGACCCCGAACGGCTTTTTCACCACCGACCGCTTCCCCGACGGCGAAGACCTGTGGCTGCTCGCCACCGGCACCGCACTCGGGCCCTATCTGTCCATCCTGCACGAGACCGCGGTATGGCAGCGCTTCCGTCACATCGTGCTGGTGCACAGCGTGCGCGAGGCGGCGGAGCTGAGCTACCAGGCCGAGATCGCGGCGCTGCGGCGGCACCCGCTGTGGGCCGAGCACGGCCACAAGCTGCAGTACCTGCCGGTGGTGACGCGCGAAACGCTCCCCGGCACCCTGTCGCAACGCATTCCGGCGATGCTGGCCGACGGCACCCTGGAGCGCGCCGCCGGCGTGACGCTGTTGCCCGAGCGCTCGCGCCTCATGATCTGCGGCAGTCCGCAGATGGTCGAAGACACCCATCGCCAGCTCAAGGGCATGGGCTATGCCTTGAGCCGGCTGTCGGCCCCGGCCCAACTGGCGCTGGAGAATGGCTGGTAAGCGCCGGGCGGTTCGCCAGCGTTCCGGCGCGATGCCGTATCCGTCCCGGCCGGCATAAAACAAAACGGCCTCCCGCAGGGGGAGGCCGTTGGTTTTCCGTGAGTGCGGCGGCTTACTGCTTGACGCAATCCACGCAGTACACCTTCTTGCCGTTCTTTTCCATCGCCACCAGGCCGTGCACGTCGGTCTCGAAGCCCGGCAGCTCGCCGTTGAACTCCTGGGCGAAGCGCAGGTAGTCGACGATGGTGCGGTTGAAGCGTTCGCCCGGGATCAGCAGCGGGATACCCGGCGGGTACGGCGTCAGCAGCACCGAGGTGACACGGCCTTCCAGTTCCTCCACCGGCACGCGCTCGATCTCGCGGTGCGCCATCTTGGCGAAGGCGTCGGCCGGACGCATTGCCGGCTCCATCTCGGACAGGTAGATCTCGGTGGTCAGGCGCGCGATGTCGTGCTTGCTGTACAGCTGGTGAATGCGCTGGCACAGCTCGCGCAGGCCGACGCGCTCGTACTGCGGGTACTTGGCGACGAACTCCGGCATGATGCGCCACATCGGCTGGTTCTTGTCGAAATCGTCCTTGAACTGCTGCAGCAGCGAGATCAGCGTGTTCCAGCGGCCCTTGGTGATGCCGATGGTGAACATGATGAAGAAGCTGTACAGGCCGGTCTTCTCCACCACCACGCCGTGCTCCGTCAGGTACTTGGTGACGATGGCGGCCGGGATGCCCATCTCTTCGAAGCTGCCGTCCACGTCCAGGCCCGGGGTGAGGATGGTGGCCTTGATCGGGTCGAGCAGGTTGAAGCCTTCCTCGATGCCGGCAAAGCCGTGCCAGCGCTCGTCCGGCTCCAGTTCCCAGTCGGCCGGGTCGCAGATGCCGTCGTCGGACAGTTCGTTCGGCCCCCACACCTTGAACCACCAGTCGTGGCCGTACTCCTCGTCCACCTTGCGCATGGCGCGGCGGAAGTCCAGCGCCTCCACCAGCGATTCCTCCACCAGCGCCTGGCCGCCCGGCTGCTCCATCATCGCCGCCGCCACGTCGCAGCTGGCGATGATCGCGTACTGCGGGCTGGTCGAGGTGTGCATCAGGTAGGCCTCGTTGAACCAGGCGGTGTCGAGCTGGCGGTTCTGCGGGTCCTGCACCAGGATCTGCGAGGCCTGCGAGATGCCGGCCAACAGCTTGTGGGTGGACTGGGTGGAGAAGATCATCGAGTCCTTGCAGCGCGGACGGCCCTCGCCGATGGCGTGGAAGTCGCCGTAGAAGTCGTGGAAGCTCGCGTGCGGCAGCCAGGCTTCATCGAAGTGCAGGGTGTCGACCTCGCCGTCCAGCATGCTCTTGATCTCCTCGACGTTGTACAGGATGCCGTCGTAGGTGGACTGGGTGATGGTCAGGATGCGCGGCTTGGCGCCCGGGTTCTTTTCCAGCGCCTCGCGCGCGAACGGGTTGGCCAGAATCTTTTTCTTGATGTTGTCGAGCTGGAATTCGGACTTCGGAATCGGGCCGATGATGCCGTAATGGTTGCGCGTCGGCATCAGGAACACCGGAATCGCCCCGGTCATCATGATGGCGTGCAGGTTCGACTTGTGGCAGTTGCGGTCCACCAGCACGATGTCGCCGGCGGCGACGGTGGAGTGCCAGACGATCTTGTTCGAGGTCGAGGTGCCGTTGGTGACGAAGAACAGGTGGTCGGCGCTGAAGATGCGCGCGGCGTTGCGCTCGGAGGCGGCCACCGGGCCGGTGTGATCCAGCAGCTGGCCCAGCTCGTCCACCGCGTTGCACACGTCGGCACGCAGCATGTTCTCACCGAAGAACTGGTGGAACATCTGGCCCACCGGGCTCTTCAGGAACGCCACGCCGCCGGAGTGGCCCGGGCAGTGCCAGGAGTAGGAACCGTCGTGGGCGTAATGCACCAGGGCGCGGAAGAACGGCGGTGCCAGCGTGTCCAGATACGATTTGGCTTCACGGATGATGTGACGCGCCACGAACTCCGGGGTGTCCTCGTGCATGTGGATGAAACCATGCAGCTCGCGCAGGATGTCGTTCGGAATGTGGCGTGCCGTGCGCGTCTCGCCGTACAGGTAAAGTGGGATATCCGGGTTGCGGCGGCGAATCTCGGCCACGAAGTTGCGCAGGTTGGCCAGCGCATCCAGCGCCTCTTCCGGCGTGCCGGAGCCAAACTCCTCGTCGTCGATCGACAGGATGAAGCCGGCGGCGCGGCTCTGTTGCTGGGCAAACGACGTCAGATCGCCGTAGCTGGTATAACCCACGACTTCCATGCCTTCCTTCTCCATCGCAGCGGCCAGCTCGCGGATGCCGGAGCCGCTGGTGTTTTCGGAACGGAAGTCTTCGTCGATGATGACGATGGGGAAATGGAAACGCATGCCTGTGTCCTCATACACGGCGTACCGGAACGTCACCGGCACGCTGGGATAAAGGGCGCTTAGCACCGCGGTACGCATGGGATTGGTAGGGCGTGTTCACCGTCGTTTTGTCACTGCGGACGCACGACGCTAAACCCGCCCTTTGGCAATCGTTTCGCCAGCCGGCTTAGGTCAACCCGAAAGAAAAGCGCGTAGTGTAGCGGATAATCGTGAACAATGTTGCACTACGGAAAGCGTGTTTTTACGCGCCTCGCCGCCACGCCGGATCACGCTGGCCAAGACCCTCCGCACCGGGTTGGCAGGGGGGGCGGAATCGACCGTTTAACGGGCCTTTCAGCCCTCCGGGGGCGGTTTATCGTCAGACTCCGGATGAGGCTCCAAGGTGCCCGGCGGCTGTCGCTTTTTTTTCCACCGCGCCCGGTACAGCCCCAACGCCTTCAGCACCACCGCCCCGCCCGAGAGCAACAGCAAGAGCGCCAGCGGCCCGGCGATCAGGTAGGGAAACAGGGCGCTGATCAGGGCCAGCAGTAGCAGCGCGGCGCCGATGGTCAGGAAGGAGCTGGCTTCGCTGGCTTCCACGGTGCGCGTACCGCGTACCGCCGCCCCCAGCGCATCGCCGATGCGCGCCGCCTGGCGCGCGGCCGCCGAGGCACCTAACGCCGCAGCGCCCGGCTTGGGCAACAGCAGGCTCTGGTAATCGCGCTGGCGCGGCCGGCTCAGTACCGGGCGGTGGCGGTGCGCCGAGAGTCGCACCTCGGTGGCGTGCTCCAGGTCGTCGAGAAACTTGTCGGCGAGCTTGCCGGCGATCTCCTCGTCCTCCACGGCCACATCGATTTCGCGGTTGGCAAGCCAGCTCGACAGGTTCAGGTTGGACGAGCCCAGGCGCGCCCAGCGTCCGTCCGCCACCGCCGTCTTGGCGTGGATCATCGGTCCGTCCCACTCGAACACCCGCACCCCGGCTTCCAGCAGCGGCCGGTACAGCGTGCGCGACACCGTGGCGATCCAGCCGATGTCGCTCGAGCGCGGCACCAGCAGGCGCACGTCGACGCCATCCTTGGCCGCGTTCTGCAATGCCGTCAGGTAGGTGCTGGTGCCCATGAAATAGGCATCGGTCAGCCACAGCGAGCGGCGCGCGAAGCTGGCGATCAAGAGGTCCAGCCGCATCAGGTTGGCGGTGGCCGGGGTGGTGGCGATCAGCCGCGCCGCCACGCTGCCGCCGATCATGCTGCGGCTCGCCTGGCGCAGCGACTCGTCCAGCGCTTCGCCGCAACTGGCCCAGCTGTCGGCGAAGGCGTCGATGGCATCCTGCAGTACCGGGCCGCTGAGCCGTGCACCAGTATCGCGCCACGGCTCCCCCCCCTTGTCCGGTTTGCCCTCCCAGCGCGAGCTGATGCCCAGTCCGGAGATGAACGCCTCCGCCCCGTCGACGATGATCAGCTTGCGATGGTTGCGCCCCAGCGGACTGCTGCCGCCCGACAGGCTCGGCCGGTTGTAGGTCCGCACCTCGGCGCCGGCGGCCAGCAGGGGCTTGAAGAAGCCGCGCAAGTGCGCCTTCCAGCTGCCCAGCCAGTCCACCAGCAAGCGCACCTGCACCCCCTTGGTGGCTTGCTCGATCAGGATTTCCCGGATACGTTGGCCGAAGCTGTCGTCGGCGAAGATATAGATTTCGATCAGGATCGAATCGCAGGCTCCCGACAGCGCCGCCTCCCAGGCCGGGAAGTTCTCGCAGCTGTCGAAAAGCAGGTCAATGGTATTGCCATTGATCAGCGGCGCGCCCGCCGATCGGGCGAATGCCTGGTCGGCCAGCTGCCGGACGAAATCCAGGGCGGCGGGGGAGGGTTTAGAGCTGGGCATGGCCAGATTGTATATTGTCAGACATGGCGTGAACCAAGGTGATGCATGTGCACCACGCATGGCACCAAAATGGTGCTTTTTGTGTCGTTTATATGAAAATCCGTGTCACAAAGATGAAAAATAATTCTTTGAAAAAATCCGGATTTCCCAATTTTTTTGTCAAAAAAAACAGCGTAATGCTTTGATTTAAAAGCAATTATGCGCCGCACAAAAAGCGGTTGCAGGAGGGCGCGCCTTGACCTTAGAATCAAAGACATTCGCTTCACATTATAATCAGGTAGATGGTATGGAAAGACAGCAATGGCTGCAGGGCACCTTGTACCGCCCGGATTTCGAGCAGGATAGCTGTGGCTTTGGTTTGATCGCCCAACTGGAGGACAAACCGAGTCATTGGCTGGTGCAGACCGCAATTTCCTCGCTCGCCAAACTGACCCATCGCGGTGCGGTGGCTGCCGACGGCAAATCGGGCGACGGTTGCGGCCTGTTGTTCCGCAAACCCGACGGCTTCCTGCGTGAAGTCGCCCACGAGGCCGGCATTGCCCTCAAGGCGAGCTACGCCGCCGGTCTGGTGTTCCACCATCCAGAGCAGGAGCAGGGCCAGCGCAGCCTGCGTCGCCTGAAAGAGTTCCTCGAAGCGCAGGAACTCGAAGTGGCCGGCTTCCGCACCGTGCCGGTGGACGTCTCGGCTTGTGGCGAATACGCCATCAAGACCCTGCCCTCCATGGTGCAGGTGTTCGTGAACTGTCCGTTCGGCATGGACGACGCCAGCTTCCAGCGCCGCCTGTACATGGCGCGCCGCCAAGCCGAGAAGGCCAACAAGGCCGAAGACGGTTATTTCTACCTGCCGACCCTGTCGCCGCACACGCTGTCCTACAAGGGCCTGGTCACGCCGGAAAACCTGCCGAAGTTCTTCCTCGATCTGCAGGACGAGCGTTTCGAGGCCAGCCTGGCGGTGTTCCACCAGCGTTTCTCCACTAACACCTGGCCGCAGTGGAAGCTGGCTCAGCCATTCCGCTTCCTCGCCCATAACGGCGAGATCAACACGGTGCAGGGCAACCGCTACTGGTCCAAGGCGCGCGAGCGCATCATGTCGACGCCGCACCTCGACATGGACGCCATCCGCCCGATCGTGCAGACCGACGGCTCCGACTCGATGAGCCTCGACAACATGCTCGAAGGCCTGCTGATGGGCGGCATTCCGCTGTTCCGCGCGCTGCGCCTCCTAGTGCCGCCGGCCTGGCAGAACGTCGACTCCACCGACAAGGACCTGCGCGCCTTCTACGAATTCAACTCGATGCACATGGAGCCGTGGGACGGTCCGGCCGGCATCGTGCTGACCGACGGCCGCTACGCCGCCTGTCTGCTCGACCGCAACGGCTTGCGCCCGGCGCGCTGGGTGCTGACCCGCGACAATATCCTCACCATCGCCTCCGAAGTGGGTGTATGGGACTACAAGCCGGAAGAAGTCGTGCGCAAGGGCCGCGTCAAGCCGGGCCAACTGTTCGCCGCCGACCTCACCACCGGCGAACTGTTGATGCCGGAAGACATCGATGCCCAGCTGAAGAGTGCCAAGCCATACCGTCAGTGGATCAAGGACAGCGGCAAGTATCTCGAGCTGTCGATTGAGGATGACTCCTCCCTCGAAGCGATGCCGAAGGACGAGCTGCTCAAGTATCAGAAGCTGTTCAACGTCAGCTTCGAAGAGCGCGATCAGGTGCTGCGCGTACTGGCCGATGACGGCCAGGAAGCCATTGGTTCCATGGGTGACGACACCCCGATGGCCGTGCTGTCGCAAAAGGTCCGCTCGCCGTTCGATTTCCTGCGCCAGCAGTTCGCCCAGGTCACCAACCCGCCGATCGACCCGATCCGCGAAGCGGTGGTGATGTCGCTCAACACCGTGTTCGGTCCCGAGCGCAACATGTTCGAAGAGAGCGCCGAGCACGCCAAGCGTCTCGAAGTGCGCTCGCCGGTGCTGTCTCACGAAAAGTTCGTGCGTGTCACCACGCGTCCGGAAAGCTACCTCAAGTCGACCTCCTTCGACCTGTGCTACGACCCGTCCGAGGGAGGCCTGAAGGCTGCCATCGAGCGCCTGTGTCAGCACGTGGTGGACGCCGTGCGCGAGGGCACCGTGGTGGTGGTGCTGTCCGACCGCACCCTCGGTGACGGCCGCCTGCCGATCCATGCGCTGTTCGCCACCGGTGCCGTGCACCACGCCCTGATCGATGCCGGCCTGCGCTGCAAGAGCAATATCGTGGTGGAAACCGGCACCGCGCGTGACGCACACCAGATTGCGTGTCTGCTGGGCTATGGCGCGACCGCCGTCTACCCCTACCTCGCCTACCAGATCATCGCCGAACTGGTGCAGTCGGGCGAGGTCGAGCTGAAGACCAACGAAGCGCTGCAGCACTACCGCAAGGGCATCAACAAGGGCCTCTTGAAGGTGCTGTCGAAGATGGGGATTTCGACCGTTGCCTCCTACCGTGGCGCGCAGCTGTTCGAAGCCGTCGGCATCCACGAGGAAGTCGTCGAGCTGTGCCTGAAAGGCACCGTGAGCCGCGTCTCCGGCGCCAATTTCGAGGACTTCGAAGACGACCAGCAGAAGCTGGTTCGCCTCGCCTTCAACCCGATGCGTTCGATCACCCAGGGTGGCCTGCTGAAGTACGTGCACGGCGAGGAATACCACGCCTACAACCCCGACGTGGTGATGCAGCTGCAGAAGGCAGTGCAGAACGACGATTACAACGCCTACCTGAAGTATGCCGAGCTGGTCAACGAGCGTCCGGTGGCGATGATCCGCGACCTGATGCAGCTCAAGCTGGCCGACAACCCGATCCCGCTCGACGAAGTCGAGTCGGTCGAGTCCATCGTCAAACGTTTCGACTCCGCCGGCATGTCGCTGGGTGCGCTGTCGCCGGAAGCGCACGAGGCGCTGGCCACAGCCATGAACCGCCTCGGCGGCCGCTCCAACTCCGGTGAGGGTGGCGAAGACCAGGCGCGCTACGGCACCGAGAAGATGTCGAAGATCAAGCAGGTCGCCTCTGGCCGCTTCGGCGTCACCCCGCATTACCTGGTCAACGCCGAAGTGCTGCAGATCAAGGTCGCCCAGGGCGCCAAGCCGGGCGAGGGCGGCCAGCTGCCGGGCGATAAGGTGTCGCCGCTGATCGCCAAGCTGCGTCACTCTAAGCCGGGCATCAGCCTGATTTCGCCGCCGCCACACCACGACATCTACTCGATCGAAGACTTGGCCCAGCTGATCTTCGACCTGAAGCAGGTCAACCCCGACGCGCTGGTGTCGGTGAAACTGGTAGCCGAACCGGGCGTCGGCACCATCGCTGCCGGCGTGGCCAAGGCCTACGCCGACCTGATCACCATCTCCGGCTACGACGGCGGTACTGGCGCCAGCCCGCTGACCTCGGTCAAGTACGCCGGCACGCCGTGGGAACTGGGCCTCTCCGAAGCCCAGCAGGTGCTGCGCGCCAACGGCCTGCGCGGCCGCGTGCGGGTGCAGACCGACGGTGGCCTGAAGACCGGTCTCGACGTGGTCAAGGCTGCCATCCTCGGTGCCGAATCGTTCGGTTTCGGTACCGGCCCGATGGTGGCGCTGGGTTGCAAGTACCTGCGGATCTGCCACCTCAACAACTGCGCAACCGGCGTCGCCACGCAGGAAATGAAGCTGCGCTCCAAGTACTTCATCGGCCTGCCGGAAATGGTGATGAACTACTTCCTGTTCATCGCCCGTGAAACCCGCGAGTGGATGGCCAAGCTCGGTGTGCGCACCATGGAAGAACTGATCGGCCGCATGGACCTGATGGGTCTGTTGCAGGGCCAGAGCGAGCGCCAGCAGCGTCTCGACCTGTCTCCGCTGCTGAACCAGGGCTCCATTCCGGACAGCGAACCGCGCTTCTGCGTCGATGACCGCAACCCGTCGTTTGACAAGGGCGAGTTGGCCGAAGCCATCGTCAAGGATGCCCTGCCGGCGATCCAGGCCAAGCAGATGCTGCGCCTGGAGTACCCGATCGAGAACATCCACCGCTCCATCGGCGCCCGTCTGTCCGGGGAAATCGCCAAGGCGCACGGCGCGGCCGGTCTGCCGGAAGGCTGTCTGACCGTCAAGTTCACCGGCTCGGCCGGTCAGAGCTTTGGCGTCTGGAACGCGCCCGGCCTGCACCTGGAAGTCGAAGGCGACGCCAACGACTACGTCGGCAAAGGCATGGCCGGTGGCCGCGTGGTGGTCTACCCGCCGAAAGGCGCGGCATATAAGTCGCACGAGTCGATCATCATCGGCAACACCTGCCTGTACGGTGCCACCGGCGGCCAGCTCTACGCGTCCGGCGTCGCCGGCGAGCGCTTCGGGGTGCGCAACTCCGGCGCGCTGGCGGTGATCGAAGGCGCGGGCGACCACTGCTGCGAATACATGACCGGCGGCTGCGTGATCTCGCTGGGCGAAACCGGCTACAACTTCGGCGCCGGCATGACCGGGGGCTTCGCCTTCGTCTACGACCCGAACGAACGCTTCGCCTACCGCTACAACAACGAGCTGGTGGACATCCACCTGATCAACGGCGAAGCCATGGGTATGTACCGTGCCTTCCTGCTGGACAAGCTGGCCAAGCACGTCGAATTCACCGGTTCCGATATCGGCCGCAACATGCTGGAAAACTTCGACGACTTCGTCGACTACTTCTGGCTGGTGAAGCCCAAGGCCGCCAAGCTCGATAGCCTGCTGAAGGATTGATGATTGATCATGGATGGGGCCGATGCCCCATCCCTTCGGCTCCAGCTCTGAATCACACAGATATGATAGTTAGTGGGCGGCGTGCAGAAGCACGCCTTGCCCCGGCAAGAGGAAGCCACCATGGGTGACGTATTCCAATTCATGACGCTCCCGCGCAACCCCGGCGACAAGGTCGAGGCGGCGGTGCGCAAGATCGAATTCAAGGAAATCTACCGGCCGCTGAACAGCGCCGATGCAGCCGAACAGGCCGGGCGCTGCCTGTCCTGCGGCAACCCCTATTGCGAATGGGAATGCCCGGTACACAATTTCATTCCCAACTGGCTGAAGATGGTCAACGAAGGCCGCCTGTTCGAAGCGGCGGAACTGTCCCACAAGACCAACAGCCTGCCGGAAATCTGCGGCCGCGTCTGTCCGCAGGACCGCCTGTGCGAAGGCGCCTGCACCCTCGAACAAGGCGGTTTCGGCGCCGTGAGCATCGGCTCCATCGAGAAGTACATCACCGACGAAGCCTACAAGGCGGGCTGGCGCCCAGACATGTCCAAGGTGGTGTGGACCGACAAGAAAGTCGCGGTTATCGGTGCCGGCCCGGCCGGCCTCGGCTGTGCCGACGTGCTGGTACGCAACGGCGTCAAGCCGGTGGTGTTCGACCTGTACGAAGAAATCGGCGGCCTGCTGACCTTCGGCATCCCCGAATTCAAGCTGGAAAAGAGTGTGGTCAAGCGTCGCCGCGAGATCATGGAAGGTATGGGCGTCGAGTTCCGTCTCAACACCGAGATCGGCCGCGACGTCCAGATCGAAGAACTGCTGGAACAGTACGACGCCGTGTTCATGGGCATGGGCGCCTACAAGTACATGAAGGGCGGCTTCGATGGCGAAAGCCTGCCTGGCGTGCTGGAAGCGCTGCCGTTCCTGGTCAACAACGTGCGTCAGCACCTGGGCACCCTGCCGGCCGACGAAACTCCTCTCTCGATGAAGGGCAAGCGCGTGGTGGTGCTGGGCGGTGGCGATACCGCTATGGACTGTAATCGTACCTCCATCCGCCAGGGCGCCGAGCGGGTGATCTGCGCCTATCGCCGTGACGAAGCCAACATGCCGGGCTCCAAGCGCGAAGTTGGCAACGCCAAGGAAGAGGGCGTCGAATTCCTGTGGAACCGCCAGCCGCTGGGCATCGAGCAAGCGGTCGATGGCAGCCTGCGGCTCAAGTTGGCCGAAACCCGCCTCGGCGCCCCGGACGCCAAGGGCCGCCGCAGTGCCGAGCTCGTGCCGGGCAGCGAAGAAGTGCTGGAGTGCGACCACGTCGTCATCGCCTTCGGCTTCCAGGCCGAAGCAGCCGACTGGTTCGAGCGCCACTCCATCTCCGTGGACGAGCGCGGCCGCACCCTGGCCTCGGGTCGCGCCAAATACAAGTACCAGACCAGCAACGCCAAGGTCTTTGCCGGCGGCGACCAGGTCCGCGGCGCCGACCTTGTGGTCCGCGCCGTCTACGAAGGCCGTCAGGCTGCCGAAGGCATGCTGGAATACCTGAAGGTCTGGTAAGAACGAATTGTTCGACCAGCTTACAACCCGCAATGAGGCTAATGCCAGTCAGTTAAGCTGACTGGCATTCTTTTCCAGAGTATTTGGTACGCACTGCTTGACCTGACGTGTATAAGATTACTCGCGTCTTGTGGATAAAAATAGCACTATGCTTGCTCCTGTAACTGTGCCAAGTGTTGCGGCCGCGTGCTGGATGTTTCCCGCGGGCCAAGTCGCAACACTTCGGCACCTTTACATCGCCGTTCTCGCGTCTGGCTTGATCATCCCCTCACTTCCATGAAGAACCTTTTTCGGCCGATTGTTACTGCTAGTGGTGCGAATGTGCAGCAGGTCTTGGTAGAGCAAAAGAGTCTCGTGGACCATTGTCTCACTAGTGAATGCCTCCTTATAGCGCCGTCTACCCTCCCTTCCCAACGTCTCTGCAAGGGTGGAATCGCCAAGTATTTGCTTCAGGTGTGTTGCGAGTGATGCGGCATCTCCAGGAGGGACATTAAAACCAGTTTCTCCATGCCGATTAACCCATGGCACACCAGAGCCAGGAATGTCGCAAGCAACGATCGGCTTGGCCGCTGCCATTGCTTCGAGCAGAACAACTCCAAAAGCCTCTGATCGAACAGTTGATGGCAGGCAAAATACATCGCTTGCAGCAAAAAGAGAGGGGAGCAGATCATCGCTGACTCGGCCGAGGAAATGGATCTTCTCTTGAAGGCCATTCTCTACAACTTGCTGGCGGTATGACTCAAGCAATTCGCCCGCTCCTCCAATTAGGATCACGGTGTCTGACGGCAAGTGCGCTGCAGCACTAATCAATGTGTCAAATCCCTTGTAATAAGTCATGCGGCCGAGAGAGAAGATGATACGCCGGTTACCATACTGGTTCCGGATGGAGCTTACCTTTTCTGGCGTTGTCGCTGTCGAACTGTAAGGGTCCTGAATTCCGATAGGAATAACAGCGACTTTCTCAGCAAAGTCTCTTAACCATGGTGATGACTCGGCATAGGGGGGTGAGGTCGCAATAATTGCATCTGCACGTTTCAGTAATAATTGCTGCAGAGGGGCATACAGTTTTAGGGCGGTACGCTGGCTCACAATGTCACTATGCCAATGTACCACTAGCTTGCACGTAGGGCGGGTGAATGCCAGTGCCAGATTCGCCATCGGATCGGGAAGGTGAACATGGATGACATCATAGTGTCGAGCCAGTCGCTGGGTGTGGGCTATCAAAGCTGGGGAAAGGGATGTCGACAGGACTTTTCCCAGAGAACTGGCTCGAATGACCGTGTAGCCACTTGGGGTGCGTGAGACGTCTGTACGTGATGTCGTGTTGGCACATAAAACATCGGCTTGAACGCCAGCATCATTTAGGCCTTCAACAAGCTCGCGCACCACCGACTCGATGCCCCCTTCGACGGGAGCATAGAACTTCGAGATTTGGAGAATCTTCATGCTGGAGTATCTTCAAGAAGGCCTGCACATTGCAGGTGGTTGCGTAAAAGTATGGCTGATTTTGACCAAGTAAAGTCCATGCATCTGGCTCGACCCCGCGCTGCGAGGTCCGCCTGTAATGCGGGATCGTTCGTGATGGTTCTTAAGGCTCTGGCAATGTCCGGTACGTTTGTGGCATCGAAGTACATTGCGGCATCAGCACAGACTTCTGGAATGGAGGATGCGTGGGAAGCGACAACCGGGCAGCCGCAAGTCATCGCTTCCAGCGGAGGAATGCCGAAGCCTTCATATAGAGAGGGGAAAACAAAGGCGGATGCGTGTTCGTAAAGTGCCCTGAGGGCGGCATCCGAAACAGAGCCTGCGAAAAGAACCCCCGGTGTATTGGCGCCAACGGTCGAGGCCGTCGCAAATACACTCGCATTGGATGCCCCCACGATTACAAGCGGCAGCTCGGTAGCCAGATTGGCCGTAGCATAGCCTGCAATGAGAGCCGAGAGATTTTTTGTGGGATTTAGGCTTCCAACAGCAAGAAGATATCGCCCCTCTGAAATCCCAAGGGTTCTAAGGACGGATACGTCCGATGGAGTGGCCAGAATATGCTCCGCAGAATTAGGTACAACCTTGAATTCACGACCGGTCAATTGCTGAGCCAGCTCATTGGCCGAACGGGCAGAGACCGTAAGTTGCAAGGGGGCCGCTCGCGTTATGACGCGGAAAAGCATCCGGTACCAAGCTACAAATCGCCAAGAATAGGCATGAGGATAGAGATAGACTGCAGCGTCATGAATGGTTGGAATACAGGTGCCTCCTAGCATCGGAGCAGAGCCAGATAGACATAATAGTGCTCCATCACGGGACGCCATAGGTAATGCAATCTGTTCCCATAGTGTTGTCGAGCCTAGCTTATAGCCACATGTCTTCTGCTCAATCACCTGCAATGGTAGCGATGGCGCACCCTCTGGTTTGAGAAGAACCACACGGGTTGCTGTAGGGCGCAGAAGTAAATCGTTGTCCAAAGCCATGATTAGGCTATGGGCGAAGCGTTGGACGCCGGTCATTCGCTGTAGTAAGAATTTACCGTTGATATAGAGGGTTTTCAACGTGCACCTCTTTCAGGATGCAGGTTTGACATAGTGCAAACCAAATCAACATAAATAGTACAACCATGGACGGACTCTATTCTCGATGCCATCTCTGATCATGATTATGCGTTTTATTTTTGTGTGCTGGGTGCTGCAATTAAAGTTTCATTCCCGTTGATATGACTTGAGCACAGTGGCGCCAAGAAAACAGCTCGATATCTTCCTTCTTTCGGAACTGTGCAGCGGGCATTGGGGAGAGTTTCTGAGTGAGTTCTTGGGCAATCATTTCGTCAGTAGAACCAAAATCGACGAAACTGACCCCCTCAAGGTGGCTAGCGATCTCACGAAACACGGGGATATCATTGGCAATAACCGCACATTTTCCGACAGCTTCGAGCATTGGTAAGCCAAAACCCTCGTAAATGCTCGGGAAGACCAGAAAATCGGCATTCCGATACAGTGAGCGTAGAAGCTCGTCGTCAACTCTGCGATGGGTGCGAATATAGGGGGTGGTTTCAATGGCAGTACGAAGATCTATTGGCAGCGCATCACCCCAGCCACCCCCACTCACTATATCTAACTCTACCTGTGCGCTTTTTGTTTTTACTAAAATAAGAAATGCGCGCAGAAACTTTGCAAGGTTTTTCCGTGGCTCAATTGAGCCAACTACCAACAGCTTGATAACCGCCTTTTCCTGTACTGCTTGGGCGGTATCGGTCGAGTCAAAGGTTCCCCCGGGATACGCGACCTGGACATGGCCATTCTCGATGGCAAATTCTGCCAAAAGGTCATGCCGAGTCGTGTCCGATACACAAAAAATTGAGTCGGCAGTTGTTATCGAGCGAGGGACGAGCAGGGTACTGAGGATGCGGTTACTCCAAAGCATCGTATGCGGAAACTTACGAAAAACCAGGTCGTGAACGATAACCGCGCGACAGATTCTTTTGACTCCAAATAAAGGGAGTACATGTTGGGTTCCAAGAAAATGAGTCCCATGTAACCGCTTGGTTATTGCGCCCGCCCTCAGGGTGAGCCATATGGATCCTGGAATACGGCGCCATAGGCTACGATCCACATAGACGCCAATTTCAGTCGGAAGAGGCTGGGCTGTAACAATCGGGCGGTTTGATATTAGAGTTATTTTTGCATGACTCACATTGGGCCATTCGCGTATCATTTGTTCGACGAAGCGGGCTAATCCGTTATGGCTGCCATTAAGTGGCCTTGCATCGACTAGTACATGGCTTTGTTGTTGCCCGGAGAGGCGTGTGACCATCTGCATCAGTCTTTCCTCTTGACAAGAAATGCATGGCTTTCGTAGCGTGAATAGCGTGAGAAAAATTTGATCAGTTGTACATAGCGTGAGACACCAAACAGCTTGCGAAACCCGCCAAGCAGCCATTCGACAACGCTGATTATGCGGCCAAGGTTTGGCACAGTTGCTGCAGAGTAATTGCCCAAAGCCCCTTTGCTTTCGTCGAGCAGACCAGCGTCTTTCAGCTTGAGGTAGAATGGGTGTGTGCTGGAGAAAGGGGATGGCATAGATTCGTCGCGAGATATAACTCGATAGAGACGGCGATGCAATGACGTTACGGGTTTTTTATTGGCAAATATTGCATAGGCATAGGGAATCTTAATAAATTTAGCATAGCCGTTTGCCATCACTTGCTCACGGTAAACATTTGCTAGCTTCAGAAGGGTTCCTTTTAGGAAACGTTCCTGTAAATCTGTTGCGGTGTGCTTGGACAACAATCGGCCCTTGAAATCAAAGCCTGAAAAATGGAAAAGCACTAGCAAATCGTTGTTGGCAAATAGTTTGCCATCAGATTCGGTGATAGTCCGTTCAGCGAGGTTCCAGTGTGCTACATTGACTCCGTAGTTGGTAACAATCTCTAGGTCGTGGTGGAAAAAAACTGGAGCGTAGTCCATCCACTTCTGATCAGTATGTAAACCATCGAAGAAGTCGGCATAGCAATGGGTCATCAGGCGCTCGTTCCACCAGCGCAAAATCGGCCCTGCTGCATTGGTGCGGCGGATCGCACAAAATCCCAGATTAAAAATTCCTTCCCAGAGGTGCTTGTACTCTGGATATGGGTGGTCATCCTCAATTCTGCAGTCGATAAGATGAGGGGCAAGATAGAGTGTCTTGTCTGGTGTCGTGTCAGTGATGACATCCAAACGATTATAAAGGCATGTATCAGGATCTAGATAATAGATTAATTCTACGTCTTCTTCTTTTTTGAAGAGATGTTGAAATATGGCGGGTTTGACCGAGGTGCAAAACTCAGTGATGTTGTATTTGAATGTGAGATCATCAGCTAGTGGCTGGCCTAGCATTTTTGGCACATCAACCAAATTGTACGGGATATGCTCTACATCGATGCTTTCCAAGCCGTCTGCCACGAAGATTGAGAAGCGGGCCTCAGGGTGATAGCTTGATACAGAATTGCCAAGGGTTATAGCAAGGCTCAGGTAGTTTCTGGCTGTAATGGTAAAAACATGAATCATTTTTATTTCCGATAGTCTGTTTCTTCGGGCGATACTTGGGATGCCGGAGCGCGAATAATCGAGGCAGGAACTCCTCCAACGACGCTGAATGCCGGGACATCCCTGGTGACGACCGACCCAGCGCCTATGATGGCTCCAGTACCAATGCGTACCCCTGGAAGGATGCTCACTTTGGAGCCAATCCAGACGCGGTCGCCAATAGACACCGGGCCTTTGGAGTGAAGGATGCGCCGCCCTGGTGGTAACGATGACTCAATTTCTTCTGTTTGGCCGTGTGCATGGTCGCTGATATAGACGTCACTCCCAATTAGTACGTCATTTCCTATTTCTATGCGGTGAATAGCCGCAATATGGCATCGATCATTAAGACTGACATTATCTCCAAAGAAGACAGTGGGTTCAAAGTGAGTTCCATTATGAAAATCAAAAACCTCTAGCCGAAGGTGGTGACCACAGTTAAAGCTATGGCCGACTGTGACATACCGCAACCCCACGAGAGAGAGTGGGCGCTCTAAATAGAAACCGGGACCGGCATTGCGTAACCTATACGAGGTGATTCCAGAGATGAACTGTCTCCATACATGGCACAATAGCCTCAACAAGGTGAAGGCACGGTCGATTGTGCGTGCGAGTTGAGCTGCCATTAGGCCTCCGGTTTGTCCATTAGTGAAGGGTCCAAGTCAAGCGCTTGGGGGCCAAAGTGCCTCACAGCCATCCAATCACGGTGGAAGAAGCGTGCCTTTACGCGCTCCGCCCCATACATCGGGTTCTCAGCCAATTGGTACTCGCGGGCGTGATATTTATTCCAGAATAGATCAACGACTTCTTTGTCAATTATGATGAAATATTCGGACAGGATACGGTAGTAAGTCGCTAGGTCGACTGCTGCTTCATCACCCAGCGATTCTAAATAAGCACGATGAACATAGATTTCTGCAATCCTATCCTCTGATATCTGACGCGGGGTTAGTGACTGACTAGAATACTCAGCGACAGAGATGCTGCGTGGGTCAAGCTCCAGATTCCACATGCGGTGTAGATCATCTATATGGCCAAATTGAAACATATCACACATCGAGTATGGCCTAAACCGGCAGATGTTTATACTGAGTTCAATAATGCGCTGTCGTTGCCGTTTCGGATGTGTCGGAGGGTATTCTTGTAACAATGACAGGAAATATGGCAGTAGATTGGGTGCATAAAATCGCTGGTCGCTGCGTGATTTTAAAACGTATTGACACCCTAATTCTGCTGCGGCTGCTATGCCGATTTGTGTCGAAATTATTTGAAAATTAATATTGTTTGCCCCGCTTTTTTTAGGGGGTGTCGAATATACGACCCGGATTCCTTCCTCGGCTAATGCATCGAGTTTGCTGTCACGTTCAGACTCCCAAGTCGAGATAATAATATGTGCTTCGGGTATCAATCTGCGATAAATGTAAGCAGACTCGATAGTAAAATTGTCTCGGCGTTGAATGGGCCCTTGAATTACTATGGCTACCGATGGTGCCTTGCAAGGCAGGCGAGTCTGCCCGTCAAGGTGAAGGCCTGCCGATTGCTTGGGACGGTGGTGGAATGTGTAAAAACTTGAACGAGAACGCTCGTTTAATGCCAACAGTAACAGGTTCAGGAACTTGCCCTCGCCAGAGAAGTCCCGTGACGCGAATCGAAAGGCATGAAGCAGCCACTTTCGAATCTTGGCTTTGTTCATTATCGTATTTCTCTTTTGATTATGTATGCGGACAGAGCATGCAACGACGCAGCAATAGCAATACCGGTGAGCATCATCGCAGTTAACTTCCAGAGGCCTGTGATCCCTGCCTTGTCCAGCAGCACGTAGCCTGCTGCAATTAGCGCTGCGGCGACTGATGCGGAACGCAAAGTCCCGAGGTAGTGTAGGAAGCTGATGCGATAAATGCGCAGCGCGAGAGCGTAGTTATGTGGGTGGCAGGTGAGGCTTTGCGCCGTGAGGATGGCCAGTGGTACGCCGGTAAAGCCGAACCAGCTGATAAACACGGGCATCGTACCCAGTACGAGTGCCGCTGAGGCGGTAGTGACGAGCACGAAGCGGAAATTGCCTGTGGCCATGGCGGCAGTTGTGAGCGCTGTCTGCTGCCATTCGATAAACATGGCAAAGAAGTAGATGGCGATAAAGGCCGAATCAATGTGAACAGGGCGGCCTACCCAGATGGATAGTATCTCGAAGCGGTTGAGGCCAACGATGACAAGGCAACAGGCGGCAATGAGGGCCGCATTGCGTGTAGTGTTCAGCAGGGTTGATGAGGCCGCTGTCACCGAGTTTCGATATTGGGCTGCAAGTCGCGGGACGATTATGGTTATCGGTAACCCCGCGACGAGTGCTATTCCCGCGATAAGTTGCTGGGTAAGTCCATAGCTTATAGAGAACGAGGCGGGTAGTTGGGCGGCAATGATGAATGGCGTCGCATTGAAAACGAACTGTCCAGGCACTGCTATAGCAATATATCGGCTGGAACTTGCCAGCATCTCTTTCACGGTAGTCCAATGAAGCTGAATTCCTTGGACTTGAAGCCGCCAGTGCTTGCGTAGGCGAGAGAGACTCAGTGTGATTGAGACCAGCGCCGCTGAAGCCCAAGCGATGGGCATACTGTAGAGCCCACATCCAAGTGTCAGTCCGGTTGCACCAGTGACAAACATTGCCGCGACGCTGCCAATGCGGATGATCTTCTCATAATTGTTGTCGTCCATCGCATACAATCCACCCTGCAGTACGTTGCCCAAGACCCGCAGCATTGCTGCTAATGCCAAGGCGATGAGTAGCGGTGCCAACGTGGGATCAATGAGCTCTAGCCAGATGGTTGCGATGCAGGCAAGGATCCCAAGTGTAAGAACACTGAAAAGAACCAAGGTAACCGCTGCTATGAAGCTGGCCATGAGTGTGCTGATGGCGTCCGGTTTATAGGAGGCTTGTGCGAATCGGTGGGGGAGCACGACATTGGCGCCCAGTTCGAACAAAGATACGAAGGGCATTGCCGCCATCATGACGAACCACAGCTTCAAATCACGTTCAACAAGGCTCTGAAAAGCAACTCGAGAAAGAATGACTGCAGAAATGATCTGCAGTGCGCCAGCACCGAAAGTTATGGAATACGTAAACCACCGGTTTGAGGAAGGGGTCACCCATTTCATGTACGGCTTTACTCCCCCAACTGGTGTTTGAGCTGTTCGTAATCGCTTGGGATGCCGCAGTGATCAATAGCCGTTGCTTCAATGAGGCGGTAACGGATGTCACGCCCGCGCTCGATGAGTATGTTATATAAAGGGGCAATATAGAGTTCGCCATTGACGTTCATGCCAGTCTTGATATAGGCATGGAACGCCTCGCGGAAGTCTCCCGCACGCGCGAAGCTGTAAAGGCCGTTGCTACAGAGATCGGATATGCGCTGTTTCTCGGTTGTACGGGCAACCTTGCCTTCTACTGCGGGCTCTATGAATGACCAGCTATCTCCTTCGGCTCGGAAAACTTCTAGAAACCCGTCTCCACACTGATCAGGTGCTGGCCACTGAAATTCGTGGCGAATAGTGTCGATGTTAAAAATCAGCAGTGGTATATCGTCATTGTAGTCAGCGATTCCTAGGGCCACGGATTCTGCTTGTCCACGGGTTTCTTCCGAAAACTCTATGAGACGGTAGTCCCTGATGCCAAGTCGCTGAACCTCACTTGAAACAAAGTTCATGGCATTGTGGTCCGCACGGACCAAGAACAGAAAAGGGGTCGAGCGGAATTGCCGTTCGAAGGAGCGGAGAGAGCGTGAGAATACGGTCTCTCCGCCTAGTGGCAACTGATATTTCGGTACAGAATACCCCGCATTGAAGAAGCGGCTACTGCGGCCAAGCATGGGGATAATGATCATTTTGATGAGTTCTCTTTGGCTACAAGACCAGCGTACAGGCGTAATGCATTTGCTAACAAGGCCGTTTGCCGATTTGGATCATCGGCATGGAGAGGCAGCATGGCAAAAAAAAGTAAAATGGTAAGTGGTAGTACGCTGCTTGGTTTTAGGTCGCCAACGAATGTGCGGTTGATGAACGCCTGCTGGATCGATTTGATACGTTCATCAACATGGATCTCTAGTGATAACGAGCACAGTTGTGGTTGTGGCAGGTATTGCACCTCGAAGGCTCCGGCCATGATATGGTCATATAGACCGATGACCGAATGAGTAAGCTTTGCGAGATCATAGCGCAAATCTCCAAGAATGCTTGGGTGCCCAGAGGCGCTTAATCCTCGAGGATCAACCACCTTGATGCGATCACTACGTGAATCGAAAAGGATGTTGCTGAGGCAGAAGTCGCCGTGCAAGACGCCTGGTAGCAGTACGGTATTGTCTAACCGACCTAGGCAGTACTGCACAATTTTTCTGATCGGTGGTGCATCATGTCCGTTGATTCTGTGGGGGACGTCGAGCCCCGGATGTCCCGATTGCTGGATGAACTCTTCGAGCCGTTGCCAAGTTTTGTGAGCGGCAAGCTCGACTGCTTCTTTCTCGATCTGTTGAGCCGTCTCAATATCGACAGGATGAGCGCTGCAACGTTGCAAAAAATCTGAACATAGCCGGAACACTTTGTCCCAGTAGAAGACGGGATTCTTGCCGTGTACAAATACTTCGTTCAGTGGCGGTAGTGGAAGGTATTCAAGAACGTAGTAAGGCTGACCGGCTGGGTCGTTTCCATGGTCGATAAGTTGGGGGCAAAATAGCCGAAATGACGCCGGCAGGCTGGCAAACCACTGGCTTTCGGCCGCAATTTTGGTGAATGGATGTCCCGTTTTTCTGACGCATCCATCTTTGATGGTTAAGGAGTTAAACGCGCGCTCGGTTGTCATTCGTGCGCGGCTATGGAAATATGTGTTGACATGGCCAAAGTCGTGCCAATTGTCGATGTGCACTCGAGCCATAGGCGTATTTCTGTCGTAGAGGCGCACTGCTTGTGTAAAGCTGCCCGTGGACGACAACAGACTATCACGGAAGCGCCCGGCATGCTGGAAAGCGAAGTAGCCGCACCATACTGATTCCGATGAGAGGCCGGTTTGTTCAACTTCCCATTGATAGTCTTCACTGGTTTTTACAATGCCGATTACATCTAGGCCGTCTGGAAGACTTGCTAGCCAGGTGTCGCCATGAAGCAGATACAGTTCTTCATTGTCTGCTCCGGCTTGTGTGATTGCTTCTGCAACGGACGCTGCCAGGCTCAGTCCTTCATCGTTGTAGACCACACTTACGCTTTGCTGATCAAGGTAGAGTTGATCCTTTTGCGCCAGCGAGTATGACGCTGGTAACGACAAAAATATATTTTGCTTAGGAAAATACCGGCGCAGAGTCGTGACTTGATGTTCGAACAGGCGGCGATTGCCAACGGGTAGAAAGGCGGGTGGCAAGCGGCCGAATTCAATCTGGAACTCTGAGTTTACATAGGCTGCAGACGCGATCAGTATCACTTTTCTCGCCTAAGCAAAGTGGTGATCTCTTCATGGTCATGAGCCAAGAACTCAGACGGCCGGATTGCCCGATCATCGACATAGAAACCTTCATGACCGCACCAAGGTTTTCCGACGTAAATCTCATCATAGGGCACATCGTTTTTGCAAAGCCATTCAATAATGATAGGCAGAGTGTGGGCTGTAATTTTTCCAATATTGCCCTTGTAGGTCCGCACGTTTCGGCTCGTGTGAATTATGATCTCAAAGCCTGCCTCCCGGTATTCCCGCAAGCGTTCGATGACTTCAGGAATTGGTTTGGAGTCAGCATAATTGCCGTCTTCTGTCCGACAGATTGTGTCATCAAGATCAATAACTAAACGCTTCATTTTATTTCCTATACGTAGGGTCTGGGGTGTTTCCTGGCTCTTTCGTTCTTCATTGAGACTTCAGTGCCTTCCATAGGTGTCCTCAAACCGCACGATGTCATCCTCTCCGAGGTAGCTGCCAGATTGCACTTCGATGATTTCCAGAGGAATCGTGCCCGGGTTGGCCAGGCGGTGGATTTCGCCGAGTGGAATGTAGGTGGACTGGTTCTCGGACAGCAGGATGGTTTTGCCACTGCAGGTCACTTCTGCAGTCCCTTTCACTACAATCCAGTGCTCAGCACGGTGGTGATGTTTTTGCAAACTTAGGCTGGCCTTCGGCTCGACCTGAATACGTTTCACTTTGAAACGTTCACCCATATCAATACTGTCATACCACCCCCACGGACGGTGTACCTTGCGGTGCAGCGTGTGCTCTTCCCGCTTTTGTTGCTCGAGTGCGGACACCAGTTTTTTAACGTGCTGGCTTTGGTTACGGTCGGCAACCAAAACGGCATCTGCTGTTTCGACGATTACGAGGTTGTTCACCCCCACCGTGCTGACGAGTCGGCTGGTTGCATGGATTAGGGTGTTTTGCGTGTCAGCAAGGAGTGTGTCACCTTGGGCGACATTGCCGTTTTCGTCTTGCTCACCGACTTGCCAGATAGCATCCCACGAGCCGAGGTCGTTCCAACCAGCCGCCAAGGGTACCATCTGGATAGAGAAGTCTGAGCCAACGCACTTTTCCATTACGGCGTAATCAACTGATTCGCCTGCTATCTCAGAAAAAATTATTTTATCTGGGCGTATAAAGGGGCAGTCGCAAGATCTAGCTTCCCAAGCATGAAGGGTATCTTCCCCAATATCTGGCCGAAACTTTTGGAGTGCTTTTAGCCAAATACTGGCTTTGAGTACAAACATACCGCTGTTCCAGGCATATTCGCCACTGGCCAGATAGGCCTGGGCGGTTTCGTGGCTCGGTTTCTCAGCAAACTGGGTGACGGCATATTCATCATTTGGGCCTGCTTCGCCCTTGTGCCGGATATAACCGTACCCCGTCTCTGGCCTGTCTGGTGTGATGCCAAGGATCACGATGGCTCCCGTAGCGGCCACACGTACGCTTTTTTGCAAAGCTGCTGTGAAGGCCGCGCTATCAGAGACAGTTTGGTCGGCCGGGGTAACGACGAGGATTGGATCATCGCCGTTTGCCGTGGCATGCAGGGCCGCCAACGTGAGTGCAGGTGCCGTGTTACGACCAGCGGGCTCAAGTAACAGCGTTGCCGAAACAGATTTGAGTTCGTGAAGTTGGCCCAGCGCCAGGAAACGGTGTTCTTCATTCGTGGCGACAAGGGTTTCGCCCACCGTAATGTCGTCGGTGCCGATTCCGTTGATGCGCTCTACTGCTTGCTGGAAAAGACTATTGGTGCCAGACAGCACAAGGAACTGTTTGGGGAACCCCGTGCGCGAGAGAGGCCAGAGGCGCGTACCGGAGCCGCCACAAAGAATGACAGGAACAA
The DNA here is from genome assembly GCF_058781125.1 of Pseudogulbenkiania sp. FW507-F1. Classification (NCBI taxonomy): domain Bacteria; kingdom Pseudomonadati; phylum Pseudomonadota; class Betaproteobacteria; order Neisseriales; family Chromobacteriaceae; genus Pseudogulbenkiania; species Pseudogulbenkiania sp. FW507-F1. Next base: position 125,609 of record NZ_JBYSWM010000001.1, on the reverse strand, counting down.
TATGGTTCATGGATTGGATTTCACTCCCCTTGCTATCGTGTGGCTATTTTCTGTCGTAATGGCCCAGAGGTGGGTGCCTAGGTCACCGACCAAGACGGCTATTTTTTCTTTCACTCTTGTGACTCAATCAAAAAATCGTGCTGTCGTAAAAAAGCTAGCCTGCAAATCCTTGGCTGATAGTGAGGGTTGCCCGGCAATAGGCCATTTAATCTTCAGATCCTCAGCATTCCAAATAATGCTGCGCTCATTTTCTGGAGCGTAATAGTTGGTGGTCTTGTACAAAAACTCGGCATGTTCGCTCAGTGTCAAAAACCCATGCGCGAATCCTTCCGGAATCCACAACTGGCGCTTGTTCTCCGCCGACAGATTCATACCCACCCATTGGCCAAAGGTCGGCGACGATTTGCGGATGTCCACTGCCACGTCAAACACTTCGCCAAGCACACAGCGTACCAACTTGCCCTGCGCATGCGGTGGCAACTGGTAATGCAGCCCGCGCAGCACCCCTTTGACCGAGCGCGAATGGTTGTCCTGTACGAAGTTCACCTGGCGACCGATGTCTTCCTCGAATTGCTTATGGTTGAAGCTCTCGTAAAAAAAGCCGCGCTCATCGCCGAATACACGGGGTTCGATGATTTTGACGTCGGGGATGGCGGTATCGATCACCTTCATCAGAACACCTTTTCCTTGAGTAAGTTGAGCAGGTACTGACCATATCCGTTCTTTTTCAGCGGTGCAGCCAGTCTTTCCAATTGTGCAACATCGATATAGCCGAGGCGATAGGCGATTTCTTCCAGACAAGCCACTTTCAGTCCTTGGCGAGCTTCGATAGTGGCAATGAACTGGCTAGCTTCCAGCATCGATTCATGAGTGCCGGTGTCGAGCCAGGCATAGCCACGGCCCATGGTTTGTACATCCAGCAGCTCTTCCTTCAGGTACACAGCATTCACGTCGGTGATTTCCAACTCGCCGCGCGCCGAAGGCTTGATGGATTTGGCGATGTCGACCACCTGCTGGTCGTAGAAGTACAGGCCGGTTACGGCGTAATTCGACTTCGGCTGTGTGGGCTTCTCTTCGATGCTGATCGCCTTGCCGGCTCTATCGAATTCGACCACGCCGTAGCGTTCCGGGTCATGGACATGGTAGGCGAAGACACTGGCCCCGGTTTCCTTCCTGGCGGCATCCTGCAGCAGTTTGGCAAAGTCATGGCCGTAGAAGATGTTATCGCCTAATACCAACGCCGAGTGATCGCCGCCGATGAACGATTTGCCCAGGATGAATGCCTGGGCCAAGCCATCCGGGCTGGGTTGTACGGTGTATTGCAGGTTGATGCCCCACTGGCTGCCATCGCCGAGCAGTTGTTCGAAGCGTGGGGTATCCTGCGGGGTGGAGATAATCAGGATGTCGCGGATGCCCGCCAGCATCAGAGTGCTGAGCGAGTAGTAAATCATCGGCTTGTCGTAGATCGGCAAGAGCTGTTTGCTGACCGCCAGGGTGGCGGGGTACAGGCGAGTGCCGGAACCGCCGGCGAGGATAATGCCTTTGCGTTTCATGCTGTGCTACTTTCGACTTATTTGTAAAGCTGTGAGACCACGTGGACGACGCCTTGTTGCCAGTGCGGTAACGCCAAGCCGAAGTGACGGGACAGCTTACTGCAGTTCAGTCGCGAGTTGGCCGGGCGCGGCGCCGGCAGTGGGTAGGCGGACGTCGGGATCGGTTGGATGGCACTCGGCAAGAGCCGAGGCGGATAGCGCTGTTGCTCGGCCAGACGCACCACGAAGCGCGCATAGTCAAACCAACTGGTCTCGCCGCTGGCGGTCAGGTGGTAGGTGCCGTACTCAAACTCATGGGTTGGCAGTCGATAGCGGCTGATGAGCTGTGCCGTGACGTCGGCAATCAACGCCGCTGGGGTGGGGGCTCCGATCTGGTCCGCCACCACGTTGAGGCTGTCCCGCTCGTGGGCCAGTCTCAGGATCGTTTTGAGGAAATTGCTGCCATGAGCACCGACTACCCAACTGGTGCGCAGGATCAGGTGATGGGAGGTGCAAGCGCGGATGGCTTCCTCCCCCTCCCACTTGCTGCGTCCGTAGACGGACTGCGGGTTGGCCGCGTCCTCTTCGCAATAGGCGCCGTCCTTGCTGCCATCGAACACGTAGTCGGTCGAGTAATGAATCAGCAAGGCATCATTCTGTTCGGCCCACTCGGCCATGACCCTTGGTGCATAGGCATTGACGGCCATGGCCAGCTCGACGTCGGTCTCGGCCTTGTCGACCGCTGTGTAGGCGGCCGGGTTGACAATGATGGCGGGTTGGTAACGATTCAGTGCCGCCACAATACTGGCAGGGTTGGCCAAGTCTATCTCTTGCCGGGTTAGGGCAATGATTTCTCCCAGGGGCGCCAGCGCACGTTTCAACTCGAAACCCACCTGACCGTTGGCGCCGGTAACCAATATCCGGCTCATGCGTTCGCTCCATACTGCTGCGCGACCCAGTCGCGATAAGCGCCACTGGTTACATTGTGGACCCAAGCCTGGTTGTCCAGATACCACTGCACCGTCTTGCGTATGCCGGTTTCGAAGGTCTCAGCCGGCTTCCAGCCTAGTTCACGTTCCAGTTTCCGGGCGTCAATGGCGTAGCGGCGGTCGTGCCCGGGGCGATCCTGTACGAAGATAGCCTGACCCGTGTACGACTCACCATCGGCGCGCGGCTGCAGTTCATCCAAGATTGCGCAAATGGTATGGATGACGCCCAGATTTGGCTTCTCGTTCCAGCCGCCGACGTTGTACGTTTTGCCAGGGATGCCGGCTTCTAGTACGCGGCGGATGGCGCTGCAATGGTCTTTGACATACAGCCAATCGCGTACCTGCTGCCCGTCGCCGTAGATCGGCAGTGGCTTGCCGGCCAAGGCGTTGAGGATGACCAGCGGGATCAGCTTTTCCGGAAAGTGGTATGGGCCATAGTTGTTGCTGCAGTTGGTCGTCAGTACCGGCAAACCATAGGTATGGTGCCAGGCCCGGACCAAGTGGTCGCTGGCGGCCTTGCTCGCGGAATATGGGCTGTTCGGCTCAAAGGCGTTGGTTTCGGCGAACGGTGGATCGTCAGGCTGTAGGGTGCCATAGACTTCGTCAGTGGAGACATGCAGGAATCGGAACGATTGCTTATCCGCAGTAGTCAGATCGTTCCAGTAGCCACGGACGGTCTCAAGCAGGTTGAACGTGCCGACTACGTTGGTCTGGATGAACTCTCCTGGCCCACTGATAGAGCGGTCGACGTGCGATTCGGCAGCAAAATTGATCACGGCACGAGGGCAGTGTTCTGTCAGTAGCCGTGTGACGAGTTCTCGGTCGCTGATATCGCCATGTACGAACAGATGGCGTGGATCTCCCTTGAGCAGTACCAGGGTGTCGAGATTGCCGGCATAGGTCAGCTTGTCGAGGTTGATCACTGGCTCTTGGGTGCCTGCGAGCCAGTCGAGTACGAAGTTACCACCGATAAAACCGGCGCCGCCAGTAACAAGGATCATGAATGCTGCATTCTTGAAGTTGGTTTGGTATTGCTATGCCAATATGGTTAGCTGCAGTAAACAAAAGGTGGTCGCTTGTTTGCAGACTGTCAGCACAGAATGATTTGAGATTTTCGCATGTAACGATAGTGATGCTCTACCCCTTAAATTAGGATCATTGCATGATGTGGTTTGAATGGGTTTGAGCGAGACTAGCGTTGTTACGGTAGCAGCCTGGTTGGTACAATCTGTTTTTCCTGTCCGTAGCCATCCAGGGCCTTTGGGTTATCCAAATCCCTTACCTGATCGAATCTGGCATGCTTCTCATTCTTCTTGGGGCGCTGTTTTGCTCCTTTATTGTCGCTGTATTGTTGGTCCGCTTTCGTCATCTGCATGATCGTTTTTCCTCTGATCATGACCTTGGCGGGGTACAGAAATTCCATGCGACCCCCGTTCCCCGCATAGGCGGAGTGCCTGTCATGGCTGGACTGGGGGTAGGAGCACTGATTCTTGCCTTATCGACGGGAGAGTATCTAAGCCTTGTACTTATTGTCGCTGCGCTGCCTGCCTTTGCGGCTGGGCTGGCCGAAGATTTGACCAAGAGGGTTGGCCCGCTGCCTCGACTGCTGGCTACGTTCGTGGCGGCAGGCATGGGGTTCTGGTTGCTGAATGCCGGCTTGTTGCGGCTGGATGTGCTTGGTGTGGATCAGCTTTTGCGTTACCACTGGGCCATTTCGCTGCTGTTCACTATGTTTGCCGTTGGTGGTGTGGCCCATGCCATCAATATCATCGATGGCTACAACGGTCTTGCTGGGATGGTGTCGGTGTTCATTTTCATGGCTTTAGCCTATGTGGCGTTCAAGGTTCGCGACCCGCAGATCATGGGGCTGTGTTTTGCTGCGACGGGGGCGGTGCTGGGCTTTTTGGTATGGAACTTCCCGCGAGGGTTGCTCTTTGCCGGCGATGGGGGGGCGTACCTGATTGGCTTTCTGATCGCGGAGCTATCAGTGTTGCTGGTGGCTAGGCACACGGAAGTCTCGCCGTGGTTTCCGCTGCTGCTGGTAATTTACCCCGTATTCGAAACAGTTTTCTCGATCTATCGCCGGAAATTCCTGCAGGGGCGCTCGGTAGGCTACCCCGATGCCTTGCACTTGCATCAGATGATCTACAAACGCTTGGTACGTTGGATGGTGGGTTCGAAGGAGGCGCGCCATCTGACCCGTCGAAACAGCATGACTTCTCCCTATCTGTGGGCATTGTCGTCCTTGTCGGTCGCACCTGCGATGCTGTTCTGGAACAACACCACGGTCTTGATGGTGTGTGTGGGTGTGTTTGTGCTGACGTACCTGTACCTGTATCGCATGATCATCCGGTTCAGGTCTCCGCGCTGGATGGTGCTTTACCGCCCCGCACTCGGTAAGGAGAGGTCGGCGGCGCTATCGTATAAGCAGAATCGATAGAAAATTTTTTGACGGTCCCCTCTCTTGAAAACCTCTTGCCCCGTCCCTATCATTAGCACTCGCAAGCCCCGAGTGCTAATGCGCCGGGCCAATTTGCTGATTTGATTGATTTTTCATTCTCACCAGCCACTGCTAACAGGAGAGAACAATGGCAATTCGTCCTTTGCACGACCGTGTTGTAATCAAGCGCCTCGAGGCGGAAGAAAAGACGGCTTCCGGTATCGTTCTGCCGGGTGCGGCTGCCGAGAAGCCGGACATGGGCGAAGTGATCGCCGTGGGCAACGGCAAGATTCTGGAAAACGGCGAGCGCCGTCCGCTGGAGCTGAAGGTCGGCGACAAAGTGATCTTCGGCAAGTACTCCGGCCAGACCGTCAAGGTCGATGGCGATGAAGTCCTCGTGATGCGCGAGGAAGACGTTATGGGCATCGTTGAGTAATCCGTCCCCACAACCGACTGAATCAGATTCTGGAGAAGTAAAGAATGGCTGCTAAAGACGTAAAATTCGGTGATTCCGCTCGTGCCAAGATGGTCAACGGTGTCAACATTCTGGCCGACGCCGTTAAAGTGACCCTGGGCCCGAAAGGCCGCAACGTGGTGCTGGATCGCTCCTTCGGCGCGCCGACCATCACCAAGGACGGTGTGTCCGTGGCCAAGGAAATCGAACTGAAGGACAAGTTCGAGAACATGGGCGCCCAGATGGTCAAGGAAGTGGCTTCCAAGACCTCCGACGTGGCCGGTGACGGTACCACCACCGCAACCGTGCTGGCGCAAGCCATCGTGCAGGAAGGCATGAAGTTTGTTGCCGCCGGCATGAACCCGATGGACCTGAAGCGCGGCATCGACAAGGCCGTGGTGGCCCTGGTGGGTGAACTGGCCAAGATCGCCAAGCCGTGCACCACCTCCAAGGAAATCGCCCAGGTGGGTTCGATCTCCGCCAACTCCGACCTGGATATCGGCCAGATCATCGCCGACGCCATGGAAAAAGTGGGCAAGGAAGGCGTGATCACCGTTGAAGACGGCAAGTCGCTGAGCAACGAGCTGGACGTGGTGGAAGGCATGCAGTTCGACCGCGGCTACCTGTCCCCGTACTTCATCAACAACCAGGAAAAGCAGATCGCCGCACTGGACAACCCGTTCGTGCTGCTGTTCGACAAGAAAATCTCCAACATCCGTGATCTGCTGCCGGTGCTGGAGCAAGTCGCCAAGGCCAGCCGCCCGCTGCTGATCATTGCCGAAGACGTCGAAGGCGAAGCGCTGGCCACGCTGGTGGTGAACACCATCCGCGGCATCCTGAAAGTGGTGGCAGTCAAGGCTCCGGGCTTCGGCGATCGCCGCAAGGCCATGCTGCAGGACATCGCTACTCTGACCGGCGGTACCGTGATCGCCGAAGAAGTGGGTCTGACCCTGGAGAAAGTCACCCTCGACATGCTGGGCCAAGCCAAGCGTATCGAAGTGGGCAAGGAAAACACCATCATCATCGACGGTGTCGGCGAGCACGCTGCCATCCAGGCTCGCGTTGGCGAAATCCGCCGCCAGATCGAAGAAGCCACTTCCGACTATGACCGTGAAAAACTGCAAGAGCGCGTGGCCAAGCTGGCCGGCGGCGTTGCCGTGATCAAGGTTGGTGCCGCTACCGAAGTGGAAATGAAAGAGAAGAAGGCCCGTGTCGAAGACGCGCTGCATGCGACCCGTGCTGCCGTGGAAGAAGGCGTGGTGCCTGGCGGTGGCGTGGCCATCCTGCGCGCTCGCGCTACCCTGGAGTCGCTGGTGACCGACAATGTCGATCAGGACGCCGGCGTCAAGATCGTGCTGAAGGCCATCGAAGCCCCGCTGCGCCAGATCGTTCAGAACGCCGGCGACGAGCCGTCGGTTGTTGTGAACAAGGTGCTGGAAGGCAAGGGTAACTTCGGTTACAACGCTGCCAGCGGCGAGTACGGCGACATGATCGAGATGGGTGTGTTGGATCCGGCTAAGGTGACCCGTACCGCTCTGCAACACGCGGCTTCGGTTTCCGGTCTGATGCTGACCACCGACTGCATGATCGCCGAACTGCCGGAAGACAAGCCGGCTGCTCCGATGGGCGGCATGGGCGGCATGGGCATGGACGGCATGATGTAAGCCAACCAGGTTAGGGCGCAATCGCTGTGAAGCGCATTGTGCCGACCTGCCGAAAAACCCCGCAAACTTTGCGGGGTTTTTCTTTTTCTTCGGCCAACCTTGGCAAGGTTGGCCGAAGGTCATCTGGGCGCCCGCTTTCTGGCACAATCCGCCCATCGATCATCGGGAGAGACTCATGCAACTGAGCGAATTGCAGCGCGTACTCGACGCGCAACTGGAGCCCTGGCGTTTCAAGGACTATGCCCCCAACGGGCTACAGGTGGAGGGCAGGGCCGAGGTGCGTACCATCGTCACCGGCGTGACCGCGTCGCAGGCGCTGCTCGATGTGGCCATCTCGCAGCAGGCCGACGCCATCCTGGTGCATCACGGCTATTTCTGGAAGAACGAAGACCCGCGTCTGGTCGGCATCAAGAAGCGCCGGCTGCAGACCCTGCTGGCACACGATATCAGCCTGTTGGCCTACCACTTGCCGCTCGATGCCCATCTGGAACTGGGCAATAACGCACAGCTCGCCAAGGAGCTGGGTTGGCAGGTTGAGGGCCAGTCCGGTGATCAGGGCCTGCTGTGGTTCGGTGCCGTGCCGCAGCCGCAGCGGGCCGACGATTTTGCCCGTGCTATCGGTACGCACCTGGGGCGTGAGGCGTTGCTGCTGGGGAGCCCGGATAAAGAGGTGCGGCAGGTGGCCTGGTGCACGGGGGGGGCGCAGGGGTATTTCGCCGATGCCATTGCGCTGGGAGTGGACGTTTTCGTCACTGGAGAGGTGTCGGAGCAGCAGCATCATATGGCGCTCGAATATGGCGTAGCGTTTGTTGCCGCGGGACATCACGCGACGGAGCGTTATGGCATCCAGGCTCTGGGAGCGTGGCTCTCCAATAATCATGAAGTTAGTGTGGTTTTTGCCGATATCCCTAATCCTGTCTGATCTAGGTCAAAGGGAACTTCGGTAATTAATTTGCATCCGCCCTTCAAGTCCATGTGGGTATTCGGGTAAAATCGGCAGGATTTGAGCTCGGTTTCCACGTTTGAGGATGACTGTAATGAGTGAGCAACACGTCGATGCGGGGCGCCGTCGTTTCCTGACGGTAGCAACCAGCGCGGTTGGTGGTGTGGCGGTAGCCGGGGTGGCAACGCCGTTTCTGATGAGTTTCTTCCCGTCCGAGAGGGCCAAGGCTGCCGGTGCGCCGGTCGAGGTCGAGATCGGCAAGCTGGAGCCGGGCCAGAAGATCAACGTCGAATGGCGCGGTAAGCCGGTGTGGGTGTTGTCGCGTACTCCGGAGATGGTGAAGAACCTCGCCAAGAACGACGACAAGCTGGTCGATCCCAAGTCGGAAGTCGAGCAGCAGCCGGAATACTGCAAGAACGAATACCGTTCGATCAAGCCGGAACTCTTGGTGGCGGTGGGCATCTGTACCCACCTGGGCTGTTCGCCGACGTTCCGTCCCGACCTCGCCCCGGCCGACCTCGGCCCGGAATGGCTTGGCGGTTTCTATTGCCCCTGTCATGGCTCGAAGTTCGACCTGGCGGCACGGGTTTTCAAAGGGGTGCCGGCACCGAAGAACCTGGAAATCCCGCCGCACAAGTATCTGTCCGATAGCCGCCTATTGATTGGCGCCGACAAATAAGCTGAGGGCGAAAAATGAGCAAAGGACAAAGCATCCTGAACTGGATCGACGAGCGCTTCCCGCTGTCATCCACCATGAAGGCGCACATCACCGAGTACTACGCGCCCAAGAACTTCAACTTCTGGTACTTCTTCGGCAGCCTGGCGATGCTGGTACTGGTGATCCAGATCGTCACCGGCATCTTCCTCACCATGAACTACAAGCCGGATGCCGCGACTGCCTTCCTGTCCGTCGAGTACATCATGCGCGACGTGGCCGGGGGCTGGATCATCCGCTACATGCACTCCACCGGCGCCTCGATGTTCTTCATCGTGGTCTACCTGCACATGTTCCGCGGTCTGATCTACGGTTCGTACAAGCAACCGCGTGAACTGATCTGGGTGTTTGGTACCCTGATCTTCCTGTGCCTGATGGCCGAAGCCTTCATGGGTTACCTGCTGCCGTGGGGCCAGATGTCGTTCTGGGGCGCTCAGGTGATCGTGAACCTGTTCGGTTCGATCCCGGTCATCGGCCCGGATCTGTCGGTATGGATCCGTGGTGACTACGTGGTGTCCGACGCGACCCTGAACCGCTTCTTCGCGCTGCACGTGATCGCGGTTCCGCTGGTGCTGCTGGCACTAGTGGTGGCCCACCTGGTGGCGCTGCACGAAGTGGGTTCCAACAACCCTGATGGCGTCGAAATCAAGAAGAACAAGGACCCGAAGACCGGCATTCCGCTCGACGGCATTCCGTTCCACCCGTACTACACCGTCAAGGACGTACTGGGCGTTGCCGTGTTCCTGATCGTGTTCTCGGCCATCGTGTTCTTCATGCCGGAAATGGGTGGCTTCTTCCTCGAGCACCCGAACTTCGACCCGGCCGACCCGCTGAAGACCCCGCCGCACATCGCACCGGTATGGTACTTCACGCCGTTCTACGCCATTCTGCGCGCCATTCCGTCCTTCCTGGGCACCCAGGTGTGGGGCGTGCTGGGCATGGGCGCGGCTGTGGTGCTGATCGCCTTCTTGCCGTGGCTGGACAAGTCGCCGGTGAAATCGATCCGCTATCGCGGTCCGAAGTTCAAGTTCATGCTGGTCCTGTTCATCATCGCCTTTATCGGCCTGGGTATCCTGGGGGCCATGCCGTCCACCAATACCCGCACCGTGATCGCCCAGATCCTGTCTGCGATCTACTTCGCTTTCTTCCTGGGCATGCCGATCTACACCAAGAACGATGTCGGCAGTGAGCCGGTTCCGAGCCGCGTTACCGAGACCAACACCAAGCGTCAGCTTCGTTTCCTGGTGCTGGTTGCCGTGACCGTTGTCGGTGCAGCGCTGTTTGCCATGAACGTGTAACGAGGGGGATGGACAATATGAAAACCAAAATCCGTCATCTGATCGCCGCTGCTGCGTTCATGCTGCCGCTGGGGGCTGCCGTGGCCTCCGAAGGGGGCCCTGCGCTGGAAAAGGCTCCGATCGATATCCATGATACCGAGTCGCTGCAGCGCGGCGCGCAGCTCTTTACCAACTACTGCTTGTCCTGCCATTCGGCCAACGCCATGCGTTACAACCGTCTGGCGGATATCGGTCTGACCGAAGACCAGATCAAGGAAAACCTGCTGCCGCCGGACGCCAAGGTGGGTGACACCATGAGCATCGCCATGGGCAAGAAGGATGCCAAGGTCTGGCTCGGCGCCGCGCCGCCGGACCTGTCGGTGATCGCACGCTCGCGCGGTGCCGACTACCTGTACGCCTACCTGCGCGGTTTCTACCGTGACGACACGCGTCCCACCGGCTGGAACAACCTGGTATTCGACAAAGTCGGCATGCCGCATGTGTTCTGGCAGTGGCAGGGTGATCAGGTGCTGAAGACGGTCAAGGGTGAAGGCGGCCACGAAGAGCATCAGCTCGAGCTGGTCAAGGCCGGTACCATGACCAAGCTGGAAAACGGCAAGGCCAATACCGTCGAATTCGACCGCCGCATGGCCGATCTGACCAACTATCTGGTGTACATGGGCGAACCGGCCCAGGTGAAGCGCCACCAGATCGGCTACGTCGTGCTGATGTTCCTGGGCCTGCTGCTGCTGCCACTGGCCTACTTCCTGAAGAAGGAATACTGGAAAGACATTCACTGAGTCTGAAGGTTGGCCGAAGACAAGGGCGGGTAAATCCCGCCCTTTTTCTTTTTCAAACAGGGGCTTAATGGCTAAAACTGGAAAAGCGTGGCGGCAAAATGGTAAACTTCACTATTGTTGCCAATCAGAAGGATGCGCTTTTAGCCATGATGACCTTGTACTCCGGTATCACCTGCCCGTTCAGCCAGCGTTGCCGCATCGTATTGTATGAAAAAGGGATGGATTTCGAGATCATCGATGTGGACGTCCACAACAAACCCGAAGATCTCGCGGTGATGAACCCGTACAACGAGGTGCCGGTACTGGTCGAGCGTGATCTGATCCTGCACGAATCGAACATCATCAACGAATACATTGACGAGCGCTTCCCGCACCCGCAACTGATGCCGGCTGATCCGGTGATGCGCGCGCGTGCTCGCCTGTTCCTGTTCCGCTTCGAGCAGGAGCTGTTCTGCCACGTCAAGACGCTGGAAGCCGGTGCCACCGGTAAAGAAGCGACCAAGGCGCGCGAGGCGATTCGCGACGGCCTGATCATGATCGCACCGATCTTCGCCAAGCAGAAGTTTATGCTGGGCGACGAGTTCTCGATGATCGACGTGGCCATCGCTCCGTTGATGTGGCGCCTTGAACACTACAATATCGACCTCGGCAAGAGCGCTGCGCCGATTCTCAAGTACGCCGAACGGATCTTCCAGCGCCAGTCCTTCATCGACTCGCTGACCCCGTCCGAAAAGGCCATGCGCAAGTAAGGGCAGTGATGAGTTCGTCTACCAAGCCTTACCTGATCCGGGCCCTGCACGAGTGGTGCACCGATAATGGTCACACACCGTATATCGTGGTGTGGGTCACCGACCAGACCTCGGTGCCGCGCGAATTCGTCAAGAATAACGAAATCGTGCTCAATATCTCCCCGACCGCTTGCCAGGCGCTCAAGATCGACAACGACTGGATCTCGTTCTCGGCTCGCTTTGGCGGTGTTGCACGTGAGATATGGATTCCGGTCGCCAACGTCATGTCCATCTTTGCCCGGGAAACCGGGGAGGGGATGGGGTTCGAAGTCGAAGCTCCTCCGGCGGAGGAAGCGGTGTCCGAATCGGCTCCTGCCTTGAAACCGGTCGAAGGACAGGGGGAAGGGGCAGGATCGGAGGCCGAGCCGGCTCCACGTCCGTCCGGCCGCCCCAGCCTGCGTGTCGTCAAGTAGGGTGTCTCTCCCCAAGCCCAAAGCCAGCTCGATGCTGGCTTTTTGTTTGGTCGTTTCTTCGGCGCGGCAGAATGCCGGCAAAAAAATGGGGCGCCGAAGCGCCCCCAAGTCCCTTACCACAACAAGACAACTTAATGATCTCTTGTGTTACTCCACCCGTTCGCCGTGGAGCACCACATCCAGCCCTTCGCGTTCTTCTTCATCGGTGACTCGCAGACCGATGACCACGTCGATAAGCTTCAGCAGCACGAAGCTGGCGACGCTACAGTAGGCCGCGGTGACCACCACGCCGAGCGCCTGGGTGGCGAGGCTGCCATCAACGCCGCCGATATCCTTCACCGCGAACACGCCGGTGAGCAGGGCGCCGACGATACCGCCAACACCGTGTACGCCGAAGGCATCGAGCGAGTCGTCATATTTCAGGGCGTGCTTCAGGCCGGTTGCGCCCCAGTAGCACACGAGGCCGGCGATGAGGCCGATGGCCAGAGCGCCCTTGGCATCCACGAAGCCTGCGGCCGGGGTGATGGCCACCAGGCCGGCCACGGCGCCGGAGGCGATACCCAGCACCGACGGCTTGCCCTTGGCAATCCACTCGGCGCCCATCCAGGCCAGTGCCGCCATGCCGGTCGCGATCTGGGTCACCATCATCGCCATGCCGGCGCGGCCATCGGCTGCGGCGGCGGAGCCGGCGTTGAAGCCGAACCAGCCCACCCACAGCATGGAGGCGCCAATCAGGGTCAGCACCAGGTTATGCGGGGCCATCGCTTCCTTGCCGAAGCCGACGCGCTTGCCCAGAACCAGGGCTGCCACTAGGCCGGCAACACCGGCGTTGATGTGCACTACGGTGCCGCCGGCAAAGTCGAGGACGCCTTTATCGGCCATCCAGCCGCCCGGTGCCCAAACCCAGTGTGCAACCGGTACGTAGACCAGCAGCGACCACAGGGCCATGAACACCATCATGGCGGAAAACTTCATCCGTTCAGCAAAGGCACCGGTAATCAGGGCCGGAGTGATGATGAAGAAGGTCATCTGGAACATCATGAAGACCGGTTCTGGAATGGTCGGGGCCAGCGGGTGGACGGTCAGTTTGCCGCCATCCTTCAGATAAGTCAGGCCTTCCATCAGCACACGATCAAAACCGCCGATCAGGGAATTGCCGGGAGAGAAAGTCAGGCTGTAGCCAATGACGGTCCACAGCACGGTCATCAGGGCGCAGATTGCAAAGCTTTGCATCAGCGTCGCCAGTACGTTCTTCTTGCGGACCATGCCGCCATAGAACAGGGCAAGCCCCGGGATGGTCATGAACAGCACCAGTGCCGTCGAGGTCATCATCCAGGCCGTATCGCCACCACTGATGGTGGAGGCAGCAACCAGGGTCGGTTCGCCTGCGGCCAGTGCCGGCAGGGAGGAGACGAGGGCGAGAGCGCCCAGTGTGGCCATATTCCTTTTCATTGGCATTCCCCTTCAGTTCCCGTTATGGAATTTAGACGGCATCGGCACCGGTTTCGCCGGTACGAATGCGGACGACTTGCTGCAGGTCGAACACGAAGATCTTGCCATCGCCGATCTTGCCGGTCCGGGCGGACTTTTCGATGGCTTCCACCACCTGGTCCAGCAGGGCATCGTCAATGGCGATTTCCAGTTTCACTTTAGGCAAGAAGTCAACGACGTACTCTGCGCCGCGATACAGCTCGGTATGGCCTTTCTGGCGTCCGAAGCCTTTCACCTCGGTCACGGTAATGCCTTGAACACCGATGGACGAGAGGCCTTCACGCACTTCGTCAAGCTTGAACGGCTTGATAATCGCTGTGACCAGTTTCATGTGCATTCCTTTCTGACGGATCCGAATCGTTTTTCACTTCTGTGCTGTGATTAAGCAGGTTTCGTGCCAGAGCATGTCGTTCGCCTCATATAGCGCAATGACGGCACCGTCACGGACTGAAAGCGGGCATCCGCTACGCCTTGGCACCGTCTTGGCGCGATTGGCGTGCGGCGACTGCACCAATGCTGTGCGGCTGCCCGGCGCTGCAGCGGCAAATCCTTTTTGCTACACTCAAGCCTGTGCAACATGACGAAGTCAAGGAGGCCCCAGATGCTGAGCCAGAAGTTGTTTGAAGAAATCACCACCAAGATCAGTGACACCATCGCAGCCAGCCCGGTGAAGGATGTCGAGAAGAATGTCAAAGCCATGATGGCGTCGACTTTCTCGCGCCTGGACTTGGTCACCCGCGAAGAATTCGACGTCCAGCAGGAAGTGTTGCTGCGTACTCGAGAAAAGCTGGAGCGACTGGAGGCCCGCATGGCAGCCCTTGAAGCCGCTGTGTTCCCCGACAAGGCGGCAGAGCAGGTCGATACCCAGGCCACCCTGGGGCATTCCTGATTTTTCTAAGATGACGTTGGCCATCGTTCATAGCCGGGCCCTGTCCGGTATGGAGGCTTCCGAGGTCTCTGTGGAGGTGCACATGGCCAATGGTCTGCCAGCGTTCGCCATCGTGGGTCTGCCCGACACCGAGGTAAAGGAAAGTCGCGACCGGGTCCGGGCCGCGATCCTGACCTCGGGGTTTACCTTCCCGGCGCGGAAGATCACAGTGAATCTGGCTCCCGCCGATTTGCCCAAAGATTCGGGGCGCTTCGATTTGCCGATCGCACTGGGCATTCTGGTGGCGTCCGGGCAGGTGAAGGGGGACGCTCTCACCCGCTATGAATTCGCGGGGGAGCTGGCGTTGAGTGGCCAACTGCGAGCCATCCGTGGTGGCTTGGCCATGACCTGCCATGCCAGGCGTGCCGGGCGCGCTTTTGTATTGCCGCCGCAAAGTGCCGCCGAGGCCGCCTTGGTGGCCGATGCCACGGTGTATTCGGCGGCGACGCTGCTGGAGGTTTGTGCCCATCTCAATGGCTTGCAGCTCTTGCCACGCGCGCAGGCGGAGAGTGCCCGTACCACTATCTGCTATCCCGATCTGGCCGATGTCAAAGGACAGGGGGCGGCGCGCGGGGCGCTGGAGATCGCCGCCGCGGGCGGCCACAGCTTGCTGCTGATTGGTCCTCCGGGAACAGGGAAGTCGATGCTGGCCAGCCGTTTGCCCGGGCTGCTGCCGCCGATGCAGGATGACGAGGCACTGGAGGCGGCGGCGGTGCAGTCACTCGGATCGCAAGGGTTCTCTGCCGAGGCCTGGCGCGCCAGGCCATTCAGAGCACCTCACCATACCGCTTCGGCCGTGGCCATAGTGGGAGGCGGCTCCGAGCCACGTCCGGGAGAGGTCAGCCTGGCGCACCGTGGTGTGCTATTCCTGGACGAACTGCCGGAGTTTGATCGTCGCGTGCTGGAGGTGCTGCGTGAACCTTTGGAGAATGGCGTGATCCATATCTCCCGTGCAGCCCGCCAAGCGACGTTTCCTGCCCGTTTTCAACTCGTCGCGGCGATGAATCCTTGCCCTTGTGGCTACCTCGGGCATCGTTCCGGGCGCTGCCAGTGCACGCCGGAGCAGGTTGCACGTTATCGCGGTAAAATCTCCGGCCCTTTGCTGGACCGGATCGACATGCATATCGAGATGCCGACCCTGTTGCCGGACGAGCTATCGGGCCAGGGGCCAGGCGAAACGAGTGAGGCGGTGCGTGAGAGGGTGATTTCGGCGCGCCGGATTCAGTTGGCGCGGCAGGGGAAGGCGAATGCCGACCTTTCCGGGGCCGAGCTGGATCGGCATGGGTTGGTCGAAGCGTCGGCGCAGCAGACACTGCTCCAGGCGGTCGAGCGGCTGCACCTTTCTGCCCGCAGCTATCATCGCATTCTGCGCGTGGCCCGAACCATTGCCGACTTGAAGGGGGCAGAACCGATCTCGCGCCAGGAAGTGTTGCAGGCGGTACAACTGCGACGTGCCGGGCTGCCAAATAGCTGAGCTTTTCCCCGGTCCGTCTTAATTATTGGATAATGTGGCGATTGCATGATGCAAGCTAGCGCCCATGGGTAATATTGATTTGAAACATTCTTCACGTTCTTCCTCTTCGCGCCGCAACTCGTCGGGAGCCGCGCGCAGTGGTGGTGGTGGTCTGATGGCGGGTATCGTCATTGGACTGATCGTCGGGGTGGCCGTCGCCATCGGCTTGGCCATGTATCTCAATCGTTCAGCGACGCCTTTCGCTACGGCAACGAAGTCGACACCGAAGCCTACCGCCCAGGTGCCCGAGCCGACCTTGCTGTCGCCTGGAAGCAAGATAGCCGAGTTGCCTGTCGCACCGTCATCGGTGCCCGCGACACCGGCTACCGCACCGGCGATGCCGGCGGCTCCCCCAGCTCCTGTGGCCCCGCCGGCCGCCAAGCCCGTTGCCCCGGCCAAAAGCCAGGATGAGCAACGTTTCGATTTTTACAAGATTCTGCCGGGGCAGCTTGATGCCGTTCCGGGTGAGGGGGGAAAGCACGCCAAGGGCGGGGAACCTTCCGCTTCTGCAGCTGTTCCTAAGTCTTATTTGCAAGTAGGTGCATTCCAGAATGAAGATGAGGCGGATAACCTGAAGGCCCGCTTGGCCATGCTGGGTGTCGAAGCCTCGATACAGTCGGTCAATCTGCCCGACAAAGGTCTGGTGCACCGTGTTCGCGTCGGTCCGTTTACACGCCAAGAAGATCTGGACCGGGTGCGTGCTCAACTCAAGCAGGATGGCCTGACCGGAGCTGTGGTCAAGGGCGGTAATTGATTTCGACAAGGGGATGATATGAAAAAGTGGTTGCTTGCCGGGCTGATGCTGTTTAGTGCCTGGGCCAATGCGGCGATTGAGCAGGGCAAGGATTACACGGTATTGGCCAATCCGCAGCCAGTGGCAACGCCGGGCAAGGTGGAGGTCATCGAGTTCTTTTCCTACCACTGCATCCATTGTTTTCATCTTGACCCGGCTTTGACGGCGTGGAGCAAGAAGCTGCCGACCAACGTCAGCTTCCGTCGTGAGCAGATTGTCTGGAACAAGCAGATGGAGGGTCTGGCCCGTTTGTTCGCTACCTTCAATGCCACCCGGACACTGGACAGGCTGCATGCCCCGGCGTTGAGCGCCATGGTGGAGAAAAAGATCAACCTGGCCGACGAGACGGAGATGAGCAAGTGGCTGGCGACCCAACCAGGTATCGACACCAAGACTTTCATGGCAACGTATAAGTCCTTCGGCATCAATGCCCAGGTGGCGCGAGCCAGCAAGATCACCCGTGACTACGGCATTGAAGGGACGCCGACCATCGTGGTGGCCGGCAAGTACGCGACCATGGCGGCCGAGCCGGCCCGCTTGCTGCAGGTGGTGGATGAGTTGATCGTCAAGGCGCAGCGGGAAGCGAAGAAATAAGGTAGTTAAGTTTGCATTAATCGAACAAAGGCAGCCTGGCTGCCTTTGTTTTTGCCTGATAACGACAATGGAAAGGTTGTACCGTGGATGTGCTGCTGCTAGCCAAGGCTTTACTAATGGGGGTCGTCGAAGGCCTGACGGAGTTTCTGCCGATTTCGAGTACCGGCCACCTGATCGTGGCGGGTGACCTGATCAATTTCCATAGCGAGACCAGTGCGGTCTTCGAGGTGGTGATCCAGTTGGCGGCGATTTTGGCTGTGGTCTGGGAATACCGGGCTCGTTTCATTGGTGTGGCGGAAAATCTGGGGCGTGACGCCTCGGCCCAACGCTTTGCGTTCAATTTGCTGTTGGCCTTTCTGCCCGCCGCCATCATTGGCTTTCTGTTTATCAAGGTCATCAAGCTCTACCTGTTCAACGCGGTGAGCGTGGCGTTGGCGTTTATTATTGGTGGCCTGGTGATCTTGTTGGTCGAGCGCAAGGATCGTCGTGCCCAGGTGCATAGCGTCGATGCTATGACGGGGAGAGATGCCCTCAAGGTGGGGCTGGCTCAGGTGTTTGCCCTGATTCCGGGAACCTCGCGTTCTGGCGCCACCATCATTGGTGGTATGTTGTTTGGCCTCGACCGGAAAGTGGCCACCGAGTTTTCCTTCTTTCTGGCGGTTCCGACCATGTTCGCGGCAACTATTTACGATGTGTACAAACATCGTGCGCTGTTCGCCTTGAGTGATGCCCCGGTCTTTGCCGTAGGTTTTGTGGCGGCCTTCTTCAGTGCGTTTCTGGCTGTACGCGGGCTGATCCGCTATGTCTCGGGTCATAACTTCAATGCTTTCGCCTGGTACCGTATTGGCTTCGGTGTGCTGATCCTGCTGACCTGGAAAATGGGTTGGGTGGACTGGGCAGCGTAAATCATGCCTTTTTTGCTCATAAAAGCTTGACGCTGGTTCGGCGAGACGGTAAGATGCATTTCTTCAGACGCGGGGTGGAGCAGTCTGGTAGCTCGTCGGGCTCATAACCCGAAGGTCGTAGGTTCAAATCCTGCCCCCGCAACCAAGTTTAGAAAAGCCAGAACATCATGTTCTGGCTTTTTGCTATTCAACGTGCACCATATCGGTGTACTCCGTATAACGTACGATTCCCGTCACGACGCCTCCTGAATTTTTGTGGGTCCCTCCGCCGGCTTGGCTTTTCAATTTAGCCAGCGCGGGTGCTTGCGCATAAAAAAACACGTCACCCGAAGAGTGACGTGTTTTTTTTGGGGGCGGGCGATTTAGATGCGCTTGGCCAGTTCCACTGCCTTGCCGATATAGCTGGCCGGGGTCAGTTCCAGCAGGCGGGTTTTCTCCTGCTCGGGGATATCCAAGCCCTTGATGAAGGCGGACAGGGTGTCGCGGGTGATGCCGTCCTTGCCGCGCGTCAGCTCCTTGAGCTGCTCGTACGGATTGGCGATGCCATAGCGGCGCATTACGGTCTGAATCGGTTCAGCCAGCAGTTCCCAGCTGGAGTCGAGGTCGGCGGCCAGTGCGGCCGGGTTGATTTCCAGCTTGTTCAGGCCGCGCAGGCAGGCGTTGAAGCCGAGCAGGGTGTAGCCGAAGCCGACGCCCATATTGCGCAGGACCGTGGAGTCCGTCAGGTCGCGCTGCCAGCGCGAGATGGGCAGCTTCTCGGCCATAAAGCCGAGTACGGCGTTGGCCATGCCGAGGTTGCCTTCGGCGTTTTCGAAGTCGATCGGGTTGACCTTGTGCGGCATGGTCGAGCTGCCCACTTCGTCCTTCTTGACCTTCTGCTTGAAGAAGCCCAGCGAGATGTAGCCCCAGACGTCGCGGTTGAGGTCGATCAGAATGGTGTTGACACGGCCCATGGTCTGATAGAGCTCGGCCATGTAGTCGTGCGGCTCGATCTGGATCGTGTAGGGGTTGAAGGTGAGGCCGAGGCCGGTCACGAAGCGACCGCACACGCTTTCCCAGTCGACGTTAGGATAGGCCACCTGGTGGGCGTTGTAGTTGCCGACGGCGCCGTTGATCTTGCCCAGGATTTCCTGCTTGACCAGTTGTTCGCGTTGGCGGCTCAGACGATAGACCACGTTGGCCAGTTCTTTACCCATGGTCGACGGTGTGGCCGGCTGACCGTGGGTGCGGCTCATCATCGGCACGGCGGCCAGTTCGTGGGCCAGGTTCTGCAGGCGCTGGATGACGCTGTCGAGGGCCGGCAGCACCACGGTGTTGCGCGCCGTCTTCAGCATCAGGGCGTGCGACAGGTTGTTGATGTCTTCCGAGGTGCAGGCGAAGTGGATGAACTCGCTGGCGGCCATCACTTCCGGGTTGCCCGACAGGCGCTCTTTCAGCCAGTATTCGATGGCCTTGACGTCATGGTTGGTGCGAGCCTCGATGGCCTTGATCTCTTCGCCGTGCTCGACATTGAAGTTGGCGATAACGTCGTCGATTTCGCGCAGGGTGGCGTCGGAGAACGGCTTGACCTCCTCGATGCCCGGTTCGGCGGCCAGCATTTTCAGCCACTCAAGCTCCACCTTGATGCGGAATTTCATCAGGCCGTACTCGGAGAACAGGGAGCGCAGCGGTTCTGCCTGATTGGCGTAGCGGCCATCCAGGGGGCTCAGGGCGGTCAACGTGGTCAGATTCATGACGAGGTATTTCCAAACGTATGTGCCGGTTGCCCGGCGGTTTCAGTACAAAAGTAAAAGGTTGGCCGAAGGTCAGGCGCGCAGGCGGCGTGCCACGCCTTCAGCCAGCCGGTCGGCGGCTTCCGGGTGAAAACGGAAGAACAGCTCCGGCTCGATCATTTCCAGTTCCATCACGGCCAGTTGGCCGTCGTTATCACGGATGAGGTCGACGCGGGCATAGAGCACGTCGAACGGCACCGCGGCGACGGCCGCTTCGGCGAAGGTAATTTCCTCCTGGCTCGGCGTGTAGTCGTGCACCTGGCCGCCATGGTCGTCCTGTACCCGGAAGTCGCCGCTCTTGGGCGTCTTGCGGATGGCGTGGGTAAAGCGGCCATCGATGATCATCAGCGAGGTTTCCCCCTGTTCCAGCACGTTGCGCTGGAACGGCTGCAGCATCATCGCTTCCTGCTCGATCAGCTCCCCGTAGCTGCATTCCAGCGCCGGGGTGTTGGTATGGCGGAAACGATAAGTATGCCGGGCTGCCCCCGAGATCACCGGTTTAAGGATCAGCTCGTCCCAGCCGCTGCTCTCGACAACGCTGAGCAGGGAACGTCTATCGCCCTTTTCAATGTAGAGCGTCGGGACGATGTTGATGTCTTTTTCTGCCAGTGTGCCGAGGTAGTGCTTGTCGATGTTCCAGCGGATCAGGCCGGCCTCGTTGAACAGCCGGGTCTGGGCGCTGGCACGTGAAAGCCAGGCGCTGAATTCGGCGTAGCGATCGAAGTAGTCCCAGGTGGTGCGCAGCAGGGCGGAACGCGTCTGCGTCCAGTCCATGGCGGAGTCGGCCCAGTCGTGGCGGGCGACGGCGAGGCCCTGCCGTTCCAGAGCATGCAGCAGCAGATTGTCTTCGGTGTGTACCTGACGGGTGTACCAGTCGGCCTCGTTGGGGGCGAGGTAGCGGCTTTCGGTCAGAACGACAACGTCGTAATGCATGGTGGGTTCCATGTTCTGCGGCGTTTACATGCCACCGGGCAGCATGCCCTTCATGCCGCGCATCATTTTCATCAGGCCGCCCTTGGAGGAGAACTGCTTCATCATCTTCTGGGTCTGCTCGAACTGGTTCAGCAGGCGGTTGACTTCCTGCACCGTGACACCGGAGCCTGCGGCGATACGACGCTTGCGGCTCGCCTTGAGCAACTCCGGCTTGCGGCGCTCTTCCGGGGTCATCGAGTTGATGATGCCCTCGATGCGGCGCATCGATTTTTCGGCTTCGGCGCCCTGCACGCCCTTGGCCATCTGGCCGAGCTGGCCGGGCATTTTTTCCAGCAGGTTGGCCATGCCGCCCATGTTCTTCATCTGCTGCATCTGCGCCTTGAAGTCCTCGAGGTCGAAACCCTTGCCCGACTTGAGCTTCTTGGCCATCTTGGCGGCTTCGTCCTGATCGATGCCTTTCTGGACTTCCTCGATCAGGCTCAGCACGTCGCCCATGCCGAGAATACGGCTGGCCATACGCTCGGGGTGGAAGGGCTCGAGGCCGGTGAGCTTTTCGCCGACGCCGATGAACTTGATCGGTTTGCCGGTGACGTGGCGTACCGAGAGGGCGGCACCGCCGCGGGCGTCGCCGTCCATCTTGGTCAGGATCACGCCGGTCAGCGGCAGCGCCTCGTTGAAGGCCTGCGCGGTGTTGACCGCATCCTGGCCCTGCATGGCGTCGACCACGAACAGGGTTTCGATCGGATTGAGCGAGGCGTGCAGGGCCTTGATCTCCTGCATCATGGCATCGTCGATCGCGAGGCGACCGGCGGTATCCACCATCAGCACGTCGAAGAAGTGGCGCTTGGCGTGGTCGACCGCGGCACGGGCGATCTCTACCGGCTTCTGCGTGCCGTCGGAGGGGAACCACTCCACGCCGATCTGCCCGGCCAAGGTCTTGAGCTGCTCGATCGCCGCCGGACGGTACACGTCGGCGGAGACCACCAGGACTTTCTTCTTCTGCGTTTCCTTTAGCAGTTTGGCGAGCTTGCCGACGGTGGTGGTTTTACCGGCGCCTTGCAGGCCGGCCATCAGGACGATGGCGGGCGGGACGGCGGCCAGGTTCAGCGCGTCGTTCTTTTCGCCCATGAGCTTGGTCAGCTCTTCGTTGACCACGCCGACCAGCGCCTGCCCGGGGGTCAGACTGCCCATGACCTCCTGGCCGAGTGCCCGCTCCTTGACATGGTTGATGAAGGTTTTCACCACCGGCAGGGCAACGTCGGCCTCCAGCAAGGCCATACGCACTTCGCGCATCGCATCCTGGATGTTGGCGTCGGTCAGGCGTGCCTGGCCGCGCAGGTTCTTGATGACGCCGGACAGGCGGTTGGTAAGGTTATCAAGCATGGGGCGTCCTTCTGCCTGCCAACGATGGGCAGCTTGGTGTAGACTTTCAAATTGTCTATTTTACACGACCCACCGGGCTTGCGCCCGGTTCACGAGTGCAATTACCTCATGACCAGTTTTCTGCTCGTCATCACCCTGCTTCTGATTCTGGCCTACGGTGCGTTTTCCTGGCATTTCATCGGGCACTGGCGCGGTGTCGGGATACTGCCGCGCCATCCGCGTCGCGAGCACCTGCTGCTGGGGGTGCTGTTGTTGCTGCACGCCATGGCGGTGATGGGGCCGCTACGCGAGGGAGCGTTGTTGTCGCTCGGGGTCGGACGGGCGTTGTCGGTGCTGGTGTGGCTGATGCTGCTGATCTACTGGACCTGCGGTTTTTTCTACCGTGTGGAAGGGCTGCAGCTGTTCATGATGCCGCTGGCGGTGGCCACGCTGGCTTTCAGCCTGCTGTTTCCGGGGGAGCATCTGCTGGGCGATCTGAGCAATCCGGCCTTGCTGTTGCATATTTTGGTGTCGATGCTGGCCTACAGCCTGCTCGCTATCGGCGCCCTGGTGGCGTTGTTGATGTTGGCGTTGGACAAGGCGCTGCATGACAAACGCTGGATCACGTTGGTGCGTCAGCTGCCCCCGTTGCTGTCGCTGGAAACCATGATGTTCCAGGTGCTGGGTGTGGGGTTTTTGCTACTGACGGCGAGCCTGTTCAGCGGCGTGGTGTTCTCCGAGGAGGTGTTTGGCAAGCCGGCGGCCTGGTCGCACAAGATCGTGTTTTCGATCATGGCGTGGGGCCTGTTTGGCGCATTGCTGGTGGGGCGCAAGTTGTATGGCTGGCGCGGCAAGTTGGCAGTGCGCTGGACGCTGATTGGCTTTGTGGCGCTGATGTTCGCCTACGTCGGCAGTAAGGTGGTGCTCGAACTGGTTTTGCATCGCGGTTAATTATTTGTCATATTGATGGGGCGGGCTTCGCATTTGTTCACTCTAGTAAGGAGTCGATATGAAAAAATTGCTGCTGATCCTCGCCAGTGTGCTGGCGTTCTGTTCCTCCGCCATGGCGGCCATCAACCTTAATACTGCAACGCAGCAGGAACTCGAATCGCTCAACGGTATCGGCCCGGCCAAGGCCAAGGCGATCATGGATTATCGGACCAAACAAGGGCCGTTCAAGACTGTCGACGAACTGAAGAACGTGCCAGGCATCGGCGACAAGACGCTGGAAAAACTGCGCAAGGACATCGCTGTGTCGGGCAAGAGTGCCGCGCCGACGGCGAAACCGGCGGCTCCGGCCAAAGCCGGCAGCAGCCCCGTCGTGCCGACCAAGCCGGTCGCCAAGCCGGCCGCACCGGCCAAGCCGTAATCGTTCGCTGACTTCACGCATAGACGCCCCGTTTGGGGCGTTTATGCTTTTTGGCGGTGCCCGAACAGCGCCAGGGCCTGTGCCCGCTGCTCGGCATGATCGACGATGGGCCGAGGATAATCGCGTCCCAATAGAAATCCGCCGGGCAGCGTCTTGGCCTGCCACGGGGCGTGGATAGCCTTGTTATCGAGTGCGGCCAGTTCCGGCACATACCGGCGGATGAACTTGCCTTCAGGGTCGAATTTCTGCGACTGCGTTACCGGATTGAAAATGCGGAACCAGGGCTGGGCATCGCAACCGGTCGATGCGGCCCACTGCCAACCGCCATTGTTGGCGGCCAGATCGTAGTCGATCAGCTTTTTGGCGAAATAGCGCTCCCCCCAACGCCAGTCCACCAGCAGATCCTTGACCAGGAAGCTCGCCGTCACCATGCGCAGCCGGTTGTGCATGTAGCCGCTGTACGCGAGCTGCCGCATGGCGGCATCGACCAGCGGGTAGCCGGTGCGTCCGGCGCACCAGGCGGCGAACAGGGTTTCGTCGTTGGGGAAACCGAGCTGCCTGTACTCCGGTTTGAAGCTTTCCTCCACGACGTGCGGGTAGTGCCACAGCAATTGCTGATAGAACTCACGCCAGATCAGCTCGTTCAACCAGGTCGTCGCCCCTGCGCTGCCTTGCTGCCAGGCAAACTGTGCCAATTGACGAATCGAGATGGTGCCAAAGCGCAGGTGAACCGACAGGTACGACACTCCCTTGGCAGCGGGGAAGTCGCGCCATTGTTGGTAGTGTTCGATACGTTGGCCGAAATCGGCGAACACGGCTGCGGCGCCCGCCATGCCGGCGCGAATGCCCAGTCGACCGAGCCCGGTATCGGTAAAGCCCAGCTCGGCCAGGCTGGGGAGCGGGGTTTCGGCCAACCTTGCCAACCTGTCGAGGTAACGCGTGCTTGGGTAGGCCTGCAGAAAAAAGGGGGTGAGCTTTTTCAGCCAGGCATTGCGGTAGGGGGTGAATACGGTATAGGGCTTACCGGTTACGGTCAGCACTTCGTTCTGCTCGAAGATCACCTGGTCCTTGACCGTTTTCAGCCGCGTGCCGTGTCGAGATAGCTGCTCGGCCACTGCCGCATCACGCCAGCAGGCGGCCGGCTCATAGTCGCGGCTGGCCCAGACCGTGCCGGCTCCGTGTTCCTGCGCCAACGCCGGGATGCAATCCACTGGCCGGCCGGATACGACGACCAGGTCACTGCCGAGGGCACGCAAATGCTCTTTCAGCTCCACCAGAGAGTGCCAGATGAAATCGACGCGGCGGTCCTGCGCGGGGAGGTGCTTCAGGATATCCCGGTCGAACACGAACACGCAGACGACGCGTTCGCTATGGCGCAAGGCGGCATGCAGTGCCGCGTGATCGTCAAGTCGCAGGTCGCGGCGGAACCAGCAGAGGGCAGTCGTGGTCATGGTCGGGTTCGAGTCAGGGAGTGGCCTTATTTTGCGGTGTTTTAGGCCGTGAGGCATGGAGTGACAACCCGCTCGGGAATGCATGGAGTGACTTTTTTGCAACAGTTTTTGTCATATCGGGTTGTTGTGTCTCAAATTGGCAACATCTCTTGTTTGTTTATATTTCCATATAAAACAATGATTTATCGGATCGTGTTGCAACTTGGTTGAAGCCTGTCCAGCGTGCCGACCACGCGGTTTTGTATTTTCGCAACGCCAGATTTATAGTCTCGACAGAAATCGCCGGAAGTTATCGGTGGTGCAGAAATGTTCGGGCTGGCCTTGTTTAGCCTGGCTAGCAGCCGGACAAACCCAACTGACTTAAAAGGAAGAACGCGATGAACAAAAAGCTGATCGCTGTTGCTCTGGCCGCCCTGCCGGCAGCCGCCATGGCCGACGTGACCCTGTACGGTACCATCGAAGCCGGTATCGAAAACGGTAAGACCTACAGCTACGATTTCGCCAAAGATGGCGGCAAGCTGAAGTCCGGCACCCGCATCGACGACACCGGCTCCCTGATCGGCTTCAAGGGCTCGGAAGATCTGGGTAACGGCCTGAAAGCCATCTGGCAGGTTGAGCAAGGCCTGAACATCGACGGCACCACCGGTTCCGCTTCCGGCAACGGCTACGACAACACCTTCGCCACCCGCGATTCCTTCGTCGGCCTGCAGGGCGATTTCGGTAAGGTGCGCATCGGTAAGCTGAGCACCTACAACAACTCCGACATGGGCAATCCGGATAACTGGATCTATGGCAAGGGCGTGAACGGTCTGTACTACAGCTCGATCAACATCCTGGACGGCCGTGTCAAGAACGCCATCCGCTACGACAGCCCGGAATTCGCTGGTTTCCGCGCTTCCGCCCTGTACGGTGTGGATGAGTCCCGCGCTTACGTTAACGGCAACCGCACCAACAAGGCCACCTGGAACCTGGGCCTGGGTTACCAGAACGCCGGCTACTTCGCCGACTTCGGCTACGTTGGCCTCCAAGACCAGAACACCGCCGGCGACAAGAACGGCAACTACTGGCGCCTGGAAGGCGGCTACAACGCCAACAACCTGTTCCTGGCTGGCTACTATGGCCAAGGCAAGCTGTACTCCGGTGTTGCCGGCGCTACTAGCGTGATGGGCGTTGCTCTTAATGATGCTACTCTGACTGGCAACGAAGAGCTGAAATACCGCGAAGCCGGCGTGACCGTGGGCTACACCATCGGCGCCCTGACCCCGAAATTCAGCTACGGCCGCCTGTGGAACCTGAAGATCGACGGCGAAAAGCAGGACGAGAAGATCAACCAGTACATCGTTGGTGTTGACTACGCCCTGTCCAAGCGCACCACCACCTACGCTTCCCTGGGTTACGCTCACCACAGCGACGACGCTCTGGAAACCGAACGTACTGTGGCTGTCGGCGTGAAGCACAAGTTCTAATCAGAGACTTCGTCTGATTGGTAAAAAGGACTGCCTTGGCAGTCCTTTTTTTATTCACTACAGTGTGCCGGGCTGGGGTAGTGCTGACCGGTCTTGGCCAAGTACTTGCAGCATGGCCACCCTTGTGCAGTAGAGTGCATGCGGGTAACCAAGATTTACGCTAAAGTCCGGTGTGTGCCGCTGTCATGGCCTGCCGCTATTCGGCACTGATGGCTGGCTGGATGATCGCTCCGTTCTAACGAGGGACGTTATGGAAGTTTCCGCAGGCGTTTCCGGCCTCGGCCGTGCCCTGGTGCAACACAACAGCCTGCTGTTGCAGGATGCCGAGGCTATTCAGCGCCAGGCGCAGAGTTCGTCGATCAGCTTTGTCGAGCAGCTTATTCTCAGCAAGAAAATGAGCTCGCTGGAAGTGGCGACGTTCGCTTCACAGGTGTTCGGCTTTCCCTTGCTGGATCTTGCCGCCATCGAGCCGGAGCAACTGCCGCAGGGGCTGGTGGACGAGGACCTGATCAGCTCGCGCCGCCTGTTGCCCTTGTACAAGCGGGGCAGCCGGCTGTTCATCGGCACCTCCGACCCCACCCAGACCTCGGCCTTCCACGCCATTACGTTCAAGACTAGCCTGTCGGTCGAAGTCGTGGTGGTGGAGGACGACAAGCTCGGCAAGCTGATCGGCAGCTACCAGGCGGGTGGGGCCGAAGCGATCAAGGCTCTGGTGGACGAGGATTTTGGCGACCTCGAGTTTGCCGACCCGGATGCCGAGCCGGAAAAAACCGTTGCCCAGACTGAAGTCGACGATGCGCCCGTGGTCAAGTTCATCCACAAGGTGTTGCTGGATGCAATCAACGGCGGAGCATCGGACGTCCATTTCGAGCCTTATGAAAAGTATTACCGCATCCGCTACCGGGTGGATGGCGTGCTCAAGGAAGTCGCCCAGCCGCCCCTCTTGCTGAAGGAGAAGATCGCCTCGCGCATCAAGGTGATATCGCGGCTGGACATTTCCGAGAAGCGCGTGCCGCAGGACGGCCGCTTGAAGCTGGTGTTGTCCAAGACGCGTGCCATCGATTTCCGGGTCAGCACCCTGCCGACGCTGTTTGGCGAGAAGATCGTGATGCGTATTCTCGACCAATCGGCGGCCACGCTGAATATCGAGCAGCTGGGTTTTGAGCCGGAGCAGAAGGCGATGCTGCTCGAGGCCATCAGCCGTCCCTATGGCATGGTGCTGGTGACCGGCCCGACCGGCAGCGGGAAGACGGTGTCGCTCTATACCTGCCTGAACATCTTGAACAAGCCTGACACCAATATTTCCACGGCAGAAGATCCGGTCGAAATCAACCTGCCGGGGATCAACCAAGTGAACGTCAACGAGCGTGCCGGGCTGACCTTTTCGTCGGCGCTGAAGGCCTTTTTGCGCCAGGATCCGGACGTGATCATGGTGGGGGAAATCCGCGACTTTGAAACCGCCGACATCGCCATCAAGGCGGCGCAGACCGGCCATATGGTCTTTTCCACGCTGCATACCAATAATGCTCCCGCCACGCTGACACGTTTGCTGAACATGGGGGTAGCGCCGTTCAACGTCGCCAGTTCCGTGCTGCTGATCATGGCGCAGCGCCTGGCCAGACGCTTGTGCAACAATTGCAAGAAGCCGATGGATATTCCGAAAGAGGCGCTGCTACGGGCGGGCTACCGTGAGGTGGAGCTGGACGGCAGTTGGCAGCCTTACGGACCCGTCGGGTGCCGTGAATGCCGCGATTCGGGCTACCGCGGGCGGGTGGGGATTTATGAGGTCATGCCCATCACCGATGCCATGACTCGTCTTATCATGAAAAACGGCACAGCGGTGGACATCGCTGATCTGGCTCGGCAGGAGGGGATGGTCGATCTGCGTCGTGCCGGCTTGCTCAAGGTGAAGCAGGGCATCACCTCGCTGGCGGAAATCGAAGCCGCCACCAACGAATAACCAGCGCAGGGAAACAAGAGGCCATGGCTACTCTGGCAAAGAAACTGCCGACGACGGCAGCCCACATCTGGGAGTGGGAAGGCAAGGACCGTACCGGCAAGGTGGTGCGGGGCGAGATGCGTGCAGAGTCCGAAATCGTTGCCAAGACCCAGTTGCGGCGGCAGGGCATCACGGTCCAGAAACTGAAGAGGCGCAAGGCTGGTTTTGGCCGGAGTATCAGCGAACGCGACATTACCCTATTTACCCGGCAGCTGGCCACCATGATGAAGGCCGGTGTTCCACTGCTGCAGTCCTTCGATATCTCGGCCAAGGGGCATAGCAATCCTGCCGTGACCAAGATGCTGCTGGAAGTCCGGGCCGACGTGGAGACCGGCATGTCGCTGGCCGAAGCCTTCCGCAAGCGCCCTCTCTATTTTGACAAGCTGTTCTGCAACCTGATCGCAGCCGGTGAAACCGGTGGCGTGCTGGATTCGCTGCTGGACAAGCTGGCAACCTACCGCGAAAAGATCATGGCGATCAAGGGCAAGATCAAGTCGGCGATGATCTATCCTTCCGCCATCCTCGCCACTGCTTTCATCATCACCACCATCATCATGCTGTACGTGATTCCGGCGTTCAAGGACCTGTTTTCCAGTTTCGGGGCCGATCTGCCGGCGCCGACGCTGCTCGTGATCTGGCTATCGGACGCCTTTGTGAAGTTCTGGTGGTTGGTCTTCGGCATCATCTTCGGCGCCATTTTTGGCACCATGTTCTTCTTCAAACGCTCCCCCAAGTTCCAGGAACAGGTCGATCGCTTGCTGCTCAAGCTGCCGGTGCTGGGCGAGGTGGTGCAGAAGGCGACCATCGCGCGCTGGTCGCGCACCCTGGCTACCATGTTTACCGCCGGGGTGCCGCTGGTGGAGGCCCTGGATTCAGTCGGCGGGGCTTCCGGCAACCAGGTTTATGCCGAGGCCACCAAGCGCATCCAGGCAGAAGTGAGCACTGGTTCCAGCCTGAGTTTCGCCATGCAACGTACCAATCTGTTCCCCAATATGGTGATGCAGATGACGGCGATCGGAGAGGAGTCGGGCTCGCTTGACCACATGCTCGACAAGGTGGCCGACTTCTACGAGGAAGAGGTCGATAACGCGGTGGCGGCGATGTCCAGTCTGTTGGAACCGGTCATCATGATCGTCCTCGGGGTGCTGATCGGCGGCCTGGTGGTCGCCATGTACATGCCGATCTTCAAGATGGGGCAGGTGGTCGGCTGATGATGACGGAGATGGATGCAGTTCTTTCGGCCAACCTTCCGCTGATGATCGGGGTGGTGGCGCTGCTGGGCTTGCTGGTGGGGAGTTTCCTGAACGTGGTGATCCATCGCCTGCCCAAGATGCTGGAGCAGGAGTGGCAGCTGGAGTGCGCTCTGTTGAGCGGACAGCCCGCGCAGGAGATGCCGCGTTTCAACCTGCTGACGCCGGCATCGCATTGCCCTTCCTGCCAGGCGCCGGTGCGTGCCTGGCACAACATCCCAGTGCTCAGTTTCCTGCTGCTGCGCGGCCGTTGCCACAGTTGCAAGGCCACGATCGCGCGTCGTTACCCGCTGGTCGAGCTGATGTGTGGCGTGATGTTCGCGGCGTTGGCTTACCGCTTCGGCTGGACACTCGATTTGCTGGGATACGCCGCTCTGACGGCGACGCTGATTGCACTGGCGTTCATCGATGCCGACACCCAGCTGCTGCCCGATTCGTTGACCTTGCCCTTGCTGTGGGGAGGGTTGCTGTTCAGCCTGCTGGGCGGGCGGGTGCCGCTGGACGAGGCAGTGATCGGTGCCATGCTCGGTTACGTCTCGCTGTGGGTGATTTTCTGGTTGTTCAAGCTGGCGACGGGCAAGGAGGGCATGGGGTACGGCGACTTCAAGCTGCTGGCGGCACTGGGGGCCTGGCTGGGCTGGAAGATGCTGCCTTTGGTGATCCTGCTGTCGTCGCTGGTCGGGGCCGTGTTCGGTATTACCATGATCCTGATGGCGCGACTGGGACGGGGCCAGCATCTGCCGTTCGGCCCCTATCTGGCGCTGGCTGGCTGGATTGCCCTGCTCTGGGGCGAGCAGATCGTCGGGTGCTATCTTGGCGGGCGTTAAGGTCGTTGGACTCACTGGTGGCATCGGCTCGGGGAAAACGGCTGCGGCCCGTTGTTTTGCCGCGCAGGGTGTGGCGGTGGTCGATACCGACGAGCTGTCGCATGCGTTGACAGCCCCCGGTGGGCGGGCGATGCCGACGCTCGTGGCAAGGTTCGGCCCCGACTTTCAGCGCGCGGACGGGGCGCTCGATCGCCAGCGCATGCGTGAGCTGGTGTTCCGGCAGCCGTCGGCGCGGCGCGAACTGGAAGCCATCCTGCACCCGATGATTCTGGAAGACAGCCTGGCCGCGCTGGCAGGGGCTCAGGGGCCGTACGCGGTGCTGGTGGTGCCCTTGCTGTTCGAAAGCCAGGCCTATCGGGATGTGGTCGACCGCACCCTGCTGATCGATTGCGACGAGGAAGTGCAGGTGGCGCGGGTGATGCAACGTAGTGGTTTGAGCGAGCCGCAGGTGCGTGCCATCATGGCGACGCAGATGCCGCGCGAGGACAAGCGCAGGCTCGCGGACGATATTATTGACAATAGCGGCTCGCTGAGTGAACTTGCGCTTCAAGTCGAAGCCAAACATCGTTATTATCTGTCGAGCCTCGCCAGGGCTCGGAGCCAGTGATGAAGCCGCGTTCCTCTTCTGCGGTGCCCCATGACCGGCGCGATACAACTACTCCAATAAAAGCCATCTAGAAGGGCCGTGGTGCCGTGATCAGTTTTGAATTCCCCGTTACCGAGAAAACTCGGATGCTGCTGCGTTTGGAGCAGTTGTACACACGCCTGGCCTTCTTCATTTCCCAAGATCATCCGTTCGAACACCATTCCGCCATCCTGACGCTGTTCGAGCTGATGGAAACGGCCTCCCGAGCCGATCTCAAGGCCGAACTGCTGCAGGAGCTGGAACGGCAGAAGCAGATTCTCGAGGCCCTGCGCGACAATCCCAACGTCTCGGAAGACATGCTGGAAGGCGTCATCGAGGAAATCGAGGGCACGGCGGCGAATCTGCTGGACCTGACCGGCAAGTTCGGCCAGCACCTGCGCGAGAACGAGTGGCTGATGGCGATCAAGCAGCGTGCCGGCATCCCCGGTGGGACCTGCCAGTTCGACCTGCCGTCGTACTACCTGTGGCAGCTCAAGCCGCCGGAGGAGCGCCGCCTCGATCTGCAGCGCTGGGCGGGGCCGCTGATGCCGACCGCCGAAGCCTCGCGCATTCTGCTCAAGCTGCTGCGCAACAGCGGCAAGTCGCACCAGTATGTGGCGCGACGCGGCGTGTTCCAGCAGATGTCCGGCGGCAAGGTGGTGCAGCTGATCCGTATCGGCTTCGACGAGTCGCTCGGCGCCCTGCCGGAACTCTCGGCCAACAAGTACGCCCTGAATATCCGCTTCATCAATGCGGCCACCGGCGAGAGCCGGCCCAAGCCGACCGAGGCCGATGTCGAATTCACCCTGACCCATTGCAAGTTTTGAGCCGTGTTATGAGCGAGAAGGTACGAATCGTCGCCTGTCCAACCTGTGGTGCCGCCGTGCGCTGGGAGCCGCAAAGTCGTTATCGGCCCTTTTGCAGCGAGCGCTGCAAGTTGATCGACCTGGGGCAGTGGGCGGATGAGAGCTACCGCGTGCCGGCCGAAGAGGAGCATCCGGATAGCGAGGCGCCCGGGGAGTCACGCTGAATCCCGATGGCAACGAAAATGGCCCGCCAAATGCGGGCCATTTTTTGTTGCCGGCCTGGTGTTGCTTCAGGTCCTGGCCAGTGCGGCCCCCTGGGCGAAGTAGCCGCGTACCCCGCCGAAGATGCTTTCCGCCACTTTCTGCTGGAAGGAGGCATCCATCAGCCGGTGCTCTTCTTCCGGATTGCTGATAAAGGCGGTTTCGACCAGGATGGACGGGATGTCCGGTGCCTTCAGCACGGCGAAGCCGGCCTGTTCTACCTCATCCTTGTGTAGCCGGTTGAGTTCGCCCATCTTGCCCAGCACGCTCTTGCCGAGCTTGAGGCTGTCGTTGATGGTGGCGGTCTGGGTGAGGTCGAACAGGGTATGCGCCAGATAGCGATCCTTGCTGGTGATCTTCACCCCGCCGATCAGGTCGGCGTCGTTCTGGGTCTTGGCCAGGTAGCGAGCGGCGGTACTGGTGGCGCCTTGTTCCGAGAGCGCGAACACCGACGAGCCGCGTGCACTCGGGTTGAGGAAGGCATCGGCGTGGATCGAGATGAACAGGTCGGCATTCAGCTTGCGCGCCTTGGCCACGCGCACGCCAAGCGGAATGAACACGTCCTCGTCGCGCGTCATGTAGGCTTTCATGTTGCGCTCGGCGTCGATCATGCGCTTGAGGTGCTTGGCAATCTTCAGCACCACGTCCTTTTCCCGCGTACCGGAAGGGCCGATCGCGCCCGGGTCTTCGCCGCCGTGCCCGGGGTCGAGCATGATCAGGATCGGGCGGCTCTTGTCGGATTTATTCTTGGACTTCAGTGGCGGCTGCTCCAACTTGCCCTTGTTGTAGTCTTCGAGCAATGCCAGTAGCGGGTCGTCCTGCTGCGCCGTCGGGTAGAGGTCGATCACCAGCCGGTGCTGGTATTCCGCTACCGGGGCCAACGTAAACACTTGCGGTTTGATGTCGGACTTCAGGTCGAGCACGATACGTACCGTGTCCGGGGTGAACTGCCCGGCGCGCGCGGTCTGGATGAAGGGGTCGGCGGCGCTGATCTGGCTGCCGATGTCCTTGAGCACGGCGTTGAGCTGCACGCCCTCGATATCGATCACCAGGCGCTCGGGGTTGGCGATGTTGAAATACTTGTACTTGAGCGCCTCGCTGGCTTCCAGCGTGATGCGGGTGTAGGTGGACGACGGCCAGACGCGCAGGGCGACGAGTTGGCTCGAGGCGGCCAGGCCAACGCGGCTGACCGTCAGCAGGAAGGTCGCGGCCGCCGCCGTGATCAAGGTGCGGCGGGTGGGGTCGAAAGTCGGGTGAGGCATGACTGTCCAATGTCGGTTTGGGCGGTGATTCGGTAGCTCCGACCGCTGCCGGCGACGGCCAGTTCCACGACCAGGTCGGCGCGGGGCAGCAGGCCCTCGGCCTTGTCAGGCCACTCTACCAAGCATAGCGTGTCGGGGCCGAAATAGTCGCGAAAGCCGGCGTCTTCCCATTCCTCGGGGTCGGCGAAGCGGTATAGGTCGAAATGGTGTACCGTGAGAGAGGCGAGCGGATAGCTTTCTACCAGCGTGTAGGTGGGGCTCTTGACCCGGCCGTGGTGGCCGAGCGCGGCGAGCAGGCCGCGGCTGAGCGTGGTCTTGCCGGCCCCGAGGTCGCCCCACAGGTAGATGACGGTGCCGGCGGTGACGGCGCGTGCCAATGCACCGCCTAGCGCCAGCGTGGCGGCTTCATCCGGCAGGCTACCCTGGCGAACACTGGTATCATCCATCTCCATGACCGAGAAGTCCTTACAAAAACCGAATTATCCCGAATTGGCGCGCCAAATCAAAGCATGGGCGCGCGAATTGGGTTTTGCCGATGCGCGCATCACCCGTCCGCAGCTGCCGCCTGAGGCCGAGCAGAAGCTGTCGGCGTGGCTGGCTGAAGGCTGTCACGGCGAGATGGAGTACATGGCGCGCCATGGTGTGCTGCGGCTGCGACCTGCGGAGTTGGTGCCCGGCACCTTGTCGGTGGTGTCGCTGCGCATGCACTACTGGCCGGGTGCCTCGCGTGGGGCCGACGAGGTGCTGGCCGATGGCGAGCGCGCCTACCTGTCGCGTTACGCGCTGGGGCGGGATTATCACAAGGTGTTGCGCAATCGCTTGCAAAGGTTGGCCGAAAGAGTTCAGTCCGAGGTGGGCGAGTTCGGCCATCGTGTGTTCACTGACAGTGCGCCGGTGGCGGAGGTGGCGCTGGCGTCGCAGGCAGGACTCGGCTGGCGCGGCAAGCACACGCTGCTGCTCAACCGCCAGCATGGTTCGCTATTCTTTCTCGGCGAGCTGTTCACCGATCTGCCCCTGCCTCCCGACGCCGCGGAAGAGGGGCATTGTGGCCGCTGCACACGCTGCCTCGACGTCTGTCCGACGCGGGCCATCGTCGAGCCGTACAAGGTCGATGCGCGCCGTTGCATCTCCTACCTCACCATCGAATTGGCCGGGGCGATTCCGCCGGCGTTGCGGCCACTGATCGGCAACCGCGTGTACGGCTGCGACGATTGCCAGTTGGCGTGTCCGTGGAATCGTTTCGCCGTGCCGACCGAGGAGGCCGATTTTGCGGTGCGACACGGGCTCGACGACGTGACGCTGGCCGAGCTGTTCGGCTGGAGCGCGGCGGATTTCGCTTCGCGCATGGCGGGCAGCCCGATCTACCGCAGCGGCTACGAGCGCTGGTCGCGCAACCTGGCGGTCGGGCTCGGCAACGCCCCGAGCTCTCCGGCGGTGTTGGCGGCGCTCACGGCGCGCGCCGACGATCCGTCCGAGCTGGTGCGCGAGCATGTGCAGTGGGCGCTGGCGCAGCATGCGGGGCGGGCCGCTCGGTAAGCGGCTGTGCCTTTGCATCTTGAGTGCGGGCAGTGCGCGGAATCCTCATGGACTATGTGTCCATTCCGGTTCCTGTGCGCTGGCAGCACTCAACCTGCTTTGGCTCGCTCGCTTACCCTGGCGGCACCGTTGCGGCATGCTAAGATGCGCGCCTTCTCTGCTTGAGGAAACGTCATGACAGCCAAAGCTCGCCGTCCCATCGGGGTGTTCGATTCCGGTGTGGGAGGGCTGACCGTGGTGCGGGCGCTGATGGACCGCCTGCCGTTCGAGGACATCATCTATTTCGGCGACACCGCGCGGGTACCCTACGGCGTGAAGTCGGTGGCGACCATCCGTGCCTTTTCCCGGCAGATCGTCGAGTTCTTGCTGCAGCACGAGGTCAAGGCGCTGGTGGTGGCGTGCAACACCATTTCGGCGGTGGCGCTGGAGCAGGTGCGGGAGCTGGCGGGCGACATTCCGGTGATCGGCGTGATCGAGGCCGGCGCCCAGGCGGCGGTCAAGGTCAGCAAAAATCACGAGATCGGCGTGATTGCCACCTCGACCACCATCAACAGCAACGCCTATGCGCGCGAGATCCATCGCCTGATGCCGGATGCCCGGGTGTATTCGCAGGCCTGCCCGCTGTTCGTGCCGCTGGTCGAAGAGGGCTGGGTCGACCACCCGGTGACCCGCCTCACCGCCGAGGAGTATCTCAAGACGGTGCTGGAGGAGCATGTCGATACACTGGTGCTGGGCTGCACCCATTACCCGTTGATCAAGCCGCTGCTGACCGAGGTGACGGGCGGCCGCGTCGAACTGGTCGATTCGGCGCTGACCACGGCGGAAGCCACGGCCGAGGTGTTGGCGGGGCTCAACCTGCTCAACCCGCAGCGCGGCGCTCCCGAGTACCGCTATTACGTCACCGACATCCCGCTCAAGTTCCAGACCATCGGCGAGCGCTTTCTCGGGCGCAGCATCCGCGACCTGGAGATGGTGAAGCTGGGCTGAACCGCGAAGGTTGGCCGAAGCCAGGCAAAAGGGCCCATGAGATGGGCCCTTTGTTTCGGATGGAGAGGGTGCCGCCGTTTACAGCGCCGGTCGCGACGGCGCGATCACCAGCGATTCGCCTTCCAGCACGACCTTGCCGCCGACCAGGCATTGGGTCAGAAACTTGACGCGTTTCTTGGCCGGGTCGAGCTCCGTGGCGGTGGCGCGAGCGGTCACGGTGTCGCCGATCTTCACCGGAGCCTTGAAGCGGGTGGATTGCGACAGGTAGATGGTGCCTTCACCCGGCAGCCGGGTGCCGACCACGGTGGAAATCAGCCCGGCGGTGAGCATGCCATGAGCGATGCGCGTGCCGAACGGGGTCTGCTCGGCATATTCCTGATTGAGGTGCACCGGATTGTTGTCGCCCGAGACCGCGGCAAACATCAGGATGTCGGCCTCGGTGATGGTCTTGGCGTATTCGGCACTCTGGCCGATCTCGATATCCTCAAAATAGATCGTGGGCATGCGGTCGCTCCTGCGTTTGTCATGGAGATGTTGCAGTGCATCTTGTCATACTTTCCACGGCATGCAAATCGAGCGGAAACAAGGTAGTATTTCGAGTCCAGTTGCGTTTTTGAGACGGTCCACATATCTTTTCTCGACCAAACGCTCGTTTTATTTTGGCGGGCGTGCATAATCGACGCAACTGCATGTCACGCATGCTTGGGCATGCCGTCCAAATACCAGACAGACGACACTTGCTGGAGGAATATGAAAGTTCTAGTCGCTGTGAAACGCGTTGTCGATTACAACGTGAAGGTCCGGGTCAAGGCCGATGGCTCCGATGTGGATATCGCCAATGTCAAGATGTCGATGAACCCGTTCGACGAAATCGCCGTGGAAGAGGCGGTGCGCCTCAAGGAAGCCGGCAAGGTCAGCGAAGTGGTGGCGGTATCGCTGGGTGTCAAGCAGTGCGAAGAGACCCTGCGCACCGCGCTGGCGATGGGGGCCGACCGCGCCATCCACGTCGAGACCGACGCCGAGCTGCAGCCCCTGGCCGTGGCCAAGCTGCTCAAGGCCGTGGCCGAGAAGGAACAGCCGCAGCTGATGATCCTGGGCAAGCAGGCCATCGACGACGACGCCAACCAGACCGGCCAGATGGTCGCCGCCCTGCTGGGCTGGGGTCAGGGCACGTTCGCCTCCAAGGTCGACCTGGCGGCGGAAACCGTCGACGTCACCCGCGAGGTGGACGGCGGCCTGGAAACCGTCAAGCTGCGCCTGCCTGCGGTGGTGACCACCGACCTGCGCCTGAACGAGCCGCGCTACGTCAAGCTGCCGAACATCATGGCCGCCAAGAAAAAGCCGCTCGACAAGCTGACGGTGGAGGCGCTGGGCGTCGACGTGACCCCGCGTCTGAAGACCCTCAAGGTGGCCGAGCCCGCCAAGCGTTCCGCCGGCATCAAGGTGGCCAACGCCGCCGAACTGGTCGCCAAACTCAAGAATGAAGCAAAGGTGCTGTGATCATGGCCATTCTCGTTATCGCTGAACACGACAACCAGAGCCTGAAGGCAGGCACCCTAAATACCGTTACCGCCGCCGCCAAGATCGGTGGCGAGGTGCACCTGCTGGTGGCGGGCCACAACTGCGGCGCGGTCGCCGACGCGGCCAAGTCCGTGGCCGGTGTCGCCAAGGTGCTGGTGGCCGACGCTGCCCAATACGCCCACGGCCTGGCTGAGAACCTGGCCGCGCTGGTGGTCGATCTGGCCAAGAACTACAGCCACGTGCTGTCGCCGGCCGGCACCTCGGGCAAGAACTTCCTGCCGCGCGTCGCCGCGCTGCTCGACGTGGCGCAGATCTCCGACATCGTCGCCGTCGAGTCGGCCGACACCTTCGTGCGTCCGGTCTACGCCGGCAACGTGCTGGCCACGGTGCAGTCCGTCGATTCCATCAAGGTCATCACCGTGCGCACCACCGCCTTCGAGGCTGCGGCGCAGGGTGGTTCGGCCAACGTGGAAAGCGTGTCGGCCGGCGCCGAGGCGCAGCTGTCGAGCTTCATCAGCCAGGAGCTGACCAAGTCCGACCGTCCGGAACTGGGCGCCGCCAAGGTGATCGTCTCCGGCGGTCGTGCGCTGGGTTCGGAAGAACAGTTCAAGGCCATCATCGAGCCGCTGGCCGACAAGCTGGGTGCCGCCGTTGGCGCCTCGCGTGCCGCCGTGGACGCCGGCTACGCCCCGAACGACTACCAGGTCGGCCAGACCGGCAAGGTGGTGGCGCCGCAGCTGTACCTCGCCGTCGGCATTTCCGGCGCGATCCAGCACCTGGCCGGCATGAAGGACTCCAAGGTGATCGTGGCGATCAACAAGGACGAAGAAGCGCCGATCTTCCAGGTGGCGGACTACGGCATCGTCGGTGACCTGTTCACCGTGGTGCCGGAACTGATGGCCGAACTGTCCAAGTAAGGGCAGGATCGCGAGCAGTGCTCATCAAGGCCGGCGTCAGACCGGCCTTTTTTTACATCAAGAGAAAACACGAGAACCGAGGTGCTGACATGACCTACCAAGCTCCCCTGAAAGATATCCGTTTCGCCCTCAACGAGCTGGCGGAACTGCCGGCGGTCTGCTCCCTGCCGGGCTACGAAGACGCCAGCGTGGAACTGGTCGACGCCATCCTGGACGAAGGAGCCCGCTTCGCCGAAGAAGTGCTGGCGCCGATCAACAAGCAGGGTGACCAGGGGGCGCGGCTGGACGGCGACGCTGTCACCGCCGCGCCGGGCTTCAAGAATGCTTGGCAGCAATACGTCGATGCCGGCTGGGTCGGTCTGCGCGCGCCTTACGAATTCGGCGGGCAAGGCCTGCCGGCCCTGGTGGCGATCGCCGCCGAGGAAATGTGGTGTTCAGCCAACCTGGCCTTCTCGCTGGCGCCGCTGTTGACGCTGGGGGCGATCGAGGCACTCAACCACCACGCTTCGGACGAGCTCAAGGCGCTCTACCTGCCGAAGATGGCGAGCGGCGAGTGGACCGGCACCATGAACCTGACCGAACCGCAGGCCGGCTCCGACCTGGCGCAGGTGCGCACCCGCGCCGTGCCGCAAGACGACGGCAGCTACCGCATCAGCGGCCAGAAGATCTTCATCACCTGGGGTGAGCACGACCTGGCCGAAAACATCGTGCACCTGGTCTTGGCGCGCCTGCCCGATGCCCCCGCCGGGGTGAAGGGCATCTCGCTGTTCGTCGTGCCCAAGTTCCTGCCGGGCGCCGACGGTACGCCCGGTGTGCGCAACGACCTGCGCTGCGTGTCGCTGGAGCACAAGCTCGGTATCCATGGCTCGCCCACCTGCGTGATGAGTTTCGGCGATCAGGGCGGCGCCGCCGGTTACCTGGTGGGCGAAGCCAACAAGGGCCTGGGCTACATGTTCACCATGATGAACCACGCCCGCCTCGGCGTCGGCGTCGAGGGCATGGCGGTGTCCGAGCGCGCCTACCAGCAGGCCGTGGCATACGCCCGCGAACGCGTGCAGAGCCGTGCCGTCGGTTCTCCCGACGCGGCCGGGGTGGCGATCATCAAGCATCCGGACGTGCGTCGCATGCTGATGACGATGAAGGCGCAGATCGAGGCGCAGCGTGCCTTGGCCTTCGTCGCGGCCGCCGCGCTGGACCGCGCGGCGCGTCATCCACATCCGCAGGAAAAGGCGCGCAACCAGGCGCTGGTCAACTTCCTGATCCCCATCGTCAAGGGCTGGAATACCGAGCAGGCCAACGAAATCACCTCGCTGGCGCTGCAGGTGCACGGCGGCATGGGCTATATCGAGGAAACCGGCGTGGCGCAGTACTATCGCGACGCCCGCATCACCGCCATCTACGAGGGAACCACCGGCATCCAGGCGCTCGACCTGATCGGCCGCAAGACTGCGGCGGAAGAGGGGGCCACCGCGCGTGCGCTGCTGGCCGAGGTGCAGGCCACGGCCGACAAGCTGGCGACAGCCGGTTTTGCCAGCCTTTCGGCCAACCTGAAGAACGCGGCGGCCGACGCCGAGCGCTGCGTGGCGTTCATTCTGGAATCGTTCGCCGCCGCACCGCAGCGTGCTGCCGCCGGTTCGGTGCCGTTCCTCAAGCTGATGGGCATCCTGCTGGGCGGCTGGCAGCTCGGGCGCGCCGCCCTGATCGCCCGCGAGCGCATGGGCGAGGAAGATGCCGATGTCGATTTCCTGCGCGCCAAGCAGGTGACCGCGCGCTTTTTCGGCGAGCACCTGCTGCCCCAGGTGAGTGGCCTGGCGGCAACGATCCTGCACGGGGCCGACAGCGTGCTGGAACTCGACGATGGCCAGTTCTGAGCCCCGTCGGCAACGCCGGTAGCGGCAGGAAGACAAGCGCTTGCTCGGTGCTGCATTGCGGAGGGGCGATGTCGCCTTGCCAGAAATAGCTAAAAAAATTATACTGTTAAGGTTTAACAAAACGGGACAAGCGTTACGACGCGGTGTCCCGTTCTTCACATAAAAGCTTCGAAAACAGAGCAAACGGAACAGGAGCCAGTCAGTGTCATCCGTACCCGCGATTCTTGTCTTGGCTGACGGAACCCTCTTCAAGGGCAGTGCCATCGGTGCCGCCGGCCATACGGTCGGCGAAGTGGTATTCAATACCGCCATCACCGGCTACCAGGAAATCTTGACGGACCCTTCTTACACCAAGCAGATTGTCACCCTGACCTATCCGCATATCGGCAACGTCGGTGCCAACGCGGAAGACACCGAGTCGCGCGCCGTGTTCGCCGCTGGCCTGATCGTGCGCGATCTGCCCCTGCTGCACAGCAACTTCCGCGCCGAGGCGTCGCTGTCGGGCTATCTCAAGGCCAACAACGTGGTGGCGATCGCCGACATCGACACCCGCAAGCTGACCCGCATCCTGCGCGAAAAGGGCGCCCAGCCGGGCTGCATCATGGCGGGCGAGATCGACGAAGCGCGCGCACTGGAACTGGCGCGCGGCTTCGGCACCATGGCCGGGCAGGATCTGGCCAAGGTGGTCAGTTGCGATTCGATCTACCAGTGGGATACCCGCGAGTGGCGTCTGGGCGAAGGCTATGGCGCGCAGGCCGAACCGAAATACCACGTGGTGGCGTACGACTTCGGCGTCAAGCACAACATCCTGCGCATGCTGGCCGAACGCGGCTGCAAGCTGACCGTGGTGCCGGCGCAGACCCCGGCCAAGGACGTGCTGGCGCTCAAGCCGGACGGCGTGTTCCTGTCCAACGGCC
Organism: Pseudogulbenkiania sp. FW507-F1; assembly: GCF_058781125.1. Taxonomy (NCBI): domain Bacteria; kingdom Pseudomonadati; phylum Pseudomonadota; class Betaproteobacteria; order Neisseriales; family Chromobacteriaceae; genus Pseudogulbenkiania; species Pseudogulbenkiania sp. FW507-F1. The sequence goes on along the minus strand of NZ_JBYSWM010000001.1, from coordinate 84,238 downwards.
CGGGGGATCCGGAACCGTGCGACTACGCCATCGACGCGATCAAGGAAATCCTCGACACCAAGCTGCCGGTGTTCGGCATCTGCCTGGGGCACCAACTGCTCGGCCTGGCGGTCGGCGGCAAGACCTCCAAGATGAAGTTCGGCCATCACGGCGCCAACCATCCGGTGCAGGATCTGGATACCGGCCGCGTCATGATCACCAGCCAGAACCACGGCTTCCAGGTCGACGAGAACAGCCTGCCCGCCAACGTGCGCGTTACCCATCGCTCGCTGTTCGACGGCACGGTGCAGGGCATCGCCCTGACCGACCGCCCGGCCTTCAGCTTCCAGGGCCACCCGGAAGCGAGCCCCGGTCCGAACGACGTGGCGTACCTGTTCGACAAGTTCATCAAGGCGATGGACGAACGCGGCTGAGAGGCCGCATGACGTGGGTGGTGCGTTACGACTGCGCCACCCCGTGACGGGAGTCAGAGCATGCTGGGAATTACCGATCCGTTGACCTACCTGATAGGCACCATCTTCATCATCCTGCTGCCGGGGCCGAACTCGCTCTACGTGCTGTCGGTCGGGGCGCAGCGCGGGGTGCGTCCGGGCTTCAAGGCCGCCGGCGGGGTACTGGTGGGCGATACGCTGCTGATGGTGGCCACCGCCGCCGGAGCCGCGTCGTTGCTGAAGAGCTATCCGGCGCTGTTCTGGGTGGTCAAGTATATCGGTGCCGCCTACCTGGCGTGGATGGGTATCAACATGCTGCGCGCCGCGCTGCGACGCTGGTCTGCTCCGGCGCCGGCAGCGCTGAGCGTGCCGGTGACCTTGGGTAATCGCGATCCGTTCCGGCGGGCGCTGACCCTGAGCCTGATGAACCCCAAGGCCATCCTGTTCTTCCTCTCGTTCTTCGTGCAATTCGTCGATCCGGCCTACCCTTACCCGGTGCTGACCTTCGTCGCCCTGGGGGGCATGCTGCAGGTGTGCAGCATTAGCTACCTGACGGCGCTGATCCTGGCCGGCAGCCGCCTGGCCGAAGCCTTCCGCGCCCGGCGCCGGCTGGCGAGCGCCGCCACCGGCGGTACCGGCGCGCTGTTCCTGGGCTTCGGCGCCAAGCTGGCCGCGGCGAGCCTGAACTGAATAAATGATCCAAATTGAGCCAAAACGATGCCAAAACGTACTGACTTAAAGAGCATTCTCATCATCGGCGCCGGTCCCATCGTGATCGGCCAGGCGTGTGAATTCGACTACTCCGGCGCCCAGGCCTGCAAGGCGCTGCGTGAAGAGGGTTACAAGGTCATCCTGGTGAACTCCAACCCGGCGACCATCATGACCGACCCGGACATGGCCGACGTCACCTATATCGAGCCGATCAACTGGCAGGTGGTGGAAAAAATCATCGCCAAGGAGCGTCCGGACGCGATCCTGCCGACCATGGGCGGCCAGACCGCGCTGAACTGCGCGCTCGACCTCGCGCGCAACGGCGTGCTGGAGAAGTACAAGGTCGAGCTGATCGGCGCCACCGAAGACGCCATCGACAAAGCGGAAGACCGCGGTCGTTTCAAGGAAGCCATGGCCAAGATCGGCCTGTCCTGCCCGCTGTCCTTCGTCTGCCACACCATGGAAGAGTCGCTGGCGGCCCAGGCCAAGGTGGGCTTCCCGACGCTGATCCGCCCGTCGTTCACCATGGGCGGCTCGGGTGGCGGCATCGCCTACAACAAGGAAGAGTTCCTGGCGATCTGCGAGCGCGGCTTCGAGGCCTCGCCGACCCACGAACTGCTGATCGAGCAATCGGTACTCGGCTGGAAAGAGTACGAGATGGAAGTCGTGCGCGACCGCAATGACAACTGCATCATCATCTGCTCGATCGAGAACTTCGACCCGATGGGCGTGCACACCGGCGACTCGATCACCGTCGCGCCGGCGCAGACGCTGACCGACAAGGAATACCAGATCATGCGTAACGCCTCGCTGGCGGTACTGCGTGAGATCGGTGTCGATACCGGCGGCTCCAACGTACAGTTCGCCACCAATCCCGACACCGGCGAGATGATCGTCATCGAGATGAACCCGCGCGTCTCGCGTTCGTCCGCGCTGGCGTCCAAGGCCACCGGCTTCCCGATCGCCAAGATCGCCGCCAAGCTGGCGGTCGGTTTCACCCTCGACGAACTGAAGAACGACATCACCGGTGGCGCCACCCCGGCCTCGTTCGAGCCGTCGATCGACTACGTCGTCACCAAGATCCCGCGCTTCGCCTTCGAGAAGTTCCCGCAGGCCGACGACCGCCTGACCACCCAGATGAAGTCGGTGGGAGAAGTGATGGCGATGGGCCGGACCCTGCAGGAGTCGATGCAGAAGGCGCTGCGCGGGCTGGAAACCGGCCTGGCCGGTTTCGACCCGGTGACCTCCGACCTGGAACAGATCCGTCACGAGATCGGCACGCCGGGCCCGGAGCGCATCCTCTACGTCGCCGACGCCTTCCGCGCCGGCCTGAGCCGTGACGACATCTTCGCCATCAGCAAGATCGATCCGTGGTTCCTGGCCCAGATCGAGGACATCGTCGGCGAGGAAAAGGCGCTGGCCGGTCGCAAGCTCGACGAGCTCGACTACGCCGAACTGCGTCGCCTCAAGCGCAAGGGCTTCTCCGACCGCCGTCTGGGCGCGCTGCTCGGCGTCGACCAGGGGGCGGTGCGCGCGCGCCGCTGGGCGCTCAACCTGCGCCCGGTGTACAAGCGCGTCGATACCTGCGCTGCCGAGTTCGCCACCAATACCGCCTACATGTACTCGAGCTACGAGGAAGAGTGCGAATCGCGGCCGACCGACCGCAAGAAGATCATGGTGCTGGGCGGCGGTCCGAACCGCATCGGCCAGGGCATCGAGTTCGACTACTGCTGCGTGCACGCCGCGCTGGCGCTGCGCGAGTCCGGTTTCGAGACCATCATGGTCAACTGCAACCCGGAAACCGTCTCGACCGACTACGACACCTCCGACCGCCTGTACTTCGAGCCGCTGACGCTGGAAGACGTGCTGGAGATCTGCCACGTCGAGAAACCGTTCGGCGTCATCGTGCAGTACGGCGGCCAGACCCCGCTGAAGCTGGCGCGTGCGCTCGAGGCCAACGGCGTGCCCATCATCGGGACCACGCCGGACATGATCGACTGCGCCGAAGACCGCGAGCGTTTCCAGAAGATGCTGCAGGAGCTCGGCTTGAAGCAGCCGCCGAACCGCACCGCGCGCACCCCGGCCGACGCCATGAGGTTGGCCGAAGAAATCGGCTACCCGCTGGTGGTGCGCCCGTCCTACGTGCTGGGCGGCCGTGCCATGGAAATCGTCCACGAGCCGGCCGACCTCGAGCGCTACATGCGCGAGGCGGTGAAGGTGTCGAACGACAGCCCGGTGCTGCTCGACCGCTTTCTCAACGATGCCATCGAAGTCGACGTCGACGCGGTATCCGACGGTGAGCTGGTGGTGATCGGCGGCATCATGCAGCACGTCGAGCAAGCCGGCGTGCACTCCGGCGACTCGGCCTGCTCGCTGCCGCCGTACAGCCTGTTCCCCGCGGTGCAGGACGAAATCCGCCGCCAGACCGTGGCCATGGCCAAGGCGCTGAACGTGGTCGGCCTGATGAACGTGCAGTTCGCCATCCAGGGCGACACCATCTACGTGCTGGAAGTGAACCCGCGTGCCTCGCGTACCGTGCCGTTCGTCTCCAAGGTCACCGGCGCACCGCTGGCCAAGATCGCCGCACGTTGCATGGCCGGCATCAGCCTCACCGAGCAGGGCTTCACCAAGGAAGTGGTGCCGCCGTACTACGCGGTCAAGGAAGCGGTGTTCCCGTTCATCAAGTTCCCTGGCGTGGATACCATCCTCGGTCCGGAAATGAAGTCCACCGGCGAGGTGATGGGGGTCGGCCGCAGCTTCGCCGAAGCCTTCATCAAGGCGGAACTCGCTGCGGGCGACCGCCTGCCGAAGACGGGCAAGGTGTTCCTGTCGGTGCGCAACAGCGACAAGGCCGGCTCCGTCGAAGTGGCGCGTGAGATGGTGCGTCTGGGCTTCGAGGTGGTGGCCACCCGTGGCACCGCGCGCGGCATCCAGGAAGCCGGCATCCCGGTGCAGCTGATCAACAAGGTCAACGAAGGCCGCCCGCACATCGTCGACATGATCAAGAACGGCGAGATCAGCCTGGTGTTCAACACCGTGGATGAAAAGCGTCAGGCCATCCAGGATAGCCACTCGATCCGCCGCTCCGCGCTGCAGATGCGCGTGCCGCAGTACACCACCCTGGCCGGTGCCAAGGCCGTGTGTGTCGGCATGGCGCATGCCGAGGAGTTCGACGTGTACAGCGTGCAGGACCTGCACGCCATGGTCCGAAACGGCTGACGACACGGACGGTGCGGGTTTCGGCCAACCTTTGAACCCCGCGCCGTTTGCCGTTACAATTCAGCCAGCAAGCTACTAGCAGCCAAGCCGCCGTCCCGTACGGCGGCTTGTGCTTTTTCATGATGGCGGGTATCCCGCCTGCGGAGAGAAGTCGAATGAACAAAGTCCCGTTGACCCTGCGTGGCGCAGAACTGCTGAAAGAAGAACTGCAGCGGCTCAAGAGCGTGGAACGTCCGGCGGTGATCGAGGCCATTGCCGAAGCCCGCTCCCATGGCGATCTGTCGGAGAACGCCGAATACGACGCGGCCAAGGAGCGTCAGGCGTTTGTCGAAGGCCGCATCGCGGAGCTGGAGGGCAAGCTCTCCAATGCCCAGATCATCAATCCGAGCGAACTGGATGCGGAAGGCCGCATCGTGTTCGGCACCACGGTCGAACTGATGGATCTGGAGACCGAGGACGAGGTCACTTACCAGATCGTCGGCGACGACGAAGCGGACATCAAGTTCGCCAAGGTGTCGGTGAACTCGCCGATCGCCCGCGCCTTGATCGGCAAGGAAGCCGGCGATGTGGCCGAAGTGATGGCCCCGGGCGGCATCCGCGAGTACGAAATCCTGGACGTCAAATACATCTGAGCGGCTTGCGGCACGGTGGGGCCGCGCCTGGCAGGTTTGGATAAAGGGGACTGCGCATGGATGGATTGAGGGCGATTACCCGCACCTTCTGGATCGGTGGCATGTGGATCATCGGCATCATCGTCACCCCGGTATTGTTCTCGGTGCTCGACCGCGGCACCGCCGGCATGGTCGCCGGCAAGCTGTTTTCTGCCATCGCCTGGGTCGGGCTGGTGTGCGGGGTGTTCCTGCTGGTGGATTTCATCTGGCGCGATGGCCTGCGTGGCGTCAAGTCCGCCACGTTCTGGCTGATCATCGGCATGCTGTCATGCACCCTGATCAACCATTTTGCCGTGTCGCCGATCATCGCCAATCTCAAGCTGCAGATGAACCAGGCGGCCGAGGGCTTGTTTGGCGGGGGCTTTGCCACTTGGCACGCGATCTCGAGCCTGATCTATCTGCTGCAGAGCCTGATGGCGCTGGCCTATATCCTGCGCCGGGACAGCTGACGCCGCCGAGTGGCAGGCTCATTCCCGTGTCGCTGCCGGCAGCCGGGGGCGGGGCGAAAAAAAAGCGGTGGTCCGGCCACCGCTTTTTTTCGTGTTCCCTGGGTTAAATCAGGGCTGCGCCTTGAGCGCCTTCTTGCTCTTCGGCAGCACCACGCGCTGCTTGTCGGACGGACGCCACAGCACCAGGAGCTTGCCGATGTGCTGGACCTGGGCGGCGCCCAGTTCGTCGCAGATCTTGTCGTACAGCGCCACGCGGGCATCGCGGTCGTCGCCCTGCACCCGGATCTTGATCAGTTCGTGCGCATCGAGGTTGATGGCGATTTCCCGAACCACTGCCTCGGTCAGGCCGTGGTTGCCGATCATCACCACCGGCTTGATATCGTGGGCGAGTCCTTTCAGGTATTGGCGCTCGAAGGGAGCAAGTTCGATTTTCATGGGCATGAGCTTCCTGAATAAAACGAGATTCTACTAAACTTTCGGCCTTTACCCCAAATTCCGCCCCCGCTTCTGGTGGAAATAGCGGCTGAAAACAGAGACATGCGTTATCCCTCTAGGTGGGAATGCCCATGGCGTGACCTCGGTGTACTCGCTCTCATTTGGCGGCAGCCGTCCGATAGCATGCGGCCGGGGCCGGCACGGACTTTGCGGGTGGCGCTGCCTGGGGTACCTTTAAAAAATGGCAGCCTGGCTGCACGGCCTCCCGCCAGCACGAGCGGGGTGGGGCTGTTTTCAAGACGACTGAGCAGGACATCAATGGCTAGAAGTAAATCCAGCAACGACTGGCTGCGCGAGCATGTGCACGATCACTACGTGCACATGGCGCAAAAGGACGGCTACCGTGCCCGTGCCGCGTACAAGCTCTTGGAAATCAACGACAAGGACAAGCTGATCCGCCCCGGCACGGTGCTCGCCGACCTGGGCTCGGCACCGGGCAGCTGGTCGCAGGTGGCGGCGCGGCTGGTCGGCGACAAGGGTAAAGTGTATGCGCTCGACATCCTGCCGATGAACCCGATTGCTGACGTGGAGTTCATTCAGGGCGATTTTCGCGAGCAGGAAGTCCTCGACCAGTTCGTCGCGTTGCTCGGTGGGCGCGAACTTGATCTTGTAATATCCGACATGGCCCCCAATATCTCAGGTATGAGCGCCATTGATCAGGCGCGCAGTTTTCACTTGTGCGAGCTGGCGCTGGAATTTGTCCGCGACCATCTGAAACCGGGCGGGAGCTTTCTCGTCAAAGTTTTTCAGGGTAGCGACTTCCAGCCTTACCTCAAGTCCATGCGGGAACTGTTCAACGAGGTGGTCAGCCGCAAGCCCAAGGCTTCGCGTGACCGCTCCACGGAAATTTACCTGTTGGGCAAAGGTCGTCGCTGACATCCACCCCTACGGGGGTTACAATCCGTATCAATACGGGCAACCAGCTAAGTCAGGGCACAGAGGAGTCCGCTCTAGTGAACAATATCGGCAAAAACATCGCCATTTGGGTGATCATCGGTCTGGTACTGATGACGGTGTTCAATCAGTTCAACAAGCGTCAGGATACCCAGAACCAGATCGAGTATTCGCAGTTCATCAGCGATGTCGAGTCGGGTAAGGTGCAGTCGTTGAGCATCGAAGGGCATCCGTTGCGCGGGCAGTGGCTGAAAGGCAAGCGAGCCGACGGCTCCTCCTTCATGACCTACGCTCCCTACGACCCGCAACTGGTCGATGATCTGATCAAGAACAACGTGCGCTTCTCGGCCAAGCCGGAAGAGGAGCCCAGCATGCTGATGAGTCTGTTCATCAGCTGGTTCCCGATGTTGCTCCTGATCGGTGTGTGGATTTTCTTCATGCGCCAGATGCAGGGTGGCGGCAAGGGCGGGGCGTTCTCGTTCGGCAAGAGCAAGGCGCGCATGCTCGACCAGGACACCAACACGGTGACCTTCCAGGACGTCGCTGGCTGCGATGAGGCCAAGGAAGAGGTCAAGGAGATCGTCGACTACCTGCGCGATCCCTCGCGCTACCAGAGCCTGGGTGGCCGCATTCCGCGCGGTATCCTGCTGTGCGGCAGCCCGGGTACCGGTAAAACGCTGCTGGCCAAGGCCATTGCCGGTGAAGCCAAGGTGCCGTTCTTCAGCATCTCCGGTTCCGACTTCGTCGAAATGTTCGTCGGTGTCGGTGCGGCACGCGTGCGCGACATGTTCGAGCAGGCCAAGAAAAATTCCCCATGCATCATCTTCATCGATGAAATCGACGCGGTCGGTCGCCAGCGCGGTGCCGGTCTCGGCGGTGGCAACGACGAGCGCGAGCAAACCCTCAACCAGTTGCTGGTCGAGATGGATGGCTTTGAAACCAATACCACGGTGATCGTGATCGCCGCCACCAACCGCCCTGACGTGCTGGATCCGGCGCTGCAGCGTCCCGGCCGTTTCGACCGCCAAGTGGTGGTGCCGCTGCCGGATATCCGTGGTCGCGAACAGATTCTCTCGGTGCACATGCGCAAGGTGCCGATTGCCGCCGATGTCGAGGCATCAGTCATCGCGCGCGGCACGCCGGGTTTCTCCGGCGCAGATCTCGCCAACCTGGTGAACGAGGCGGCGCTGTTCGCTGCGCGCCGCAACAAGCGCCTGGTCGACATGGACGACTTCGAGGCCGCCAAGGACAAAATCATGATGGGCGCCGAGCGCAAGTCCATGGTGATGTCGGAAGAAGAGAAGCGCAATACCGCCTATCACGAATCCGGCCACGCCGTGGTCGCCAAGCTGCTGCCCAAGTCCGATCCAGTGCATAAGGTCACCATCATTCCGCGTGGCCGCGCGCTGGGCTTGACCATGCAGTTGCCCGAAGAGGACCGCTACGCCTACGACCGCGGCTACCTGATGGACCGTATCGCCATCCTGTTCGGCGGCCGTATTGCCGAAGAGCTGTTCATGAACCAGATGACCACCGGCGCCTCGAACGACTTCGAGCGGGCCACCCAGATGGCGCGCGACATGGTGACCCGCTACGGTATGTCCGACAAGCTGGGGCCGATGGTGTACGGCGAGAACGAGGGCGAAGTGTTCCTCGGCCGCTCGGTCACGACCCACAAGAACATGTCGGAAGCGACCATGCAGCAGGTGGACACGGAAATCCGCCGCATCATCGACGAACAGTACGGGCTGGCGCGCCGCCTGCTCGAAGAGCACCGCGACAAGGTCGAAGCGATGACCGCGGCGCTGCTCGAGTGGGAGACCATCGATGCCGAGCAGATCGACGACATCATGGCCGGTCGTCCGCCGCGTCCGCCGCGTCCCGACCGCAGCACGGCAGGTAGCGGTGGCGGCGACAAGCCGACCGGTACGGCGCCGGAACCTAGTGCGACCCCGGCGCAAGAACACTGAGCCGTTTCATCCTTACCCAAGGCGGCAGCATCGTGCTGCCGCCTTTTTTGCGACCTCTCTACAGGCAATACCATGACCGACTTCGTGTGCGGACGCTTTTCGCTCGCGTTGGATCGCCCGCTGTTGATGGGCATTCTCAACGTTACCCCCGATTCCTTTTCAGACGGCGGCCGCTTCAACCGGCTCGATACTGCCCTGGCTCATGCCGAGAGGCTTCTGGAGGAGGGGGCGGATATCCTCGACATCGGCGGTGAATCGACCCGCCCCGGCGCCCCCTACGTCAGCCCGGAAGAGGAGGAGGCGCGGGTGTTGCCGGTGCTCGAACGTTTGGCTTCATTGAATGTACCGCTGTCGCTCGATACGCGACGTGCCTCGGTGATGCGTGCCGCGCTGGAGGCCGGCGTGGTCGATCTGATCAACGACGTTTCGGCTCTGGAGGACGAGGGGGCGCTGGCCGTGGTGGCGGAGAGCCGGGCCGGTATCTGCCTGATGCACAAGCAAGGCAATCCGGACTCCATGCAGCACAATCCGCACTATCGCGATGTGGTTGATGAAGTCGGGTCCTATCTTGGCCGGCGCGTGGCCTTGTGCCTGGAACATGGTATCGAGCACGCGCGGCTGTTGGGCGACCCTGGGTTTGGTTTTGGTAAGACGCAGGAGCATAACCTGCAGCTGTTGCAACGCCTGTCCGACGTCGAACAACTGGCCGGCGTCCCGCTCCTGGTCGGCATGTCGCGCAAGTCGATGCTCGGCGCGGTGACCGGTGAAGAGGTACCGGCCGAGCGACTGGGGGCCAGTGTGGCGGCTGCGCTGGAAGCGGCGCGGCGCGGCGCCAAAGTGGTCCGGGTGCACGACGTCAAGGCTACCCGTCAGGCGCTGCAGTTGCTGGCCGCGCTGGAACGGGCTCATCACTGACACCTCATGTCGGCTGGCAGTACAATGTCGTGCCGTTTTTCAGGGATACAACATAATATGGCTCGCAAATACTTTGGTACCGATGGCGTCCGCGGCGAAGTCGGCCAATTTCCCATCACCCCCGAATTCGTGCTCAAACTGGGTTACGCCGCCGGGCGGGTGTTGGTCAACCACGAGAACGACTCGCATCCGACCGTGCTGATCGGCAAGGACACGCGAATTTCCGGCTATATGCTGGAGGCCGCCTTGCAGGCGGGTTTGACCGCCGCCGGGGTCAACGTGCTGCTCACCGGGCCGCTGCCGACCCCGGGTATCGCCTATCTGACGCGTGCCTTGCGCCTGTCGGCAGGGGTCATGATCTCGGCCTCGCACAATCCCTATCACGATAACGGCATCAAGTTCTTCGCCGAAGGCGGCAAGAAGCTGGATGATGCCATCGAGCTGGAAATCGAGGCAATGCTCGAGCAGCCGATGGAGACCCGGCCTTCCCGCGAGTTGGGGCGGGCGCGCCGCATCGATGGCGCGGCCGAGCGCTACATCGAGTTCTGCAAGAGCACCTTCCCCAACGACCGTGATCTCAAGGGCTTGAAGCTGGTGGTCGATTGCGCTCACGGCGCCACCTATCACATCGCTCCCAAGGTGTTCCACGAGTTGGGGGCCGAGGTGGTGACGATTGGCGGCGAGCCGACCGGCTACAACATCAACGACAAGGTCGGTGCCACCTATACCAAGACCCTTCAGGCGGCGGTGCTGCAGCACGAGGCCGATTATGGCGTGGCACTGGATGGTGATGGCGACAGGCTGATGATGGTGGACCGCAAAGGCCAGGTCTATGATGGCGACCAGCTGATCTATGTCATCGCCAAGGCGCGTGCCACCAAGGGTGAGCTGAAGGGCGGCGTGGTCGGCACCGTGATGACGAATATGGGCATGGAACTGGCCTTGCAGAAGATGGCGGTGCCGTTCGGTCGGGCCAAGGTGGGCGACCGCTACGTCCTCGAGATGCTGCACAACAATGGCTGGCTGGTGGGGGGGGAGGCTTCCGGCCATGTGCTGTGCCTCGATAAACATAACACCGGAGACGGCATCATTTCCTGTCTCCAGGTGCTGACCGCCCTGGCTGAGCTGGGGCAGGATCTGGCCAGTGTCTGCCGCGATTGGCAGCCCTTCCCGCAGACGCTGATCAATGTGCGGCTCAAGGGGCAGGACTGGAAAGCCGCCTCCGCCGACGTGTTGACAGCGGCCGAGACTGCCTTGCAGGGGCGCGGCCGGGTTGTCCTGCGCCCCAGTGGCACGGAACCGGTGGTGCGCGTGATGGTGGAGGCGGACGATCATGCCTTGTCGGAGAAGTGGGCACGGGAAATCGCGGCCGTGATCGAAAGTTCCGCTGGCTGAGCCTGTTTGGTCCACTTCCTGCAAAAACCCACAGCTATCTGGCCGTGGGTTTTTTTGCTATTCGGGGCGCTGGGGGCGATTCCGTGATGCGATGGAGAAGGCTGTTCGGTATCAAGAAATTGCAACGATGGGCTGTGTTATCATGATGCTCCACGATACGTCCCCGCTCTGAAAACGGGGCACCAACTCTGCCTGGCGCAGGGGGATGGACAGACGGGCCTACATGGATATTCTGCAGATTCTTCTCGATTTCTTTACCGGGTATGGCTATCTCGCCGTGTTCCTGGTGTTGTTGGCCTGTGGTTGTGGCGTGCCCATCCCGGAAGACATCACGCTGGTGGCGGGCGGCATTATTTCCGGTTTGGGGTTTGCCAACGTCGACTGGATGGTCTTGGTAGGCATGGCCGGTGTGCTGTTCGGTGATGGCTTGATGTTTGCGCTTGGCCATCACTACGGCCATCGCGTGCTGCGCTTCAAGCCGATTGCCCGCATCCTCACCCAGGAGCGTTTTGCCGCGGTGCAGGAAAAATTCGACAAGTACGGCAACTGGGTGTTGTTCGTGGCGCGCTTTCTACCTGGTTTGCGTTCGCCGATCTTTATCACCGCCGGGATGACCCGGCGTGTGCCCTATTGGCGTTTTTTGCTGATGGATGGTTTTGCTGCGCTCATTTCGGTGCCGGTGTGGGTGTATCTGGGCTATCTGGGGGCTGCCAACCGTGACTGGCTGATGACCTGGGTGCACCGCGGCCAGGCCGGGATTCTGATCGTGGCGGCGCTGTTGCTGGTGGGAGTGGCGATGGCTTGTTACCGCAAGAAAAAGAACGGCCATCCTGCGCCGTTGACGCCCAAGAAATGAATCGCCCTGTTGCAACAAAAAAGGCCATCGCATGCGATGGCCTTTTTTGTTGCAACAGTGGTTGATATTCAGCCCACCTGCAGCAGTTCCACTTCGAAGATCAGTGTGGCATTAGGCGGGATGACCCCACCGGCGCCGCGTGCGCCGTAGCCCAGCTCTGCCGGGATGGTCAGTTTGCGCTTGCCGCCGACTTTCATACCGGCTACGCCTTGATCCCAGCCCTTGATTACGTAACCTGCGCCCAGCGGGAAGGAAAACGGCTGGAAGCGGTCCTTGCTCGAGTCGAACTTGGTGCCGTCGGTGAGCCAGCCGGTGTAGTGCACGGTGACTTCCTGGCCGACGGTGGCTTCGGCACCGTCGCCTAGTTGCAGTTCTTCAATGATCAGTTCGGACGCCATCAGCCCAGTCCTTTCGTTAGAGTCATCCAAGCTATTCATTGTAGCAGCGACGCCCGGCGGCGTCGTCCCGTTGGCGGTCCCTCCCAGGTTGTGTTTCCGTGGTTATGGCTTATAAAAAAACTAATGCCGGGTTTGTCCGCCACACACACTTGCTGCAAAGGGGATACATCATGGATATCGCACACCATCCGTCAAACGAGCACCCGGTCGTCAAGCATGTCAACGTGTCGTACCCAGCCAAATGGCTGCGTCAGGGGTTCAAGGATTTGCAGCGGGCTCCGGCCGACTCGCTGTTTTACGGCGCCGTCTTCGTATTGATGGGATACTTGTTGACGACTTACTTCGAGCAGGCGCCGGAGATCGTCATAACCCTGTCGACCATTTTCCTGCTGGCCGGACCGTTCCTGGCGATCGGTCTTTACGACATCGCCAAGCAGATGGAGGCATTCGATGGCCGTGGTCGCGTCACGCTGGTCCACAGCATGATGGCTTGGCGGGTCAACATGCACAGCTTTGCACTGTACGCCGTGCTGCTGGCGGTGCTGGTGTTCGGCTGGTTCCGCATGTCGCTGTTGATGTTTGCGCTGTTCTACGACACGGCAACCCTGCCAACGCTGAACATGGTGGTGACCAACGCCTTCAAGCCCGAGAACGTGGGCTTCCTGGTCGCGTATTTTGGCATCGGATTCTTCTTCGCGGCACTGGTGTTCGCGGTCAGCGCGGTATCGTTGCCGATGTTGCTCGACAAGGAGGTGGATACCGTCACCGCCATGGTGGCCAGCCTGCAGGCGGTGTATAAGAACCTGCTGACGATGCTGGTGTGGGCGGCTATGATTGTTGCCCTCACCGTGGTGGGCTTTGTCACCTACTTCGTCGGCCTGATCGTGATCATGCCGGTGATCGGCTTGGCCACCTGGCATGCCTACCGCGATTTGATCACCTTTGAGCGCTGACGACGACTACATGACCCATTCCATCGCGTTTCTGGACCGGGACAGCTTGCCTGTCCCGGTTCCTGTTTTTGCCTTCCCCCATCATTACCATGAATTCCCGGCCTCCACGCGAGAGCAGATCGTCAGCCATGCCGAAGGGGCCGAGATCGTCATCACCAACAAGGTGCCGTTCAACCGTGCCACACTTGAGTCCCTGCCGGCGCTGAAGCTGCTGGCGGTGGCGGCGACCGGGGTGAACCATATCGACCTCGAGGCTTGCCGCGAACGTGGCGTGGCCGTGGCGAACATCCAGCATTACGGCGACGACACGGTGGCCGAGCACGCCTTCATGATGATGCTGGCGCTGTTCCGCAACCTGCCTGCCTACCAGCGCGACGTGGCGGCTGGCGTGTGGCAGAACGCGCCGCAGTTCTGCCATTTCGGCGCGCCGATTCGCGACCTGCAGGGCGCCACACTGGGCATCATTGGCTCTGGTGGCATTGGTCAGGCGTTGGCGTCGCGTGCACGTGCCTTCGGCATGACCGTGCTGTTTGGCGAGCGCAAGGGGGCGGCCAGCGTGCGCGAGGGCTACGTCGATTTCGATACCCTGCTGACCCGCTCGGACGTGCTGTCGCTGCATTGCCTGTTGACCGAGCAAACCCGCAATATGATCGGCGCTGAGGAACTGCAGCGTATGAAACCGGGAGCCGTGCTGATCAATACCGCACGTGGCGGGCTGGTCGACGAGGAGGCGCTGGTGGCGGCGCTCAAGTATGGTCAGTTGGGTGGGGCCGGGTTCGATGTGTTGACGGTCGAGCCGCCGAACGAGGGGAATCCACTGCTCAAGGCGTGGCTGCCGCATCTGATCGTTACCCCGCACGTTGGCTGGGCCAGCCACGAGGCGATGAGCCGGCTGGCCGGGCAACTGGTCGAAAATATCGAAGCCTTCATCGAGGGGCGCAGGCTGCGTCGCATCGTCTAAGGCGAATAAAACGAGGGATAGGCACCCGTGCTATGCATGGGTGCCTTTTTTTCCTCTAGAGCGTGACTATGGGCGTGTTGGGCAGGCTTGGCATCGATTTGCCTCGCTTGCTATTTCCGGGTTTGTGGCCGTCGCCAACTTGGGCTATCACCTAAAGAGCCGGAAGCGCCTTGTCAGTCGCCGACATCATTGGGGTTGATGCGTGGAGTTTCTTCTTCGCCCATGCCCAGCCGGCCGCGTACGCAGGAAATGTAGCGATTGACGTCCGGGCCACCGCCATAGCGTTGGGCGTGCCAGATCATTTCGCCAAGACATTCCATCATCTGGTGCTGGGCGGCATGCTCGTCGCCCAGACGCAGGGCGAGCTGGGCGTAGAGCGAGCGGATGCCGAAGGGTTGGTCGATGGAACGTTGCTCCTCGATCGCCATGTGCAGGCTCAGGTGCAGGAAGGGGTTGGATTCTCCCATGTCCGGCGTCCATTCCTGTTCCAGGTAGCGCTCGGGCTGGCCGACGATGGCATGGTATTCCGGATGCTCCAGCAGGATGGTCAGCGTGATTTTCTCCAGATCGCTCAGCGGCTCGTTGCGCTGGTGTTTGGCCCAGGTGTCGAAAAAGAAACGGCGTGCATCCTGGCGGCTGGGATTGAACATGGCGATCTACCTGAGGAGAAAAACGGAGGATGCTGCGCGCGGCGGCTCCTGTGCTTAGCAGTGCCGATTATACGAGACGGAGACCCACCATGACCACGCTCCATGACTTTTCCGCCTGCCGTATCGACGGCAGTCCCGAATCCCTGTCGCGCTACGCCGGCATGGTGGTACTGGTGGTCAATACCGCCAGTGAATGCGGCTTCACGCCGCAATACACCGGCTTGCAGGAGCTGGCGGTGTACTTCGCCGGCGAGGAGTTCGCCGTGCTTGGCTTTCCCTGCAACCAGTTCGGCGGGCAGGAGCCGGGAGCCGAGGACAGCATCGTTGCGTTCTGCCAGAGTCGTTTCGGGGTGACGTTTCCGCTTTACGCCAAGGTCGCTGTCAACGGCGACGAGGCACATCCCTTGTGGCGTTGGCTGACTCGCGCCGACACCGATCATCCCCAGCCGGTGAAATGGAACTTCACCAAGTTCCTGATCGACGGCAGGGGGCGGCTGGTCAAGCGCTATGAGCCGGCGGTGCAGCCGCATGAGCTGCTCGACGATATCGATCGTTTGTTGGGCGGGTGAGGCACGCGCTCAGGCTTGCCGTCGAGCGGGCCTAGGCATCGAGATCTCCGGCTCAGTTACGCCGGAAGATGATGTCCCACACCCCGTGGCCGAGGCGGATGCCGCGCTGCTCGAACTTGGTGAGCGGGCGGTAGCCCGGGCGCGGGGCGTAGCCGTCGGCGCTGTTGGCGAGCTCGGGGTTGGCCGAAAAGACCTCCAGGATCTGGATCGCGTAATCTTCCCAGTCGGTGGCGGCGTGCAGGTAGCCGCCCGGCTTCAGTTTCTTCACCAGCTTCGCCACCAGCGGGCTCTGGATCAGCCGGCGCTTGTTGTGGCGTTTTTTGTGCCATGGGTCCGGGAAGAAAATGTGAATGCCGTCGAGCGAGGCGTCGGCCAGCATGTGGTCGATGACCTCGACGGCGTCATGGCGGATCAGGCGCAGGTTGGAAATATCCTGCTCGGCAATCAGCTTGAGCAGGTTGCCCACGCCCGGCGAATGCACTTCGACGCCCAGGTAGTCCTGTTGCGGATTGTTGGCGGCGATTTCCGCCGTGGCGGTCCCCATGCCGAAGCCGATTTCCAAGATTTTCGGTGCCTGGCGGCCGAATGCCTGCCCGAGGTCGAGGGGCTCGGGGCGGTACTCGATACCCCAGCGCGGCATGCCTTCGTCCATGGCGCGCTTCTGGGACGGCGTCAGGTGGCCCTGACGCAGCACAAAGCTCTTGATGTGTCGCTGAAAAGCCGGGTTTTCCATGGCGGTCTTCGTTGGAAAAGTCAAAAAAAGCGCGATGTTACCGAATCTGGCGCGAGGTGGCGAGACATTCCCTTCCTGGCGTGAGTGATGTCGGTCACCGTGATCCTGGCGTGACCGGAACCGACATCACGTTGTCGGGCCTGGCAGGGTGGCGAGAAAGCTCGCCACGGTCGGGTAGCGCAAGCGGACGCCCAATTCCCGCCGCAATCGGCCGTTATCCAGCCGCCGCGACTCGGCCAGGAACGACCACAGGGCAGGGGAGACGGCGGCCTGCACTTCGACCCGAGGTAGGCGGGGGGCGTGCGGCATGCCCAGCGCGTCCGCCAGGCGGTCATACCATTCGCCCACCATCAACGGTTCGGCGTCGCAGGCGTTGTAGACACGGATACCACCCTCGCGACGCAGTGCGGCAACACAAATCCGTGCCAGATCGTCGGCGTGAATGTGGTTGCCGTAGCTGTCTTCGTCCGCCGCGATCAACGGTGTGCCGTTGATTAGCCGTGTCGTTGGCAGGCGCTCGGCGGCGTAGATGCCTGGAGCGCGCAGGATCGTCACGGTGGCGCCATGAGTCCGGGCGAAGGCGCGCAGGCGGCGTTCGGCGTCGACGCGCCGCTTGGCGCGCGCGCTTTGTGGATGCAGGGAGGCGGTTTCGTCCAGCCAGGCACCGCCGGCATCGCCGTAGACCCCACTGGTGCTGATATAGGCTATCTGCTGTGGTAGACTTTTCCCCTTTGCCAGCGCGCACAGCAACGTGCCGAGGCGCGGGTCGCTTTCACCGCGTTCCGGCGGCGGGGCGGTATAGAGCAGGGCGTCGGCCAGTCCGGCCAGACGTGTCAGGCTCCGTTTGTCATCGAGGTCGGCTAGCACCGGCAGGACGCCCAGGCTGCGGGCTTCGGCTATCTGTTTCGGCTGGCGCACCAGCGCCAGCAGCCGCCAGCTCGGCGCCAGGAAAGGAACGGCCCGGCGCGCCACGTCGCCGAAGCCTGCAATCAATAGAGTACGCATACACCGCATTTTAGCGAGCTTAAGGTAGAGTAACGAGATGACTGCTCAAGTCAAAGTGCTCCCGAGTGGACACACCTTCCAGGTCGACGACCACGAAACCATTCTCGAGGCGGCCCTGCGTCATGGTGTTGGCCTGCCGTACGGCTGCCGCGATGGCGCCTGTGGCGCCTGCAAGGGCAAGGTACTGGAAGGAGAGGTGTGCCAGGATGGCTACCAGGAGAAGGCCCTGCCGGAGCAGGAGCGGGTGCAAGGCTACGCCCTGTTCTGCTGCGCCAAGCCGCAAGGCGATCTGACCATCGAGGTGCGCGAAGTCACCGGCATCGGCGACATTCCGGTCAAGACCCTGCCGTGCCGCGTCGAGAAAATCGAGAAGCTGCACGACGTCGCGGTGCTGAAGCTGAAGCTGCCGGTTTCAGAGCGCCTGCAGTTCCACGCCGGCCAATATATCGACATCCTGATGAAGGATGGCAAGAAGCGCAGCTTCTCGATCGCCAACGCGCCGCACGACGATGCCTTCCTCGAGCTGCACATTCGCCACCAGCCCGGCGGCTCGTTTTCCGAGTACGTGTTCACCCAGATGAAAGAGCGCGAGATCATGCGCTTCAAGGGACCGTTGGGCACTTTCTTCCTGCGCGAGGATTCGGACAAACCCATCGTGTTCGTGGCCAGCGGCACCGGTTTTGCCCCGATCAAGGGCATCGTCGAGCATGCTCTGCACAGCGGCATTACCCGTCCCATGGTGTTCTACTGGGGGGCGCGCACCAAGGCTGACCTGTACATGGCCGACTTGGCGGAACAGTGGCAGGCGTCCAACGCCAACTTCACCTACATTCCGGTGCTGTCCGAGGCGTTGCCCGAGGATAATTGGACCGGCCGCACCGGCTTCGTTCACCAGGCGGTGCTGGACGATTTCGACGATCTTTCCGGCCATCAGGTATACGCCTGCGGCGCCCCTGTCATGGTGGAGGCCGCGCACCGCAGCTTTACCCGTGAGCTCGGGCTGCCTGAGGACGAGTTCTTCTCGGATGCTTTCTTCCTCTCCAAGGACATGAGCGCCAGCAAGTAAAACGCTGTCGAATAGTGACAAAAGACATGGCCCCGGAATCGAACCGGGGCCATTTTTTTCGCCCTTTGTGCCCGCCTAGTGCAGAAAAACATGCCTTTGACCTACGTCAATTCCCGACATCCTGTCATGGGTATGATGGTTGGCAGTCAAAGTCATCAAGGCGAGCACAGCCGCCACAGGAGGGCAAAATGGAACTCTGGAAACAACTGTTATCCGACGACGTCGGGCTCTTGAGCCTGATCACCATCGTGGTCGCCAGCCTCGTCGTGGGCGTTTGCGTGACGCTGTTCATCCGCAATGTGAAGAACGAGTCGCGCAAGCACTGAGCGGGCGAGCGCTTTCTGCGTTACTTCCTTGGGTTTATGTGTGTGTGCTTGGACGGATACGGTGACTCGCCGTATCCTCTTTTTTTGTGCGCTAGCTGAACCAATAAAAACGGGCCGTGAGGCCCGTTTGCGTTTCCAGTAGTGTGTTCCGCCCTCAGTGACCGTCGTAGGAGCACACGGTAAACAGCTCCAGTCCGCTATCGCGCACCAGCTGGCTGCCACCCAGTTCCGGCAGGTCGATGATGGCCGCCGCCTCCAGCACTTCGGCTCCGAGTTTCTTCAGCAGCTTGGCTCCAGCCAGCATGGTGCCGCCGGTGGCGACCAGGTCGTCGATCAGCACCACCCGGTCTCCTGGTTTGCAGGCGTCGGTGTGCATTTCCACCGTGGCGTTGCCGTACTCCAGCTCATACTCCTCCGACACGGTCTTGAACGGCAGCTTGCCCTTCTTGCGGATCGGGACGAAGCCGACGTTGAGTTCGTAGGCCAGCACCGAGCCGATGATGAAGCCACGTGCGTCCAGGCCCGCGATCAGGTCGACCTTTTCCTCCATGTAGCGATAGACAAAGATGTCGATCAGCATGCGGAAGGTCTTGGGGTTCTGCAGCAGCGGCGTGATGTCGCGAAACATGACGCCCTGCTGCGGCCAGTCCGGTACGGTGCGGATCCTGCCCTTGAGGTAACTGGAGTAGTCGAGATTGCTCAGGTTTTCCATACGGCTGCTCTACCTCAGGCGAAGAATGCCAGTTTGAAGACCCACAGTGCCGCGATCACCAGCACCGCCGGCTTGAGCTCGGCGAAGCGACCGCTCAAGAGCTTGAGGGCGGCGTAGCTGATGAAGCCGAAGGCGATACCGTCAGCGATGGAGAAGGTGAACGGCATTGCCAGCGCGGTCATGACGGCCGGAGCCGACTCGGTGAGGTCGTCCCACTCGATTTCGGCCAGGCCACGGCACATCAGCACGGCAACGTAGCACAGTGCCGGCGCGGTGGCGTAGGCCGGCACGGTCTTGGCGAGCGGCGACAGCCACAGACACGCCAGGAACAGGATGGCGACCACCAGCGAGGTCAGCCCGGTACGGCCGCCGACGGCGGTGCCCGCCGCACTCTCGATATAGGCCGTGGTGGACGAGGTGCCCATCACCGCACCGGCGGTGATGGCGATCGAGTCGGCCAGCAGGGCGCGCTTCAGGCGCGGCAGCTTGCCGTCCTGGTCCAGGAGGCCGGCGCGGTGCGACACCCCGATCAGCGTGCCGGTGGTGTCGAACAGGTCAACGAAGAAGAATACGAAGATCACCCCGAGCAGGCCGGCGTTGAGCGCGCCGTGCAGGTCCATCTGCATGAAGGTCGGCGCCATGCTGGGCACGGGTGCAGCGACGCCGTTGAATTTGGACAGGCCAAACGTGATCGACAGCGCGGTCACCGCCAGGATGCCGAGGATGATCGAGCCCGGCACCTTGCGGTACTCCAGGGCCACGATGACGAAGAAGCCCAGGATAGCCAGCAGCGTGGTCGGGTTATGGATGTCGCCCAGGGTCAGGTAGGTGGCTGGATGGGCCTTGATGACGCCGGCGTTCTTCAGCGCGATGATCGCGAGGAACATGCCGACGCCGGCGGAAATGGCGAATTTCAGCGAGCGCGGGATGGCGTTGACGATGGCTTCGCGTACCTTGAACAGGCTCACCGCCAGGAACACCACGCCGGAGATGAATACCGCGCCCAGCGCGGCCTGCCACGGCACACCCATGCCGCCCACCACGGTAAAGGTGAAGTAGGCATTGAGCCCCATGCCCGGCGCCAGCGCGATCGGATAGTTGGCGACCAGCGCCATGATCCCGGTGCCCAGCGCGGCGGCGAGGCAGGTGGCAACGAACACGGCGTCCAGGTTCATGCCGGTGCCCGACAGGATCAGCGGGTTGACCAGGATGATGTAGGCCATGGTCAGGAAGGTGGTGACGCCGGCGATGACCTCGGTTCGGACCGAGGTGCCGTGTTCCTTGAGTTTGAAAAAGCTATCCAGCAGTGACATGGAAAACCCCTCGAAAATGGCATATTGGTTTGATTAAGCTGCGCATTTTGCAATAGTGGCAGGGGACTGGCTAGTCCTTCGCCAGGACTAGGCCGCTTGGTGAACGTCTTAACCGCTTGAAGTGCTTGTGGTATCCTGAAAAATTATCTTTTGGCGCAGGATGTACGCTTAACATGGTTCAGCCCAGCGGTAACATTTACATCGTTATTGCCCCTTCGGGTGCCGGCAAGACCACGCTGGTGTCGGCCTTGCTGGCGGTCGACCCCGCGGTGCAGCTGTCCGTTTCCTACACCACGCGCGCGCCGCGCGAAGGCGAGGTGGAGGGGACGCACTACCATTTTGTGGGCAAGGAGCAGTTTCTTGCCATGATCGAGGCCGGTGATTTCCTCGAGCATGCCGAGGTGTACGGCAACTACTACGGCACCAGCGCCGCCTGGCTGCGCGAGAAGTTGGCCGAAGGCCGCGACATCCTGCTCGAGATCG
The DNA here is from genome assembly GCF_058781125.1 of Pseudogulbenkiania sp. FW507-F1. Classification (NCBI taxonomy): domain Bacteria; kingdom Pseudomonadati; phylum Pseudomonadota; class Betaproteobacteria; order Neisseriales; family Chromobacteriaceae; genus Pseudogulbenkiania; species Pseudogulbenkiania sp. FW507-F1. Next base: position 63,063 of record NZ_JBYSWM010000001.1, on the reverse strand, counting down.
ACTGGCAGGGCGCCGAGCAGGTGCGCCGCCTGTTCGACGGGGTGATCACCATCTTCATCGCGCCGCCCTCGATCAACGAGCTGGAGCGCCGCCTGCGCGGCCGTGCCACCGACAGCGAGGAGGTCATCCAGCGCCGTCTGGCGGAGGCGCGCTCCGAGGTGGACCGCGCGGCGCTGTACGACTACATCGTCGTCAACGACGATATCGAACGCGCCAAGCAGGATCTGATAAGCATCATCCGTGCCGAGCGGCTGCACGCCACCAAGCAGATGCTGCGCTACCGCGACGCGCTGAGTCGCATGGGCAGCCAGGGCTGACCCCGTTGGTCCCGTGCCCGAAACACTATATAGTCTTGAAAACGATTGATTAGCCGAGGACATTATGGCCCGCATTACCGTTGATGATTGCCTGGATCGTATCCAGAACCGTTTCGACCTGACCCTGGCCGCGGCCTACCGCGCCCGTCAGGTTGCGTCGGGTTCCGCCCCCTTCGTCGAGGCCGGCCGCGACAAGCCGACCGTGGTGGCGCTGCGTGAAATTTCCGCCGGCCACGTCGGCACCGAAATCCTGCATCGCAACAAGGGCTGAGCCGGCGTCCGATGGAAGGCTCCATGAGCGCAGACCTCTCCGCGATCATCGACTATGAGGCGATGATCGACGCCGACGCGGCAGCCTTTCTCGAGGCTGCCGCCCGTTACCTGAGACCGGAGGACGTGCAGCTGCTGCGGCAGGCCTTCGAGCTCAGTCGCGCGGCGCACGAGGGGCAGACGCGCAAGAGCGGCGAGCCCTACATCACCCATCCGCTGGCGGTCGCCACCATGCTCACCGAGTGGCGGCTGGACGTGCAGGGTCTGGCGGCGGCACTGCTGCACGACGTACTGGAAGATACCGGCGTCACCAAGCCGACGCTGGTGGAGAAGTTCGGTCGCACCATCGCCGACCTGGTCGACGGCCTCTCCAAGCTGGAGCGGCTGGAGTACCAGACCAAGGAAACGGCCCAGGCCGAGAACTTCCGCAAGATGGTGCTGGCGATGGCGCGCGATATTCGCGTCATCATCGTCAAGCTGGCCGACCGCTTGCACAATATGCGCACGCTGGATGCGATGCGCGAGGACAAGCGCCAGCGCATCGCGCTGGAAACGCTGGAAATCTATGCCCCGATCGCCAACCGCATCGGCTTGAACAAGGTCTACCGTGAGTTGCAGGACCTGGCGTTCAAGCATCTGCATCCGCACCGTTACCACGTGCTGTCGAAGGCGGTGCGCGCTGCGCGCGGCAACCGGCGCGAGGTGGTGAGCAAGATTCTGCACTCGGTGAGCCAGAAGCTGGTCGAGTGCAATATCGAGGCGACGATCAAGGGCCGCGAGAAGAACCTGTTCAGCATCTACAAGAAGATGCAGGAAAAACACCTGTCGTTTTCGGAAGTGCTGGATATCTATGGCTTCCGCGTGATCGTCAACGATGTGCCCAGCTGCTACCTGGCGCTGGGCGCGCTGCACAGCCTGTACAAGCCCATTCCGGGCAAGTTCAAGGATTACATCGCCATCCCCAAGGGGAACGGCTACCAGAGTCTGCACACCACGCTGTTCGGCCCGTACGGGACGCCGGTGGAAATGCAGATTCGCACCCGCGAGATGAACAGCGTGGCCGAGGCCGGCGTGGCCTCGCACTGGATGTACAAGAGCGGCGACGCCTCGCTCGACGCCGCGCACCAGCGCACGCACCAGTGGCTGCAGAGCATTCTCGACATCCAGGCCGAGAGCGACGACGCCGTCGAGTTCTTCGAGCACATCAAGATCGACCTCTTCCCCGACGAGGTCTACGTCTTCACGCCCAAAGGCAAGATCATCGTGCTGCCGCAGGGTTCGACGCCGGTGGACTTCGCCTACGCCGTGCACACCGATATCGGCCACCGCTGCATCGCGGCGCGCGTCAATCATTCGCTGATGCCGCTGCGCACCGTGCTGCGCAACGGCGACACGGTGGAGGTCATCACCTCCACCCAGTCCAAGCCCAACCCGTCGTGGCTGAGCTTCGTGCAGAGCGGCCGCGCCCGCTCCTGCATCCGCAATTACCTGAAGAGCCTGCAGCACGAGGAGGCCGCCCAGTTGGGCGAGCGCCTGCTCAAGCAGGCGGTCAGCGCGCTGGCCTCCACGCCGCTGACGCTGGACGACGCGCTGCATGCCGCTTACCTCACGCAGTATGGCGAGAAGGACCAGCCGTTCGACGATGTGCTGGCCGACATCGGCGTCGGCAAACTGCTGCCGATCGTGGTGGCGCGCCGGCTGGCCGAGCTGGCCGGGGAGCGCACCGGCGAGAACGTGCATATCGGGCCGGTCACCATCCGCGGCAACGAGGGCGGCGCGGTGCAGCTGGCCACCTGCTGCCACCCCATCCCGGGTGATGACATCCTAGGGGTGATCACCAAGGGGCAGGGGCTGCTGGTGCACCGTGTGGTGTGCCCCAATACCAAGCGCGTTGATCACGACAAGCTGCTCGACGTCACCTGGGATAGCACGAAGGAGCGCATGTTCGGCGTCAACATCAGCATCCTGGCGCGCAACGAGCGCGGGGCGCTGGCGGAGATCGCCACCGCGATTTCGCAGGCTTCGGCCAACATCGAGAGCGTCGACACCCAGGATACCCACGTTGGCGACGGTTTCATCCACATTCATTTCCGCCTGCAGGTCGAGAGCCTGGCCCACCTCGGCAAGGTGCTGAACGAGGTGCAGCAGATCGACGTGGTACAGCAGGCGGAACGGAGATAATCCCGCATGAAGATTCGTGTCAACGGCGAGGAGCAGGTGCTGGACGGTGTTGCCACGCTGGCCGATCTGATCGCCGTACTGGAACTGGCCGGCAAGCGCGTCGCCATCGAGAAGAACGGCGAGATCGTGCCGCGCAGCCGCCATGGGGAAGAATGTTTGTCCGATGGGGATGAACTGGAAATTGTCGTCGCCGTTGGCGGCGGTTGAAGAAGGTACGAGGGAATGATGTCGCAGGATCAGCTTGTCATCGCCGGTAAGGCCTATGCGTCGCGCCTGTTGGTGGGCACCGGCAAATACCGTGATTTTGCCCAGACCGCCGAGGCGCTGGACGCCTCTGGCGCCGAAATCGTCACCGTGGCGATTCGCCGTGTCAACCTCGGCCAGAACGCCGACGAGCCGAATTTGCTCGACTTTCTGCCGAAAAACCGGTATACACTGCTGCCCAATACGGCGGGTTGCTATTCCGCCGACGACGCCGTGCGCACTTTGCGCCTGGCGCGTGAACTGCTGGACGACCATCGCCTGGTCAAGCTCGAGGTGCTGGGTGATCCGCACACGCTGTTCCCCAACGTGCGCGAGACGCTCAAGGCCGCCGAAGTGCTGGTCAAGGAAGGTTTCGACGTGATGGTCTACACTTCGGATGACCCCATCGTGGCGCGCGAGCTGGCCGACATCGGCTGTTGCGCCATCATGCCGCTGGCGAGCCTGATCGGCTCCGGCATGGGCATCCTGAATCCGTGGAACCTGAAACTGATTATCGAAGAGGCCAAGGTGCCGGTGCTGGTCGATGCCGGCGTCGGAACGGCCTCGGATGCCGCCATCGCCATGGAACTGGGCTGCGACGGCATCCTGATGAATACCGCCATTGCCGCGGCGGATGACCCGGTGCTGATGGCCCGGGCCATGAAGTTGGCCGTGGAAGCGGGGCGTGCCGCGTATCGCGCGGGTCGCATGCCCAAGCGTTTTTATAGTGCAACACCAAGTTCTCCGAGTGAGGGGGTGATTTCCGCTCGCAAGTAGTGATGCGTAAAGCGCACAAAACACTTGCTTGAGTCGCGTCAGGCTTTTACAAAACCCTGAACGTTGTTAAAATATTTGTTTTCTTCAAGCATTTAGCTTCCAGAATTTAAGGACACTAAGGTAATGCCGAATATCCGCGTCAAAGAGAACGAGCCGTTCGAAGTCGCCATGCGCCGCTTCAAGCGCGCTGTAGAAAAAACCGGTCTGCTGACCGAACTGCGCGCCCGCGAGTTCTACGAGAAGCCGACTGCAGAGCGCAAGCGCAAGCAAGCCGCTGCCGTGAAGCGTCACTACAAGCGTCTGCGCAGCCAGATGCTGCCGCCGAAGCTGTACTAATCGCTTCGTAGCACGGCAAGAATGCAGGACCGCAGGCAACGCCTGCGGTTTTGCCATTTGTACTTCACGAATTTCAGCCATCTGCCATGCCGATGGTTTCGTCTTTTTCCGCGAGCAAGACATGAGCCTCAAACTGCGCATCAGTGACGACATGAAAACGGCCATGAAGGCCAAGGACGCCGAGCGTCTCGGCACCATCCGCCTGCTGATGGCGGCGATCAAGCAGAAGGAAGTGGACGAGCGCGTCGAACTCGACGACGCCGGCATCATCTCTGTGGTCGACAAGATGCTCAAGCAGCGCCGTGATTCGGTCACCCAGTACGAGGCTGCGGGCCGCCAGGACCTGGCGGACAAGGAAAAGGCGGAAATGGACGTGCTGACCGGCTACCTGCCGCAGCCGCTCACCGAAGCCGAAATCGATGCGCTGATCGACGCCGCCGTGGTGCAGAGCGGTGCCGCCTCGATGCAGGACATGGGCAAGGTCATGGGGCTGTTGCGCCCGCAGATGGCCGGCCGTGCCGACATGGCCGTGGTCTCCGCCCGCATCAAAGCCAAGCTGGCCGGCTGAGGTGCCCGCACGCGTGCTCTGTTCGCAAGCTGTTCGGTGGTGCTGCCTGACTGACGCGAGAACCTGTCGTTGATCCCGCAGGATTTCATCGATCAGCTGCTGTCCCGCGTCGACATCGTCGACGTGGTGGATCGTTACGTCCCGCTCAAGAAGGCCGGCCAGAACTTCCTCGCCTGCTGCCCCTTCCACAAGGAAAAAAGCCCTTCGTTCACCGTTAGCCCGAGCAAGCAGTTCTATCACTGCTTCGGCTGCGGCGCCCACGGCTCGGCCATCGGCTTCGTCATGGAGTACCAGGGACTGAGCTTCGTCGATGCCATCCGGCTGTTGGCCGAAGGGCTCGGCATGCCGGTGCCGGAAGAGCGTTCGGCCAACCCGCAGGCCAGCCGCGAGGCACGCGAGCGCAAGGTGACGCTGGAAGACCTGTTGCAGCGCGCGGCGGCGTACTACAAGCAACAGCTTAAGTCGTCGCCCGCCGCCATCGGCTACTTCAAGGGGCGGGGCCTGACCGGCGAGATCGCCGCGCGCTTCGGACTCGGCTACGCGCCGGGCGAATGGCAGAACCTGCAGGCGATTTTCACTGACTACCAGGACGAGAAGCTGGTGGAGAGCGGGCTGGTGATCGCGGGCGACGAGGGCAAGCGCTACGACCGCTTCCGCGACCGCGTGATGTTTCCGATCCGCAACCAGCGCGGCGGCATCATCGGCTTCGGCGGGCGGGTGCTGGGCAAGGGCGAGCCGAAGTACCTCAACTCGCCGGAGACGCCGCTGTTCGAGAAGGGGCGCGAGCTGTACGGCCTGTACGAGGCGCGCCAGGCGATCCGGGAGAAAAACCGCGTTCTGGTGGTCGAAGGCTATATGGACGTGGTGGCGCTGGCGCAGTACGGCGTCGAATACGCGGTGGCGACGCTCGGCACCGCCACTACCGGCGAGCATGTGCGGAAACTGCTGCGCCATGCCGACCAGGTGTACTTCTGCTTCGACGGCGACAAGGCCGGGCAGAAGGCGGCGTGGCGTGCGCTGGAAAACAGCCTGCCGCAGCTGGTCGACGGCAAGGCGCTGAACTTCCTGTTTCTGCCGCAGGAGCACGACCCGGACAGCTACATCCGCGAGTTTGGGCGCGAGGCGTTCGAGGAATGCCTGGAGCAGCAAAGTCTGCCGCTGTCGGTCTATCTCACCCGTGAGCTGACCGGGCGCGCCGACATGAATACCCCGGAGGGCAAGGCCGACCTGATCCGTCAGGCCATGCCGCTCCTGAACCAGATTGCCGCACCGGCGCTGGCGCTCATCATCAAGAAAAGGTTGGCCGAACTGGCCGGCGTGGACGTCGACGAATTCGACATGCTGATGGGGCTGAAAAAGCCGGAGCGCAAGGGCAGGCGCGAATACCGTCTGCCCAACGAGTCGAACCGCTACATCAATACGCCGATCGTGCGCAAGCAGATCAAGTGGCTGCTGATGAACCCGCGCTGGGCGGAGGATGTGACGCTCTCCGACAGCGTGGCGCTGTCCGACGAATTGGCCTGTTTTGCCATGTTGGCCGAACGAGTGCACGAGATGCCGCAGGAGCCCAATACGGCCCGGCTGGTGGAAAGCATTCGCGGCACCCCTTTCGAAGGGCTGGTGGACAGCGTATTGCAGCAGGCCATGCAAGACCCCGACGAGTTTGCCGACACCGGCGAGGAGGCACGCCAGCAGTTTCAGGACGGCAACGTCAAACTGCTTAAATTGTTGCGTGAGGCCGAACTGGAAAGGCTAAAACAAAAGTCAAGGAATGAAGGTCTAACACCTGAGGAAACCCAGTTGCTGCGCGCCTTGCTGACCCGGCAAGGCTAGTGGTGCTGGGGCTCGTCACGGGGTTATGGTAAACTTAACTGTTTTTTTTCGGCTTTTTTCAAGCAGGAAGCGAAATGGCGGCCTCTCCCGAAAATCAGAAAGATATGCAAGACAACGAGCAGGAATCGATGAGTCTTGAGGATCAGCGCAAACGCCTGCGTTTGCTGATCGCGCTGGGCAAGGAGCGCGGCTACCTTACCTACGCCGAGATCAACGACCATCTTCCGGAAGACGTGTCGGATACCGAACAGATCGAGAACATCGTCACGATGATCACCGGTCTGGGCATTCAGGTCTACGACGAGGCGCCGGATGCCGATACGCTGCTGATGTCCGACGCCACGCCGGCGGTTGCCGACGAAGATGCGGTGGAAGAAGCGGAAGCGGCGCTGTCCTCGGTCGACTCCGAGTTCGGTCGCACCACCGACCCGGTGCGCATGTACATGCGTGAAATGGGCTCGGTCGAACTCTTGACGCGCGAAGGCGAGATCGAAATCGCCAAGCGCATCGAAGACGGCCTCAAGCACATGATCGAGGCGATCTCGGCCTGCCCGGGAACCATCTCCGAAGTGCTGGCCCTGCTCGAGCGTGTCGAAGCCGGCGACATCCGTGTCGACGAAGTAGTGGACGGTTTCATCGATCCGAACGCCGAGGTCGAGGAAGAAGTGCCGTTCGCCGAGCCGGTCGACCCCGACGAGGTGTTGGACGAGGAAGAGGAAGAGGAGGAAGCCGAGGAAGAAGACGCCGAAGCCATCTCCAACGCCAACCTGGAAGAACTCAAGCTGCAGTCGCTGGAGCACTTCGCGCTGGTGCGCGCGCTGTTCGAGGAACTGGTGGTAGTGCTGCGCAAGCAGGGCAACCAGAGCGAAGAGTATCGCCAGCTGCAAGGTGCGATCACCGAGTCGTTCATGAAGGTGCGCTTCGCCACGCGCCAGATCGAAAGCCTGTGCGAGTCGCTGCGCAGCCGTGTCAACGAGATCCGCTCCTACGAGCGTGATATCCAGGACATCTGCGTGACCCGCGTGCGCATGGATCGCGCCCACTTCATCAAGTACTTCCCCGGCAACGAGATCAACACCGACTGGGTGGAAGACGAGATCAGCTCGGGCAAGCCGTGGTCGGAGGCGCTGACCCGTTTCAAGTACGCCATCATCGAGAAGCAGACCAAGCTGGCCGAACTGCAGGACCGCGCCATGCTGTCGATCAAGGACCTGAAGGAAATCAACCGCCAGATGTCGGCGGGCGAGTCCAAGGCGCGCCGCGCCAAGAAGGAAATGATCGAGGCCAACCTGCGTCTGGTGATTTCCATCGCCAAGAAGTACACCAACCGCGGTCTGCAGTTCCTCGATCTGATCCAGGAAGGCAACATCGGCCTGATGAAGGCGGTGGACAAGTTCGAATACCGCCGTGGCTACAAGTTCTCGACCTACGCCACCTGGTGGATCCGTCAGGCGATTACCCGCTCCATCGCGGACCAGGCGCGCACCATCCGCATTCCGGTGCACATGATCGAGACCATCAACAAGATGAATCGCATCAGCCGCCAGATCCTGCAGGAGACCGGGCACGAGCCGGATCCGGCGGAACTGGCCGAGCGCATGGAAATGCCGGAAGACAAGATCCGCAAGATCATGAAGATTTCCAAGGAGCCGATCTCCATGGAAACCCCGATCGGCGACGACGACGATTCGCACCTGGGCGACTTCATCGAGGATCAGAACAACCTGGCACCGTCCGACGCGGCGATGTACTCCAGTCTCAAGGACGCCACCAAGGAAGTGCTGGAAACGCTGACCCCGCGCGAGGCCAAGGTGCTGCGCATGCGCTTCGGTATCGACATGAACACCGACCACACGCTGGAAGAGGTGGGCAAGCAGTTCGACGTGACGCGCGAGCGTATTCGTCAGATCGAAGCCAAGGCGCTGCGCAAGCTGCGCCACCCGACCCGCTCGGAGCGCCTGCGCAGTTTCCTCGACAACGAGCCGGGCAACCAGTAACCGATATTCTGCTATAATGCGCCCCCACAGGGCCTTTAGCTCAGTCGGTTAGAGCAGAGGACTCATAATCCTTTGGTCGCGGGTTCGAGCCCCGCAGGGCCCACCAAGGCATATCGGAAAGGACCTATCGCGAAAGCGATAGGTCCTTTTTCTTTGCCGTTCTGGCGTGGCGTGATGGGGGCGAAAGGTGGCTCAAGGTCGTGGTTGCCATCCTCCGGGATGGTGCACGGGGCGCGGTTGCATGGCGCGATGGGCGGGGTGCTTAGAACAATGCTGCCGCTAGGTTGATGGTCAGGGCCAGCAAGGTGGTGTTGAAGGCAAAGCTGAGGCAGGCGTGAATGAGGACGCTCTTGCGCACGCGCGAAGCCGTAATCGCAATGTCGGAGGTCTGCGAGGTGGCGCCGATGGTGAACGAGAAATAGAAGAAGTCGCCGAAGGTGGGCTGCCGCGTGCCGGGGAAGTCGATGCCGCTGCCGGGTGTGCGGTCGCCGCTGTGGGCGTAGTAGAGATGGGCGTAATGCAGCGCATAGAGCGTGTGCAGGCTGACCCAGGCGGTGGCGATGGTGATCATGGCCGCCAGGGCGTGCGGCAGACGCCCGCCCCCGGGTAGCCCCTTTACGCCGGCGAGCAGGAAGAAGATCGCCCCGACGCTGGCGGTGAGGGCGGCGATGGCCATCCCCAGCGAGATCATCCAGCTGGGGTCGAGCTCGGCCGCGTGGTGGCGCACGTCCTGCGGCCCGGCGTGACCGATCAGCCAGCCCACGGCGAGCAGCCAGATCAGCGAAGCGGCATTCCAGCCCACCAGCACCTGAGCCACCGGGTTGCCCCAGAACGGGTTGGCCAGCGCCGCCAGCACGCCGCCAAGCGCCGCGACCAGCAGGCTGCGGCGCGCGAACAGCGGCCAGTGCCTTCGATGTTCCATTCTCGTATTCATCGCGCAGTGCAACTCCTGTCGCATGACATCCTCGTTGTTCCCGCATCCGCCCGAATCCGGCCTCGGAGGCCTGCTGTCTTCGTTGCCGTCGGGTCGGGTCGTATCCTGACTGTAGCCTACTCGCCCAAGGGACGGAGGGGCAGGAGGGCACGCTTCATGGCAAGCGTACCGGCGATGCGGCGATATTGGCAATGCGTTTTGCCCCCGGGTCTGGTCGGCGTGAGGGCGGCTGGCGACGCATTGTTTTCTGTCGCAACCGAGGGCCTGGCAGAGGGAGTTGTGTGCGCTGAGGGTGGGACGCCCGGTGCCCACCGCCTGTCATGGGCGGCGTGTGGCGGCTCGGTCGCATGGGCGCGGAGTCTGCCATGACAGAGCAATGTCTTGCAGCCGTACTATGATTACAGACACAGACGGGCGAACCACCCGCTCCTGCTCGCATCAAACCGATGTTACTCGGCGGTACTTTCTCGACTGAACATTCTGCAAGACTCAATGGAGGGCCTCATATGAAGAAGATCATCGTTACCCTTACGGCTGTCGCATTCGGTGTCAGCGCTCTTTCCGGCTGCGCCAACATGAACGACACCCAACGCGATACCGGCACCGGTGCCGCCATCGGCGCGGCCGCCGGGGCGGTGATTGGCGGTTTGACGGCGGGGGGGCATACCGGCCGCAGCGCGGCGACCGGTGCCGCCGTCGGCGCGGCGCTGGGGGCGGGCGGGGGCTATCTGTGGTCGAAGCACATGCAGGAGCAGAAGGCGGCGATGGAGCAGGCGACCAAGGGGACCGGCGTGAGCGTGAGCCAGACCGCTGACAACCAGCTCAAGCTCGATATACCGAGCGACGTGTCGTTTGATTCCGGCCGTTACGACATCAAGTCCAATATGCGCCCGATCCTAGACCGTTTCGCCACCACCCTGAATCAGAACCCGGTGACCACGGTGAAGATCATCGGCCATACCGACAGCACCGGTTCGGATGCCATCAATGGTCCGCTGTCGGTGAACCGCGCCAGCGCGACGCGGAGCTACCTGGTGGCGCACGGCGTGGCGATGAACCGCATCAGCATCGACGGCCGTGGTTCGAGCGAACCGATCGCGAGCAACAGCACCGCAGCGGGCCGTGCCAAGAACCGCCGTGTCGAAATCTTCGTCGGCGAGGCGGCCCGCTAAGCGAGGCCTGCCCGACCCAGCCGACGGCATCGTTGTTGGCTGGGCCGGGGCGTGACCTGCCTTAGCGGGAGATGCGGAGGGACGCCATCAGGCGCCCAGGCAGCTCAGCAAGAAGGCGATCCCGACCAGCAGCGCCATGAGGCTGGCCAGCAGCACGGCGCCGGCGGCGATATCCTTGGCCACGCCGATTTCCGGGTGCCGCTCGGGGTGCAGGTGGTCGGTCAACGTCTCCAGCGCGGTATTGGCCAGCTCCGCCACCAGCACCAAGCCTACCGCCAAGGCCAGAATGGCCCACCACAGCGCCGCCGGGCGCACCAGCAGCAGCACGATCAGGACGACGACGGCGGCCAGCAACTGGGTGCGCAGGCTTTTTTCCCGCCCGACGGCCAGCACCAGTCCGCGCAGTGCGTAACCCAGCCGCTTATCGAATGACTGTCCTTTCACTCCCTCTCCTTGTGCGTTCTGTCTGATGTGCTGCCGCCGGTGTCAGCGCCGGATCCAGCCCGTGGCAATGGGCCAGGCGAAGAGCGTGCGGTAGAGCCGCAGGGCGAGCCGGGTGATCTGATCGCCGGCCCAGGCCCAGAACGGGGTCACCACGGCCTGGCTGATGCCGCTCACCGCGACGGCGCCGAGCATGTCGAGTGGAAAATGCACGCCAAGGTAAATGCGTGCCCAGGCCACGGCCAGGCTGGCCAGCAGGACCAGTCCACCCAGCGGTTTTTCCCGGCCCAGGAACAAGGCGATGCCGATGCTGGCGAATACCGTCATGTGATCGCTGGGAAACGACGAGTCTGCGGCGTGGGGTATGAAGGTGTGCCCCAGCCCCAGGGCGAAGGGACGGGGATGCGGCCAGATCAGCCCGATCAGCTGATTGAAGCCGAGGGCCAGCAAGGCGACCAGACAGGCTTTGAGGGCGACGTTGCGGCGCGCATCGTTACCCCAGAACCACAGGCCAAGCAGGAGCAGCGGGATCAGCAGGATCAGGTCGTCGGCGAGGGCGGTGGCGGCGGCGATACGCCACCACGGGCTATCGGGAGCCCCATTGAGGGTGAGGAACAGGGCCTGGTTCAGAGTTTCGAGGTGAGTCATGCGGGGATTGTCCGGGAAACCGTGCCGATGGGGAGGGGCGCAGCCGTCTGGCCTCGATGATAACGTCGCAAACGCGATTCGTCTGGGCTGGGCGGTGCTGGCGAGCTGCTGTAGCGAGCATAGGCCAGCGCCGGGGAGCAGCGGTGCCTGTCACCTCATTTTAGACGGCAGCTGGATGACTTCGCCGGCCACCATGAAGCTCCCGTAGCCACGGTGGTGCAGCGTCTGCGGCGTGGGGCGCGTCGGGTCGATCCAGGCAGCCAGCACCTCGAGGACGAAGAAGTCGTATTTCTCCACCAGGGTGGTATCCACGACCTGGCACTCGAGGTTGGCGTAGCACTCCGCGATCAGCGGCGGGGCGATGCGCGAGGCGGGGGCCGGCGTCAGGGGCAGGGTGGCGAACTTGTCGATCGTCCGCCCGGAGCTATTGCCGCAGGCGACCACCTGCTCCGCAAGATCGACGGTGGGAATGTTGATGGCGCATTGTCCGCTCGCCGTCAGCAGGGCGTGGCTGGCATTGCGGCGGCTGATCACGCACCCGACTAGGGGCGGCTCGAACTCCAGCATGGTGTGCCACGACATCGCCATGATGTCGGCGTGGCGGGCGTCGCCGGTGCTGACCAGGACCACCGGGCCGGGTTCGAGCAGCCCATACACCTGGGCCAGGGGGTAAGGCTGTTTGGTCACGCGTATGTCCCTTCGCTGGCGGTCTGGTATGGGCTCAGGTCGAGCCGGATAGCTTCAGCGTAGGCCGGGGGCGGAGGTGTGCCAACCGCGCATCGCGGTTTGGCGGCATGTGGCGGCGTGGCTTCGTCTGGGGCGCGAGGAATGCTCAATAGGCTGGCCGAAGCGGTCGGTGAGGGTGACGCGGAATGGCGACAGCCCCGCTTCCGAGAAAGCCGGGCTGTCGCTGTTTGCGCCGAGGAGGGCGTGCCGGTTTAGGCCTCGGTCATGGCGTACGAGAAGCGCCGCAGTTGCAGCGGCACGTCACCCAACTGGGCTTCGCGGCGCGCCAGCGTGACCACCTGCTCGTGCTTGGGCGAGCGTTCGCACACCGGGTCGAGGGTGTTGGCGTCGCCGGCCAGCGCCAGCGCCTGGCAGCGGCAGCCGCCCCAGTCCTTTTCCTTGTTGTCGCAGCCGCTGCACGGCTCCGGCATCCAGGCGGTGCCGCGGTAGGCGGCGAAGGCGGGCGAGTCGAACCAGGCTTCGGCCAACGTGCTGGCCGGGAAGCGCGGGAAGTCGAGGTGGGTGAGGGTCTGCGCGGCGTGGCAGGGCAGCAGCGTGCCGTCCGGCATGACGTTGAGGAAGCGTTGCGCCCAGCCGCCCATGCAGGCCTTGGGGCGGCGCGCGTAGTAGTCGGGGATGACGTAGTCGATCACCATGCGGCCCTTGACCCGCTCGCGCCATTCGGTCACCAGCGCCGTCATGGTGTCGAGCTGGGCTTCGCTCGGGATCAGCGCGGCGCGGTTCTGCAGCCCCCAGCCGTAGTACTGGGTGTTGGCGACCTCGACGCGGGCGATGCCGCGCGCTTCGGCGTAGCTGAGCATGGCGTCGAGTTCGTGGGCGTTCTGCCGGGTGATGACGAAGTTCAGCGTCAGCGCCAGGCCGGCGGCCTGCACCAGGTCCAGTGCGGCCTGCTTCTTGGCGACGCCGCCCTTGAAGCCGGAGAGCGGCTCGGCCACGGCTTCGTCCAGCCCCTGGAAGCTGAGCTGGACGTGGTTCAAGCCGGCCTCGGCCAGCACCGCGAGCTTGGCTTCGTTCAGCAGCACGCCGGAGGTGATCAGGTTGCTGTAGAGGCCGAGCCGGCTGGCGTGCGCCACTAGCTCGGGCAGGTCGGCGCGCGCCATCGGCTCGCCGCCGGAGAAATGCACCTGCAGCATGCCCATCTCGGCGGCTTCGTCGAGGATGGCGCACCACTCGGCGGTGCTGAGCTCGGCGCTGGCCGGGGTCAGCGCCAGCGGGTTGGAGCAGTAGGCACAGCGCAGCGGGCAGCGGTGGGTGAGTTCCAGCAGGACGGCCAGCGGCGGGGTCAGGGCGGTATCAGTCATGGCGCAGGAACCCTTTCTCGCTCATGGTGGTGAACAGGGCCAGCACGTCTTGCTGCACGGTGTCGAGCGGCGCGGCGTATTCAGCGGCCAGGCTCGCGCACAGCGCGCCGATGCTCTGGCCGCGGTTGCGTTCCAGGATCAGCCGCGCCATGTCGTCGACGATCAGCATGCGTTCCGGCCCGAGCAGCACCCAGCGTTCGCGCACCTTGTCGTGCTGCAGCCGGGTGCCGGGGGCGAGCCGCACGGTGCTCTCAAGGGTCAGCATGGCGGCCGGCTCGGGTCGAAGGCGCCCGGCGGGATCATGCCCGGCGCGACGTAGGCGGCGTAGAGCGCGTCGAGCTGCGCCCACAGCACGTTGCACTTGAAGGTCAGCGCGTCGAGCACGCCCTGTTGTTCGGCCAACGTGGTGGCGTGGCGCTTGACGTAGTCGAGCGCGAAGTCGGCGTCGCGCGGCGCCTGGGAGAGGCGGCGGCGGAAGTAGGCCAGCACCTTGTCGTCGATGAAGTCGTAGTTTTCCAGGAGGCCGACGATGCGCTCCTTGTGGATGGCCGGGGCGAACAGTTCGGTGAGGCAGGAGGCGACGGCGACCACCGGCGGGTGGCGCGCCACGAAGTCGACGTAGGCTTCCACCGCGAACACCGTGGCGGGCAGCGCGCCCTGGCGCGAGATGACGTAGTCGCGCGACAGGCCGAGGCCGTCGGTGAGCACCAGCCAGCGTTCGATGCCGCCTTCCTCGTCGCCGTAGCCGTCGTGGTCGAGGATGCGCTGCACCCACTCGCGGCGCAGTTCGCGGTCGTGGATGCGGCTGATCAGCGCGGCGTCCTTGCGCGGAATCGCCGCCTGGTAGCAGTAGCGGTTGAGCGCCCAGGCCTGCACCTGGCCGAAATTCAGCTTGCCGCCGTGCAGCAGGTGGTGGAAGGGATGGCGGTTGTGATAGCGCTCGTGACCGATGGTGCGCAGCGCATCTTCCAGTTCGGCCGGCGACAGCACGGCAGTAAGGGGCTTATTCAACGCAGAACTCCATGCCGTCACGGGCCAGTTGCCAGCCGGCGGCGACGATGGCGGCGCGCTCCGGGCTGTCGGCAAGCAGGACGGGGTTGGTATTGTTGATGTGGATGAACAGCTTGCGTGCCAGCGGCACGTCCTGCCACAGCGCGATCGCGCCGCCCTCGCCGCTCATCGGCAGGTGACCCATGCGCGAGGCGGTCTTGTAGCCGACACCGCAGGTGATCATCTCGTCCTCGGTGAAGGTGGTGCCGTCGAACAGCAGGCTGTCCTCGGGGCGCAGGCGCGCCTTGATGTCGTCGGGCAGCGCGGCGCAGCCGGGCAGGTAGAACAGCCGGCTGCGCGAGCCCACCGCGCTCAGGGCGAGGCCGATGGTGTCTTCCGGCACGCTGCCGAAGTTGGCAGCGTGCGGGTCTTCCAGCCACAGCGCGACCTTGCCGGGGATGGTGAAGGGTTCGACGCGCACCCCGGTGTCGGCGCCGTTGGCGTCGAGCACCGGCTGCGGCTGATCCAGCGTCAGGGTGCGGTGCGCCACCTGCTGGCGGTCGAGCACGTTGAACACGGCGTTGGCTTCCAGCACGCGCTGCACGCGGCCGCTGGCGTACACCGGGAAGGCCTGGCTCTCGCGCAGCGACAGCAGGCCGGCGATGTGGTCGACGTCGGCGTTGGTGAGCAGCACCGCGCTCAAGGGGCTCGAGCGCGGGAAGCTCTGCGGCTGCAGCGCCGGGGCCGCGGCGAACTGCTGGCGGATGTCGGGCGAGGCGTTGATCAGGACCCAGTGCGCGCCATCGGCGGATACCGCGATCGATGATTGCGTCTGCGGCGTGGCGCGGTGGCCGAGACGGGCCGCCTGGCAGACGTCGCAGGCGCAGTTCCATTGCGGCAGGCCACCGCCGGCCGCGGCACCGAGAATGATGACGCGCAACATGGGGTCGGGTCCTTGTCTCAGCGCTCGGCGCACATGTAGCAGTTGATCTCGCAGCCGAGGGAGACTTCGATCACTTTCGGGGTGGTCCAGGTACGCATGGTGAATCCTCCAAATTGAGAACTGAATTGCCGGATGGCCACTTCACTATAAGGAGGACGGGAGCCGCATGAGAATGCGACTTTAGTCGGACGGGGGTTCCGTAGCATTCCTTGTCGCATCGGGGGCGTGGCTCGATGGGGTGCGGTGCGAGCGCCTCCACCCATCCTACGGCGCGGGCCGGCAAAAAAAGACCCGCCAGGTGGCGGGTCGAATGCCCTGAATGACAATGCACGGGCAGGAGGAGTCAATCGGTAGGCTGGTCGGGGACGGCCAGCGCGGGGAGTTCGGCCAGTTCGTAGCGGGCGTAGAGGAAGCCGACGCTGCGGCGCCATTCGGCGCGCGCCTCGGCCCAGCCGGCGAACTCGGCCGGGATCGGTAGCGCCATTGCCTCGGTCGGCGTCAGGCCATGCCGCGCGGCGTCCTTGAGGGTAGCGTCGAGCCACTGCAGGTAGCGGCGCGTGGCGCGGATCGGCGCGGCGTCGTGTGTCACCGCGCCGTGGCCGGGCACCAGGGTCTTGAACGGCAGCGCTTCCAGGCGGTCGAGCGTGGCCAGCCAGTCGGGCAGGCTGGCGTTGGGCAGGGTCGGGGTGCGGCCGTTGAACACCTGGTCGATGGCGTACAGCACGCCGCTGGTGTGGTCGAACACCGCGATGTCGGACTGGGTGTGGCCCGGCACCGCGATGAATTCGAGCGTGTGCCCGCCGATTTCGCGCACGCCGGGCGTGAGCGGGGCGTTGGGCAGCAACGGTTCGGTGCCCTGCATGCGGTCGCCGACCAGGCGGTAGAGGTTTTCGGCCAACCCTTCGGCTTCGTTCCTGAGCATGGCCGTGGTTTTTTCGTCGGCGCGGATCGGCACGTCGCTGAAGGCCTGGTTGCCGAGGAAGTGGTCGGGGTGCTTGTGGGTGATGACCAGTTCGCGCACCGACTTGCCGGCGGTGCGCTCGATGACGCGGCGGTACTGTTGGCCGAAGGCGCGAGACGGCCCGCTGCCGATCACCACCACGCCCTCGGCGGTGGCGATGAAGGCGGTGTTGACCAGGAAGCCGCCGTTCTGCGGCGTGAAGTAGCCGGTGTCGGCGATCACCGCCCAGCTGTCGGGGGCGACCGCCTGCGGCGTGATCGGATACTCGGCGGCGCGGGCGCCGGTCACGGCGCCGAGTCCGGCCAGCAGCGCGGCGAGCAGGCGCAGGCGGCGCGTCATCATGGCAGCACCGGCAGGCGGCCGCCGAAGGCGTTGCCGTCGCTGTCCTGGGCGTCGATCCGCAGACTGTCGCCGTCGAGCCGGGCGAGCTGGAAGGTGAACAGCGGGTTCTCGGCGAGCGGCGCGTCGAGGCTGAGATGCGCCAGAGGCTGGCCCGCGCTGTCGCTGAGCCGCAGCTGCGTCAGGTGGAACGTCGGCGTATTGCCGACCAGCCCGGTGTCCATCGGGTGCATCACGCGCAGGCGGATGCGGTGGGTGGCGCCCTCGCGCCAGACCCGGCCGTACATCTTGCCCAGCAGGTTGGCCCAGTCGGTGCTGGCGCGGGTCGGGGTGGGCAGGGCGCAGCCGCCGCCCGGGGCGTCGACCAGCTGCCCGCCGACGTGCCAGACCCCCTGGGCATCGCGCGCCGCGGCGCGGATCGGCGTGGCCTGGTTGACGCGCATGGCGACGGCGAAGACCGGCTGCAGCCGCAGCGGCTGGAAGCGCAGCGCCAGCGGCAAGGGGTTGTAGTCGGCGAACAGCACGATCTCCTCGACCCGGCCGAGCGCGCTGGCGTCGACGCTGACCGGCACGCGCTGGCCGTCTTCGACCTGCTGCGGCAGCGTCACCTTGACGCGCTCGTCGAACACCGCCGGCTGGTCGCCCAGCACGGTCTTGTGCATCACGTCCCACATCACCGAATGCAGCGGGTCGGCCTGCGGTGCGGCGTGCAGCGGCAGGCTGGTGCCCAGCAGGACGAGCAGGGCGGGGAGGTGGCGGGCAAGGGGCGGCATGGCGGGGTCCGGGGCTCAGTGCTCGTCGGGCGCGCGGTAGCTGACCTGGTAGCGGGCGAACAGCCGGGCCAGCTCGCCCGACTGGCGCAGCTCGGTGACGATGTCGCTCGTCGCCCAGGCTAGGTCGCGCAGGCTTTCCTTGGTGGCCATGCCGACCTCCCAGCGCGCCTTGATCAGGCCGGGCGCCTGCGGCTGGCCGAGGCGCCACTCGCCGCGCGGCAATCCCCATTCCAGTTCGCTCTGGGTGCCGTACACCGCGCCGGCCTTGTCCTCGCGCAGCGCCGCCACCGCGCCCTGGGCGCTCGGGTAGTGCTGCAGCTGGCTGCGTAGCCGGCCGCCCTGCAACGAAGACAGGTAGAGGTCGGCCAGGCTGTCGTTTTCCACCGCGATGCTGTCCTGGCCGATCTGCAGGGTGGAACCGGGGACGTTGCCGCCGGCCCAGGCGAGGTTTTCGCTGTAGTAGGCGCTGAACAGGTAGGCGTTGTCGTTGCGGCGCGCCAGTTCGCGGTCGAACGGCACGTGCAGCATCAGGTCGGCGGTGCCGCCGCCGAGGTAGTGGCCCTTCCAGACAGCGTTGCGCAGGTCGCCGTCGACGTCGTCGGCCGGGGTGATCGGCATGAAGTTGACCGCCAGGCCGAGCTTCTTGCCGATGGCGCGCGCGAGGTCGACGTCGATGCCGGTGAGTTCGCCGTCCTTGACGAAGGAGAACGGCGGGAAGTCGCGGTACACCGCCACCCTGAGCACTCCGCCCGCGCGGATATCGTCCAGATTGGCGGCGCGGGCCTGCTGCGTCAGCAGCAGCGGGGCCACGAGCAGAGCGGTCAGAAAATGGCGGCGGTTCATGATGTCATTCCTGATGCACGGTATCGAGCCAGGAGCGGATGGCCCAAGCGGCTTCCTGCGACAGGATGCCCTCGAACGGCGGCATGTAGGTCACGCCGTTGCGGATCGAGCCGTGGCGGATGCGGCCCTGGAACACCGCGTCGCCTTCTTCGCCGGCGGGCAGCTGGCGCAGGTCCGGCGCGATGCCGCCGGAGATGGCGTCGATGCCGTGGCAGCGTGCGCAGTTCTGGGCGAAGGCGGAATGCCCGATGCGGATGGCGTCGGCATCACCGCGGTAGGGGTTGCTGTCCAGCCATTCGCTGCCGAGCTTCTTCAGATTGCCGGTATCCACCGGTTGCGGGGTGACGTTGCCGTGACCGTAAGCGGTACCGAGGAGGGTGAGACTACCGGCGAGGGCCAGCGTCAGCATGCGGAGGGTGGCGGGTTTCATGTCGTGCTTCCTTGCTCTGGTGGTGAAGAACTATTCGCCAGCTCGGCCAATTCGGCCTCGCTGAACAGGCGCGAGCGGGTGATGAAACGTACCCCTTCGGGTGCCTCCACCGAAAAACTCGAGCCGCGACCGGGAACCAGGTCGATGGTCAGGTGAGTGTGCTGCCAGTACTCGTACTGAAAAGCGCTCATGTAGAACGGCACGCCGGCGATCTCGCCGAGGTGGACGTCCTGGGCGCCGAGATGAAAATCGCCCTGCGGGTAGCACATCGGGGCGCTGCCGTCGCAGCAGCCACCGGACTGGTGGAACAGCAGGGGGCCGTGCCGCTCGGTCAGTTTGCTGACCATGGCGGCCGCGGCGGGGGTGATGTCAACGCGATTGACCATGGTATTCCTCGCGCTGGGCGGCATGGCTGCCGCCCCGCAGGTTTGATGCCCAAGAAGAGGAATCCCCGTCATGGGCAGGCCGAGGTCGAAGCGGGAAGCTGCGCGGAGAGGGTGGCCGCGAGCACCGCCACGTCGAGATCGGACTGCCATGCAGGAAGATGCCCTATTCTCAGAAGAAGCCCAGTGCGTTCGGGCTGTAGCTCACCAACAGGTTCTTGGTTTGCTGGTAGTGGTCGAGCATCATCTTGTGGGTTTCACGACCGATGCCGGACTTCTTGTAGCCGCCGAACGCGGCGTGCGCCGGGTACAGGTGGTAGCAGTTGGTCCAGACGCGGCCGGCCTTGATCTCGCGACCCATGCGGTAGGCCAGCGAGCCGTCGCGCGTCCACACCCCGGCGCCCAGGCCGAAGGAGGTGTCGTTGGCGATCTGCAGCGCTTCTTCCTTGTTCTTGAAGGTGGTGACCGCGACCACCGGGCCGAAGATTTCTTCCTGGAACACTCGCATCTTGTTGTGGCCGGCGAGGATGGTCGGCTCGACGTAGTAGCCGCCGGCCAGATCGCCGCCCAGCTGGGCACGCTGGCCGCCGGCCAGCACCTGGGCGCCTTCCTGGCGGCCGATGTCGATGTAGGACAGGATCTTGTCGAGCTGCTCGGACGAAGCCTGGGCACCGATCATGGTGCTCATGTCGTACGGGTTGCCCTGCTTGATGGCCTTGACGCGGGCCACGGCGCGCTCGATGAAGGCGTCGTAGATCGATTCCTGGATCAGGGCGCGGCTCGGGCAGGTGCACACTTCACCCTGGTTCAGGGCGAACATGGCGAAGCCTTCCAGCGCCTTGTCGAAGAAGGCGTCGTCGGCGCTCATCACGTCTTCGAAGAAGATGTTGGGGGACTTGCCGCCCAGTTCCAGCGTCACCGGAATGATGTTCTCGGAGGCGTACTGCATGATCAGGCGGCCGGTGCTGGTTTCACCGGTGAAGGCCACCTTGTTGATGCGGGTGTTGGTGGCGAGCGGCTTGCCGGCTTCCAGGCCGAAACCGTTGACGACGTTGAGCACGCCCGGCGGCAAGAGGTCGCCGATCAGGTCCATCAGCACCATGATCGCCATCGGGGTCTGCTCGGCCGGCTTCAGTACCACGCAGTTGCCGGCGGCCAGCGCCGGGGCGAGTTTCCAGGCCGCCATCAAGAGCGGGAAGTTCCACGGGATGATCTGGCCCACGACGCCGAGCGGCTCGTGGAAGTGGTAGGCGACGGTGTTGTCGTCGATCTCGCCGATCGAGCCTTCCTGGGCACGGACGCAGCCGGCGAAGTAGCGGAAGTGGTCGACGGCGAGCGGGATGTCGGCGGCGTTGGTTTCACGCAGCGGCTTGCCGTTGTCGGCGGTTTCCACGGCGGCGATGAAGGACTGGTACTGCTCCATGCGGTCGGCGATGCGCAGCAGGGTGTTGGAGCGTTCGGTCGGGGAGGTGCGGGCCCAGCGGTCGAAGGCGGCGTGGGCGGCGTCGAGTGCGAGTTCGACGTCTTCGGCGGTGGAGCGGGCGACTTCGCACAGCGGCTGGCCGGTGATCGGGCTCAGGTTGGTGAAGTACTGGCCACGCACCGGGGCGACCCACTTGCCGTTGATGAAGTTGTCGTATTGGCTGCGCAGCGGGATGGTGTTCTGGATCGAGTTCAGGGTCTGTTGCAACATGACGTTCCTCCGGTTTGGTGAGACGCTGGTCTGTTGGGTGTACAGCCTAGCAGTGGTTTCATTGTGCGAATCGGAGGGGCATTCAGCCATTCGACTTTGGTCGCAGAGGGGGAGGGGGCGAGATGGGCCGTGGTGTATGGCACTGGAGCCAAGCCTGGAAAAGCGGCTTCGGCCAACCTGTTGTGTTTGCCGATCTCTTCGCGTGGACGTCGCACTGCCCGTGCGGGTAGTTGGAGGCGTGGGGTTGGCCGGTCCCGCCTGCCGGGCGGGTCGAGGGGCTTGCGTCGCCAAGCCCTTGACGCTCCCAAGGCGAGCTCACCGCCGCTGGTGTCTGTCTGACTGGAGGCTGGCGAGGCGCCGTGCAAACTCGCCGTTCGCTAACGACGAACGGCTCAGACAGCGTACGGCTTAAAACCTCGCCATCCGCCATCCAGCCGACGCGGCGGAAGGGCGGATGGGGCGCGTCGGTCATGTTTGGGGGCTGGGTGAAACTGGCGGTGGCGGGGGTCGTTTCCACCCGGCCTCTTTGCCTGGGTTGTGGCTTGCCTGTTTGGGTTGGTGGAGGTGTGGGGTTTGCCGGTCCCGCCCGGCAGGCGGGTCGAGGGGCTTGTCTCGCCAAGCCCCTCGACGCTCCCAAGGCGAGCCCCCCGCCGCTGGTTTCCGTCGGGCTGGAGGATGGCGAGGCGCCGTGCAAACTCGCCGTTCGCTAACGGCGAACGGCTCAGACAGCGCAGGGCTTAAAACCTCGCCATCCCCCATCCCGCCGGCGCGGCAGGAGGGGCGGATGGGGACATCGGTCATGTCTTGGATTTGAAGAAAACAGGCAAAGGGGAGACGGGATGTCCCCTGCGGCGTGGTCGAAATCATTGTTTGTAGCTCTTCGGCCAACCTTGATGGGTAGCTGCCCTGTTTGTCTTTTCAGCAAGCCGAATCAACCCGGCCAATACATCAGTAGCGGGCCCCCCCCTTCTGCCGTGCCGATGGGTGGGCATGGCAAGGTCTTAAGCGGCTGGCTGTTCGACGCCGGGCGACGTTAGCGCCCGGCTAGTTCCAGCTGCGCCTTGCCATGACCGGGCCCCGGCGGGATCACACGGCGGTGGGGGTCGCCTTTGGGGGTGAAGGGGGAGTTTGCGTCGCCAAACTCCCCCTTCCCGTCCGCCGGGCGGAACCGGCAAACCCCACTCCCGCTCCAGTGACATCGAAGGAATCCGCCGGATCGCCAAAGCCGCATGCTGCCCTATCAGACAGCACCGCCCCCCTCACTCCCCCGCTGGCTGCGTCAGATGCGCCAGCAAGGTCCTCAAGCGCGCCGGACGCACCGGCTTGCCCAGCCAGGCCCAGCCGCCGGCTTCCGCCTCCTGCCGCACCTCGTCGCTGCGGTCGGCCGTGATCAGCGCCGCCGGCACCGCGCGGCCCAAGTGCTGGCATACGGCGCGGATCGCCTCGATGCCGGTGGCGCCGTGGTCGAGATGGTAGTCGGCGAGGATCGCGTCCGGTTGCACCGCTTCGCGTTTGAGCAGCTCGATCGCCTCGCTCGCCGAGGCCGCCGCCAGCGGACGGTAGCGCCAGTCGGCGAGCAGCGTGCTCATGCCCTCGAGGATGCTGGTTTCGTTGTCGATCAGCAGGATGGTGGCGCCCTGGCGCTGCGCCGGGGCCGCCAGGGCCAGCGGCGGGTCCTCCGGCTGCGGCGCCGGGCCGACCGCGTCGGCCTCGCCGTAGGGCACCACCACGCCGAACAAGGAACCGCGTCCGAAGCGCGAGCGCACCACCAGGCGGTGGTCGAGCCGGCGCGCCAGGCGGCTGACGATGGCGAGCCCGAGGCCCATGCCTTTCGGACACAGGCTGTGGTGTTCGGGCAGGCGCTGGAATTCGTGGAACACCAGGGCGAGCTTGTCGGACGGGATGCCGAGCCCCTGGTCCCACACCCCGATCAGGAGGCCGTCCGGCTGGCGCCGGCAGCCCAGCAAGATGCCGCCCTCGCGGGTGTAGCGGATGGCGTTGGAGAGGAAGTTGCGGATCACCCTGCCGAGCAGCACCCAGTCGCTGTGGATGATGGCCGGGCTGGAGTGCAGCTGCAGCCGCAGCGACTTGGCCTCGGCCAGCGGCGCGAACTCCTCGGCCACCTGTTCCAGCAGTTGCGCCACCGGGAAGTGGCGTGGTTCGGCCTCGACCGCGCCGGCGTCCAGCCGCGAGATTTCCAGCAGGGTGTTGATCAGGTCGTCCACCGATTCCAGCGCCGTGCCGGTCTTGTCCACCAGCGGACGCACCGGCGGCGCCAGCTCCTGCCCGGCCAGCGCGGCGAGGAACAGCCGCGCCGCGTTCAGGGGCTGCAGCAGGTCGTGACTGGCGGCGGCAAAGAAGCGCGTCTTGCTCTGCTGCGCGTCCTCAATGGCGCGGATCGCCTCGCGCAGCCGGCCGTTGGCCACGGACAGTTCCTCGGTGCGCTCCGCCACGCGCACTTCCAGCTGTTCCTTGGCTTGCTGCAGCGCCTCGGCGGCGCGCCGGCTCTCGGTGATGTCCTGGATCAGCGCGAAGAACCCCAGTACGCTGCCGTCGCTGGCGAAGTGCGGGATGAAGGTGGCGCGCGCGAACTCGATGTGCTGGCGCGGCGCCGGCAGCTCCAGTTCGAACACCGAGGCCTGCCCCGACAGCGCCAGCTCGACGTAATGCTTGCGGTCGTCGAACAGCTGGGCGCCCAGCACTTCACGCATCGAGCGGCCGTTGATCTCGGATTGCGGCACGCCGAACCAGCTCTCGTAGCCCTTGTTGGTGAAGCGGTAAATCTGCTGGTTGTCGACGTAGGCGATCAGCGCCGGCATGGCGTCGGTGATCAGGCGCATCTTGGCTTCGCTGTCGCGCAGCGCCTGCTCGGCCGCCTTGCGCTCGCTGATGTCGGTGTAGCTCATCACGAAGCCGCCGCCCTGCATCGGGTTGTACTGCACTTCCAGCGTCAGGCCCTGTGGTGTGCGGTATTCCAGCGTGCCGCCCAGCGGGCAGCAGCGCGACCACTCCGCCAGGTGCACGCCGCCGCCCTCGTCGAGCTGCGCCAGCGCCGGCTGGGTCAGCTCGACGAAGCGCGGGTTCCACTCCATCAGGCGGCCGTCGCGGTCGAACACCGCCAAGCCCTGGCGGATGCTGTTCATGGTGGCGTGCAGCAGCTGCGAATGCGCCGCGAGGTCGCGCTCGCGCAGCAGCATTTCCTGGCGCTTGATCTCGGTGATGTCGGTGTAGATCGCCACCCGGCCGCCGCCGGCGATGGCGCGCTCGCTGACGCGCTGCCAGCTGCCGTCGCTCATCGCCAGGATCAGGCTGTCCTGCGGCGCCTGCTGCACCGCCAGGCGTTGGGCGATCCAGTCCTCCGGGTCGGCCTCGGCGTCGCGGATCAGGTGCGCCGCCACCGCGGCGCGGATCAGGGTCTCGAACGGCAGGCCGGGGGCGATGATCGGGCGCAGCGCCGGGAACATCTCGCCGAACTTGCGGTTGCAGTGGATCAGCCGGTTGTCGCTGTCCCACAGCGCGAAGCCGTCGGCGATGGTCTCCACCGCCACGTTGAGCTGGTTCTTGGCCAGCTCGGCGGCGAGCTTGGCCTCCTGCAGCGCGAAGTTGGAGGCCTCGAGGTCGGCCATGGCCTTCTCCAGGGCGCGGGTGCGCTCCTGGATGCGGGTCTCCAGCTCGGCGGCGACCTGGAAGAAGGTGAAGGAGTTGCCGTTGTCGGCCAGTCCCTGCTCGACGCGGCGCATCAGCGCCTCGTTGATCTTGCGCAACTTGGCGTTTTCCAGTTCCAGCGCGTAGAGCCGCTCGGCGCCGTTGGACCTCGGTGCCATCTCACTCATGTTGCGTGCCATAGCCGATGGCGATGCCGGTGAAGGTCTGGTTCACGTGCATCGCCTGGTATTGTTCGCCGTAGGTGGAGAAGCCCACCACCGAGTTCGCCGCGAGCAGGCTGGAGAGACGGGCGATGGCGTCGGAGTGCAGCAGCGGCAGGGTGCGCAGGATGCAGTCGAAGCCCAGCACGATCTGGAACTCGCCGAGCCGGCTGCGCAGGTCGCGGAAGGTGCGCGCCAGGTTGTCGACGATGTCGGTGGCGCGCGTGCCGGACAGCACGATGCCCTCGTCGATGGCGCAGAAGAAGCTCAGGCTCAGATCGGGGTTGATACGCTGGATCGAGCGCACGTAGGGCACGCCGCCGACGTTGAGCACCAGGGGGTGCGCGGCGAACGACAGCGGGGTGAGGCGCTCGGGCGACACGCCCAACAGCCGCGCGTATTCGGCGGCGGCCGGCTCGGCATTGATCTCGGTCACCAGGCGCGTTTCGGCGTCGGCCTCGGTCACCACCACGCGCTCGCCGCTGCGGATGGCGTGCTCCGACTTGAACACCTCGAACGGGTGCGGCGTGGCGATCAGCACCAGCGCCGCGCTGTCGCTGACGAACTGGCCGTCCACCAGGATGTGGGTGCGCTCGAAGCGCATGTTGTCGCCGGCCGAGCCGCCGCAGATCGGAATGTCGCCCAGCGCGCGCGCCAGCCGTCCGGCGAGCTGTTCCTCGCGCGCCGACAGGCCGTCCACCAGCAGCAGGGCGAAGGCATGGCGCTCCAGCGGAAAGCCGGCTTTCTGGCCGAGCGAATAGCGCGCGCTCATCACCGTGCCCAGCGCGTCGGACAGGTCGAAGCGGGGCAGGTCGCCGATGGCCTGCACCTCGACGAAGAAATCCGGTTCGGCAAAGCTCACGCCGACGATGGAGTGGCAGCGATAGCCGTCCGGGCTGATCTCGCCGGCGGTGGTACAGCCCACCACCGGGATGTCGCCGAAGCGGCGCGTCAGCGCGGCGGCCAGTTTGTCGAGCTGGTAGTCGGGGGCGACGAACAGCAGCACCAGCGAGCAGTCGGGCTGCCACAGCTGCTGGTAGAGTTCGTCGGCGACCTGATCGGGGTCGGCGCTGTAACCATGGCCGCGTCGCACCCGGGAAGGCGGATTGAAACCCATTTGTCTCCACTCTGCTTTGTAGTCGTGATGACGTCTCTGCGGACGTTCGCACCTCATCTTGAACCTTCGCCGCGTAAAACGAAAGTCGAATAGCGCGCGCGCGCGCGCCGCGCCATGCTGCAGTGTACCGTCTGCCGGAGAGCTGCCATGAGCCTGTCCCGTCTCAGCGTTGCCCTGCTGTTGTCGCTGGGCTCCACCATCGCCGTCGCTGCCGAACCGGTGCCGCTGCCGGACGGCTACCGCCTGCAGCACTACCGCGCCCCGACCCCGGCCAAGCTGCCAGGCGCCACGGTGCTCGACAGCCAAACCCTGCAGGCGCTGATCGCGATACACCACCCGCTGTTGCTCGACGTCATGGCCGCCAACCGGGTGCCGGACGCCGCGGGCGGCAGCCGCTGGGTGCCGGCCACGCCGCGTCGTGACCTGCCCGGCAGCGTGTGGCTGCCCAACGTCGGCTACGGCGAGCTCGAGCCCGCCATCGAGCAGTATTTCCGCCGCCAGCTGGAACGGCTGTCCGGCGGCGACCTCGACCGGCCGCTGGTGTTCTACTGCCTGCGCGACTGCTGGATGTCGTGGAACGCGGCGCGCCGGGCGTTGAGCTACGGCTACCGCGCGGTGTACTGGTACCCGGACGGCAGCGACGGTTGGCAGGAAGCCGGCCTGCCGCTGGTCGACGCCGTGCCCGCTCCGCTGTGAAAGTTTTGCCGCACTTGCCGTCCTGTCCGCGCGGGTGACGCCATCGCCTGGCGCGCGGGACGGCGTCACGGCGGGCATCGCCGCCTCGAGATCGCCACGCGCAGTAGAAATTTTCATCAGCGCTCTCAAGCGCGTTGGCGCGGGCGGTAGCCCAGCAGCGCCAGGGTCAGGCACACCGCCGTGGCGAGCACGGTATGATTGGCCGCCTCGGTCTGCCATTGGCCGTACAGCGCGAAGCGGATCATTTCCACCGCGTCGGTGAACGGGTTGAAGCGGCACAGCTGGTACACCCATTCGCTCGCCTCCTGCATCTTCCACAGCGGATACAGCGCCGAGGACAGGAAGAACACCGGAAACACCACGAAATTCATCACCCCAGCGAAGTTCTCGATCTGGCGCACCTGCGACGACAGCACCATGCCGGCCGCCCCCAGCATCAGCCCGGTCAGCACCAGCGCCGGCAGTACGCTGGCAAAGCCGCTCCACGGCAGGTCCACCCCGGACAGGCGCGCGATCAGCAAGAAGGCGTACACCTGCACCAGCGACACGCACATGCCGGCGAACAGCCGCGCAAACAGCAGGAAGGGCAGCGGCTCGGGGCAGGTCAAGAGCACGCGCATGCTGCCCATCTCGCGGTCGTACACCATCGACAGTGAGTTCTGCATGCCGTTGAACAGCTGCACCATGCCCACCAGCCCCGGCACGATGTAGACGTCGTAGGTGATGTAGGTCTCGTAAGGCGGGGTGATGGCGATGCCGAGCGCGGCGCGGAAGCCGGCGGCGAACACCATCAGCCAGATCAGCGGCCGCACCAGCGCGCCGAAGAAGCGCGAGCGCTGCTGCAGGAAGCGGCGCAGCTCGCGCACGATGATGGCCCACAACACGATCCACTTGGTCTTCATGACACCGCTCCGGTACGTAGGTCGAACCAGCTCGCCAGGTTGTCGCAGCCGGACGCGCCCAGCAGCGGCGCCACCGCGCCGCTGGCGAGCAGGCGGCCGCGGTGCAGCAGCGCGACGTGGTCGTGCTGCGCGTCGATTTCGTCGATCAGGTGGGTGGCCCACAACAGCGCCAGCCCCTCGTCTCGCACCAGCCGGTGCAGGTGGCCGATCAGGAACTGGCGCGAGGGCAGGTCGAGTCCCACGGTGGGCTCGTCGAGCAGCAGCAGCGCCGGGCGATGCAGCAGGGCGCGCGCGATCTCCACGCGGCGGCGATGGCCGCCGTTGAGGTCGCGCACGCGGTCGCGCCGGCGCGCGGCGAGGTCGAGCCGTTCCAGCTCCTCGCCGATGCGCTGGGCCAGCGCCTTGCCGTGCATGCCGTGCAGCGCGCCGAAGTAGCTCAGGTTCTGCTCGACGCTCAGGTCGAGGTCCAGCGTCGACTGCTGGAACACCACGCCGACGCGCGACAGCGCCGCGGCCTGCAAAGGTTGGCCGAACACCGTGATGCGGCCCGATTTCACCGCCAGCAACCTCGAGAGCAGGCCGAACAGCGTGCTCTTGCCGGCGCCGTTGGGGCCCAGCAGGATGCAGCACTGGCCGGCCTCCACCGTCAGGCTGATCTGGTCGAGCGCCAGCCGCTCGCCGTAGCGGTGGCTGAGCGCCTCGATGGCGAGCGCGGCGCTCATGATCCGCTCACCGCCACCCCCCAGGGGTAGCGTCCCACCGGGATCGACTTGAGCACCTTGAGCGCGGCGGTGTCGATCACCGAGACGTCGTTGCTGATGCCGTTGGTGACCCACAGCTGCTTCTCGTCGGCCGACAGTTCGGCATGCCACACGCGCCGCCCCACCAGCAGGTACTTCACCGGCTGGAAGGTCTTGGCGTCGATCACCGCCACGTGGTTGGCCGGTCCCAGCGGCACGAAGGCGTACCGGCCGTCGCGGGTGAGGCGGATGCCGACCGGCTGGATGCGGTCCTTGGGAATGCCGGTGATGGCGAAGGAAATGGTCTTGATGCGCTTGCGGCTGGCGACGTCGATCACCGATACCGTGCCGCCGACCTCGGCGCTCACCCACAGCAGCTTGCCGTCGGCGGAGAAGCGCGCGTAGCGCGGGCGCTGGTCGACCAAGGTGCTGTCCACCAGCTTGCGCGTGGCGGTATCGATCCAGTGCACCATATTGGTGGTTTCCGAGGTGTTCACCGCCCAGCGCCCGTCCGGGCTCACCGCCATGCCCTCCGGCTCCACGCCGACGTCCACCTGGCCGGTGACGCGGCGGCTCGCCACGTCGATGATGGTCACCACGTTGCTGTTCTCGTTGGCGATGTACAACGACTTGCCGTCCGGCGCCAGCGCGAACTGCTCCGGGTCCTCGCCCGAAGGCAGGTTGTGGGTGATCTTGCCGCTGGCCAGATCCATCACCTGCACCGTGTTGTCGTCGCTGGCGCAGATGAACAGCGACTTGCCGTCCTTCGACAAGGTGATGCCGCGCGGGCGCTTGCCCACCTTCAGGGTTTTCACCACCTGCAGCGTGCTGCTGTCGATCACCGACAGGGTATGGTCCTTCTCGTTGGAGACGTAGACGTTGGCGGCCATGGCCTGCGACGCGGCGAACGAGGCCAGGAGCAGGGCGGCGAGACGGGAAAGAGGGTGGGGCATGGCGGTTCCTTGGGTGGCGGGGCAGCTCAATGGCCCGGGCATTTCACTTCCGGGGCGTCGAAACCCAGGGTGTCGAGGTCGGTGCGCGGGTGCAGGAAGCCGTCCTGCGGCGACAGGCTCACCAAGGAACGCGGCTGCGCCACCATCATCGGCTGGCGCAGTTCGCCGTTCCACGGCCGATACGACAGGGTGCGGCCCTTGAAGCCGGCGAGCTGGAACTCAGGCCCGCGGATGTAGGCGGAGAGTTTGGCGGTCTCGCTGCTGGCGGTGCGGCTGGCCGCTTCGCCGACGCTGCGCACTGCCGCCCAGGCGGCGTAATCGACCGGCTGCATCGGGCGGTGGCTCTGCTGGCGGAAACGGTTCTGCAACTGCACCGCGCCCCACTGCTCGGCGGCGGCATGCCAGCCGCCGGCCACCAGCCCCTGGGTGCCGGCCACCGGGCGCGGCAGCCAGGTGCGGTAAGACAGGTAGTCGCCGAAGTCGCCGCTCTCGTCGGCCACGATCAGCACGTCGTAGTCGCCCACCTGGGTGAATACCGGCACCTCGCCCTGCGCGGTGCGGCGCGCGTCGTGGCCGTACTTCCACACCTTCTCGCCGACGATGCGGCCGCCAAAGCGCTTGGCGGCGCGGCGCACCGCCGCGGCGTAGAGCTGGTCTTCCGGGCGCGGCCCGCTCACCAGGAACCACTTGTTCCAGCGCCGCGTCGCCAGGTACTGCGCCAGGGCGTCGGCCTGCATCGCGCGCCCCGGCAGCGTGTGCAGCAGGTTGGCGCGGCACTGGCTCTGGCGCAGGCGGTCGTCCGGGGCGCCGGCGTTGAACCACAGGTAGCGCCCTGCGGCGGGCTGCGCCATCAGGCGGTCGATGGCGCCGGCGCTGACATTGAGCACCACGAAGCCGGCGCCGCTCTTTTGCACCTTGGCCAGCATGTCGGCGCCGCTAGCGCCGGTCGGCACCGCGATGCGCGCGAGCTCGAAGCGCTGCTGCAGGAATTTGCCGGTGGTGTTGTTGTCGCTGATCGCCAGCTCGGCGCCGGCGCGTCCCAGGTCGTCGGGTACCGGTTCGATGTTGGCCAGCGGATTGGTCGCAACGCGGGCCTCTTCCAGGTAGGTGAGGCGGATCGTGGTCTGGGCCGCCGCCGGCAGGGCCAGCAGGCCGGCGGCAAGGCAGAATGCAAGGCGGACGGGGAGCGCGGGCATGGCGGTTTCTTCAACGGGTGGGAGGGGTGCTTGAAGATTGGCCCGGCCGTTGCCGGGCGTCCATTCGACTTAAGTCGCATGCCCCGGGGGCGTTTCTGCGACTTAAGTTGAATTGGCGATCAGGGAGGTGCTGCCGAGAATTCAGGGGGACCGGAGCGCTTTCAGACCCGGCAACCACTACAAAATCGGAGAGCCAGATGAGAAACAGCATGCCGACGCGCACGTGGCGTCTGACCACCCTTTCCACCTTGCTGGCTTCGGCCATGCTGGCGCCGCTCGCCACGGCCGCTGTCAGCGACAAGGACATCCTCAACGACAGCAAGACCACGCAGGACGTGGTGTCCTATGGCATGGGCCCGCAGGCGCAGCGCTTCAGTCCGCTCACCCAGATCAACGCCAAGACGGTGAAGAAGCTGGTGCCGGCCTGGAGCTTTTCCTTTGGCGGCGAGAAGCAGCGCGGCCAGGAAGCCCAGCCGCTGGTGTACGACGGCGTGATCTATACCACCGCCTCGTATTCCCGCGCCTACGCCGTCGATGCCCGTACCGGCAAGAAACTGTGGGAATACAACGCCCGCCTGCCGGACGGCATCATGCCGTGCTGTGACGTCATCAACCGCGGCATGGCCATCTACGGCGATCTGGTGTACTTCGGCACGCTGGATGCGCGCCTGGTGGCGCTGGACCGCCACACCGGCAAGGTGGTGTGGACCAAGAAAGTCGGCGAATACAAGGAAGGCTATTCCTACACCGCCGCGCCGATGGTCGTGAAGGGCAAGCTCATCACCGGCGTCTCCGGCGGCGAATTCGGCATCGTCGGCAAGGTCGAGGCGCGCGATGCGCTGACCGGCGAGCTGGTGTGGTCGCGTCCGGTGATCGAAGGCCACATGGGCACGCTCAACGGCAAGGAAAGCACCATGACCGGCAAGCTGAACGCCACCTGGGAAGGCGATCAGTGGAAGCAGGGCGGCGGCGCCACCTGGCTCGGCGGCACCTACGATCCGGAAACCGACACCATCTTCATGGGCACCGGCAACCCGGCGCCGTGGAACTCGTGGACGCGCAAGGGCGACAACCTCTACACCGCCTCCACCCTGGCGCTCAACCCGGACACCGGCGAGATCAAGTGGCACCTGCAGACCACCCCGCACGACGGCTGGGACTTCGACGGCGTGAACGAATTCATCCCGTTCGACCTGAAGAAGGACGGCAAGGTGATCAAGGCCGGCGCCAAGGCCGACCGCAACGGCTTCTTCTTCGTGGCCGACCGCACCAACGGCGACCTGCTGGGCGCCTACCCCTTCGTCTCCAAGATCACCTGGGCCAAGGGCTTCGACCTGAAGACCAAGCGCCCGATCTACAACGACGAAGGCCGTCCGGGCAACCCGTTCGACCCCGCCTCGCAGGGCGCTGACGGCAAGGGCAAGCCGGTGTTCTCCGCACCGTCCTTCCTGGGCGGCAAGAACTGGATGCCGATGGCCTACAGTCCGAAGACCGAGATGTTCTACGTGCCCAGCAACGAGTGGGGCATGGACATCTGGAACGAGCCGATCACCTACAAGAAGGGCGCGGCCTACCTCGGCGCCGGCTTCACCATCAAGCCGCTCTATGAAGACCACATCGGCGTGCTGCGCGCCATGGATCCCAAGACCGGCAAGATCAAGTGGGAATACAAGAACCCGGCTCCGTTGTGGGGCGGCGTGATGACCACCGCCGGCAACCTGGTGTTCACCGGCACGCCGGAAGGTTTCCTCAAGGCGTTCGATGCACAAACCGGCAAGGAGCTGTGGAAGTTCCAGACCGGCTCCGGCATCGTCGGCAGCCCGATCACCTGGGAAATGGACGGCCAGCAGTACGTTGCCGTCGTCTCCGGCTGGGGTGGCGCGGTACCGCTGTGGGGCGGCGAAGTGGCCAAGAAGATCAATACCATCACCCAGGGCGGCAGCCTGTGGGTATTCAAGCTGAGCCAGTAATCGAGTAGTCGCCGGCGGCGCGCCGTGGCGTGCCGCCGGCAGGAGAGAATCATGTTGAAAGCATTGCATATCGTCGTGGCGGGCCTGGTCCTGTTGCCCGCTCTGGCCTCGGCCGAGCCCTCCGCCGGGGAATCGCTGGCCAAGAAAAGTGGCTGCTTCGCCTGTCACAGCGTCCAGCGAAAAGTGATCGGTCCTGCTTACAAGGACGTGGCCGAGCGTTATGATGGCGAGAAGGGCGCAGCCGACAAGCTGGCCCTCAAGGTCAAGGAAGGGGGCAGCGGTGTCTGGGGCAGCGCCGGCATGCCACCGCAAGCCCAGCTCAAAGACGAGGATATCCATCACATCGTCGAATGGATTCTGAGTCTGAAATGATTCCGAGCCGGCTGGGCATCACGCCCCGCCGGTTTGTTTTCGAGCCCGTCGCCACGCCGCGCGCCGCCCCCGCGCGGAAGGCCGAGGGCTCCAGGAGCCGTTCAAGATGGAAGCCACGGTGCTGATTGCGGACGACCATCCGCTGTTTCGCGAGGCCATGCGACTGGTGGTGTCGTCCGCGTTGGGCGAGGGCAGCGAGATCGTCGAGTGCGAGTCGCTCGACGCGGCACTCGACGCGGTGCGCCGCAACCCGGCCATCGAGCTGGCGATGATCGACATCAACATGCCGGGCATGGACGGCCTGGCCGGGCTCGCCCGGCTGCGCCAGCAGGCGCCGACGCTGCCGGTGATCGTGGTCTCGGCCGACGAGCGCCACAGCACCGTGGAGGCGGCGATGTCGGTGGGCGCCTCCGGCTTCATTCCCAAGTCCTTCTCGCGCGACAGCATGACCGAGGCGGTAAACGCGGTGCTGGGCGGCGACATCTACCTGCCGCCGTCGCTGGCCGACCGCGACACCGGGGTGCCTGGCAGCAGTCCCGAACAGTTGCAGGACCTGGCCAGCCGTCTCGCGCTGCTTACCAAGCAGGAGCGCTGCGTGCTCGACTACATCGTCGGCGGCAAGTCGAACAAGGTGGTGGCGATCGAACTCAACATCGCCGAGAGCACCGTCAAGGCCCACGTCTCGGCCATCCTGCGCAAGCTCAAGGTCTCCAGCCGTACCCAGGCGGTGATCAAGGTCGGCGCCTTGCTGCGCATGTGACGCGCCGCGCCGGCACCGTTCTGGCCGGAGCCATTCCCTTGGAACCCGTTCCCGATCTTGCTGCGCAGCCCTGATCAGGGCTCATGTGCCCTGCGTGCAGAGATTCGCTCCGCGATCGGGAATCCTCATGCGCTCCCCAGTCCATGAGGGTCCCTGCGCTGCTCTTCACCCCGCTGAGGGTTGCTCGCGACAGATCGCGAGCAGGTTCTTAGAGCGACTTCTCGAAATGCGCCACCAGGCTCTTCAGTGCCTTGGTGGTGTCAAACAGCTTGCCCACCGCGTCCGCCGCCTGTTCCACGCTGTGCGCGTTGCTTTCGGTGATGGCGCTGACTTTCTCCATGTTGTGCGCCACCTCGTTGGAGGCCTGCGACTGCTGGTTCAGCATCGCCGCGATGTCGCGGGCGCTGTCGGCGACCCCGAGGCTGGCCTGCTCGATCTGGCCCAGGCTGGCCGAGGTCTCGCCGATCAGCGCGCTGGCCTGGCCGGTGACCTGGCTGGCGCTATCGATCGAGGACAGGGCGCCGTGGGCGTGCAGTTGCACCTGACCGATCGAGGCGCTGATCTCGGCGGTGCTGTTGCTGGTGCGTTCGGCCAACTTTCTGACCTCGTCCGCCACCACGGCGAAGCCGCGTCCCTGCTCGCCGGCCCGCGCCGCCTCGATCGCCGCGTTGAGTGCCAGCATATTGGTCTGGTCGGCGACGTCCCGGATCAGCTCGGTGACCGAGCCGATGCGCGCCACGGCCTCGTGCAGGGTGGCGATGGTGTCGCGTGCCTGGGCGATGACGCCGCGCAGGTCGTCGGTGCGTTGCAGCGAGTGCTGCATGCGCTCGTTGCCCGCCTGGACCAACTGGCGCGCGGTGGCGGCGTGCTCGGAGCCGAGGCGGGTGGAGTCGGCGATCTCGTTGACCGAGACGGTGAGCTGCTCCAGCGCGGCGGCCACCTGGGCGATGTCGTTGCTCTCGTCCTTGGCGCGCGCGCGTAGCGTCTCGGCCTGCTCGCCGATGCGCTGGGCGTCCTGGCCGATACGCTCGGTGGCCGACACCACGTCGGCGAGGATGGCGCGCAGGTTGATGCGGGTGGTTTCCAGACGCTGCAGCAGCATGGCGCACTCGCGCGGCCCCTGCTCGGCGATCGGGGCCTTGAAGTTGCCTTCGCCGAAATCGGTCAGCGCCGCGTCGGCGCGCCGCAGCGTGGCGCGTACCCGTTGCTGCAGCAGCAGCGTCGCCGTGCCGCTGGCCAGCAGCACCAGCAACAGCCCGCCCTCGCGCAGCAGGGGGGAGGCGGGCCAGGCGCAGGCCGCGCCCAGCAGCACCGTCGCGGCGAGGATCGCCAGCTGCCATGTCAGCCAGGAGGCATGGTGCTGGCGCCGGGTGGCCGGAAAGGTGGCGCGGCCGGCGTTGATCTCGCGGTACAGCCGCTCGGCTTCGTTCACCTTGTCGCGTGCCGGGGCCGCGCGCACCGACATGTAGCCGACGTGCCGGCCGTGCTCGGTGAGCGGGGTGACGTAGGCATCGACCCAGTAGAAGCCGCCGCCCTCGGCGCGGTTCTTCACCAGACCCTGCCAGGGATGGCCGTCCTTGATGGTGTCCCACAGGTCCTGGAACGCCGCCGGCGGCATGTCGGGGTGGCGCACCACGTTGTGCGGCTGGCCGATCAGCTCCGCCTCGGCAAAGCCGCTGATCTCGACGAAGGCAGGGTTGGCGTAGGTGATGCGGCCCTTGAGATCGGTCTTGGTGACGATCGGCCGGCGCGGGTCGAGAAACAACTCCTGCTCGGTGACCGGAAGGTTCTTGCGCATGCTGCCCCCTTGGATGGAAGGAATGGCGGCCGGAGGACCGGCGCCATGGCAAACGAATTATTCTTATGGCATTGGATGGATACTTCTAACATCTGTTCTAGCTGAAGTTATCCGTACTGCAAGCCGTGTTTTGGCGCGCCGGACGACGCTCGGCCAGCGGCCTGAACTCGCCGCCCCCGCCGCGGGTCTACCCTCCCTCCTGCTCATGGCGCCCCGGGACGGTTACAATCGGGGTCGACGTGTTCCCTTTATTACGAGCCGCCCGCCCCGGCTAAGGTGGTGGTCGGCCGGCATTCATCGAGTCGCAAGCGTGATTTCCAGAAAACTCAGTCTGTTGTTGCCGGTACTGCTGCTGGCGGCGTGCGCCGTGGCGCCGCGCCCGGCGGATACCTCGGTTCGTTTCGAAACGGCCAGCGTGGCCGAACTACCGCAGTGGCAGCAGCAAGCCGCGGCCGAGTCGCTGACGGCGTTGCAGCAAAGCTGCAAGGCGGTGGCGAAAAAGCCGGAATGGAGCGGCGTGTGCCGTACCGCCGCCGCCGTTCCGGCCAACGACGCCGCCGCCGTGCGCCGTTTCTTCGAGACCCATTTCCAGGCCTGGAAGCTGCGCGACGGCGAGCGCGACAGCGGGCTCATCACCGGCTACTACGAGCCGCTGCTCAACGGCAGCCGCGTCAAGACGGCGCGTACCCCGTACCCGCTGTACGGCGTGCCGGCCGATCTCTTGACGCTGGACGTGCCGCCCGCCGAGCGCGCCAAGAGCGTGCTGGTGGCGCGGCGCGGGCCGGGCAACAAGCTGACGCTGCGTGCCGGCGCGACCGTGGCCGGTCCCGGCGAGGTGGAGGTGCGGCCGGCCGACTTCCCCAGCGACGGCCGTACCAACAAGCTGCGCGGCCGCCTCGAGGGCCAGCGCCTGCGGCCCTACTACACCCGCGCCGAGATCGAGCAGGGCCAGGGCGTCGCCAGCGCCCCGGTGCTGGCCTGGGTGGAAAACCCGGTCGAGCTGTTCTTCCTGCAGGTGCAGGGCTCGGGGCGCATCCAGCTCGAGGATGGCAGCTTCCTGCGCGTCGGCTACGCCGAGCAGAACGGCTACGCCTACCAGTCGATCGGCCGCTGGCTGGTGGACCGCGGCGAGCTGACGCTGGCCGACGCCTCGATGCAGGGCATCCAGGACTGGATCAAGGCGCATCCGGGGCGCCAGCAGGAGCTGTTCAACGTCAACCCGAGCTACGTGTTCTTCAAGCCGCTGGCGCACGCCGACGGCGGGCCGCTCGGCACCCTGGGCGTGCCGCTCACCGACGGCTACAGCATCGCCGTCGACCCGCGCTACATCCCGCTCGGCGCACCGGTCTACCTGTCCACCACTTGGCCGCTGTCGAACCAGCCGCTGGTGCGGCTGGTGCACGCGCAGGACACCGGCGGGGCGATCCGCGGGGCGATCCGCGCCGACTTCTTCTGGGGCTTCGGCACCGAGGCCGGCATGTACGCCGGGCGCATGAAACAGCCGGGCAGCCTGTGGATCCTGCTGCCCAAGGGCATGAAGCCGAGCCAGGCCATCTGATCCGGACCCGACCATGAAACCAACCCCGTTCCTCCTCATCCTGTCCTTGCTGGCGCTGACCGCCTGCAACGAGTCCTCGTCCTCCGCCGCCAAGGAGGAGGGGACCAAGGCGCCGCCGGCACGCGAACTGGCCGCGGGCGACGTGCTGGTCGCCAAGGTGGCACCGCTGGCCGACTCCCTGGCCTTCACCGGCACCCTCAACGCGCTCGACAGCAGCACCGTCGCCGCCGAGGTGGAGGCGGTGGTGCGCGAGGTGGCGGTGCGCGAGGGCGAACGGGTGCGGCGCGGCCAGTTGCTGGCGCGGCTCGACAACGAGACCCTGGCGCAGAGCGTGGCCGAGCAGGAGGCGCAACTCGCCAACAGCCGGGCACGGCTGGGCTTGGCGCGCGTCAAGCGCGACAAGCAGCGCGAGCTGTACGACCGGGGCTTCATCTCGCGCCTGGCGTTCGAGGAAGTGGAGAGCGATTTCCAGGTGCGCGTCGGCGAGCTGAAAGCCCAGGAGGCGCAGCTGGCGCGCGCGCGCAAATCGCTGGGCGATACCCGCCTCAGCGCACCGATCGACGGCGTGGTGTACCAGCGCGCCATCAACCCGGGGGAGCTGGCGCAGCGCAATACGCCGCTGTTCCGCATCGCCGACCTGTCGGTGCTGGAACTGGCGGCCAGCGTGCCGGCGCGGCTGGTCGGCAAGCTGCACGTCGGCCAGCATGCCCGTTTCAGCGTCGAAGGGTTGGCCGAAGAATTCGACGCCGAATTGGTGCGGCTCAACCCGGTCGCGGCGGGCGGTACGCGCAGCTTCACCGTCTACCTGCGCGTGGCCAACCGCGACGGCCGGCTCAGCGCCGGCCAGTTCGCCAAGGGCGGCATCGTGCTCAACGAGGTCGCGGACGCCGTCAGCCTGCCGCTGGCGGCGCTGCACGACCTGGGCGGCAAGCCCTGGGTGCTGCTGCTGGAGCACGGTCGCATCGTCAAGCGCCCGGTCAGCGTGCGCTTGCTGGCCGAGGGCGCCGGGCGCGTCGCCGTCACCGGCGTCAAGCCGGGCGAGACGCTGTTGGCCGCCAACCTGCTGGGCGTCAATCCGGGCGATGCGGTGACGCTCGCCGGCGCACGCTGAGGACGCCGCCATGTGGTTGACCCGCGTCAGTATCCGCAACCCCTACTTCGCCACGGTGCTGATGCTGGCACTGCTGGTACTGGGACTGTTCGCCGCCTGGCGTCTGCCGGTGGAGGAGTTTCCCGACATCCGCTTTCCGGTGGCGGTGGTCAGCACCACCTACAGCGGCGCCTCGCCGGAGGTGGTGGAGAGCGAGGTGAGCCGGCCGCTGGAAGAGGCGATCAACACCATCAGCGGCATCAAGCACATCCGCTCCTATTCCTTCGAAGGCAGCTCCACCATCGTGGTCGAGTTCGAGCTCTCCACCGATCCCAACGTCGCGGTGCAGGACGTGCGTGACCGTGTGGGCTCGGTGCAGGGGCGTTTCCGGCGCGAAATCTCCACGCCGACGGTGTCGCAGTTCAACCCCAACGACCAGCCCCTGCTGTCGATCACGCTGAGCTCGCCCGAGGTCAGCCCGCGCACCCTGACCACCTGGGTCGACAACGTGCTGAAGAAGCGGCTGCAGACCGTGTCCGGCGTCGGCGAGGCCAAGCTGGTGGGCGGCGCCAAGCGCGAACTGCGCATCGACCTCGACCCCTACCGGCTCGAGGCAGCCGGGCTGTCGCTGCCCGAGGTGGCGGCGGTGCTGCGCCAGGCCAACCAGGACTACCCGGCCGGCGACGTCGGCACCAGCAGCCGCGAGCTGTCGGTGCGGGTGGCCGGCAAGCTCAAGTCGCCGGCCGACTTCGCCGCGCTACCGCTGGCCTGGAAGAACGGCAACCCGGTGCGGCTCGCCGACGTGGCCGAGGTCAGCGATGCCGAGGCCGAACCCTCCAGCGTGTCGCTGATCGACGGCAAGCCCGCGGTCGGGCTGGAAATCCGCGCCGCGCGCGGCGCCAACGTGGTCGAGGTGGCGGACGGCGTGAAGCGGGTCATCGCCGCCGAGCGCGGCCAGATGCCGCCGGGGACGGTGGTCACCTACACCTACGACAAGTCGCAGGACGTGAAGAATTCGCTGGCCGACGTGCGCGCCACGCTGATCGAGGGGGCGGCGCTGACGGTGTTGATCGTGTTCCTGTTCCTCGGCAGCTGGCGCAGCACGGTGATCACCGGGCTGACCCTGCCGGTGTCGCTGATCGGCACGCTGTTCGCGGTGCAGGCGCTGGGCTTCACCCTCAACCTGATGACGCTGATGGCGCTGTCGCTGTCGATCGGGCTGTTGATCGACGACGCCATCGTGGTGCGCGAGAACATCGTGCGCCACGCCAACATGGGCAAGGGCCATTTCCAGGCGGCGCTGCAGGGCACCGAGGAGATCGGCCTGGCGGTACTCGCCACCACGCTGACCGTGGTGGCGGTGTTCCTGCCGGTCGGCTTCATGGGCGGCATCATCGGCAAGTTCTTCCACGAATTCGGCCTCACCGTCACCGTGGCGGTGCTGATCTCGATGCTGGTCAGCTTCACCCTCGACCCGATGCTGTCCTCGCTCTGGCACGACCCGCACCACCACGGCGACCGCCACAAGGGCCCGCTCGGACGCCTGCTCGACGGTTTCGAGAACTCGCTCGACAGGTTGGCCGAAGGCTATGTGGGGGTGATCCGCTGGGCGCTGGGCCACCGCAAGACGGTGCTGGCGGCGGCGCTGGCGCTCACCGTCGGCAGCTTCGCGCTGGTGCCGGTGATCGGCGGCGAGTTCCTGCCGCGCGAGGACAAGGGCGAGTTCGCGCTGAGCTTCAAGACCGCCCCCGGCTCCTCGCTGGCCTACACCGAGGGCAAGGCGCGCGAACTGGAGCGTACGCTGCGCCGCCTGCCCGAGGTGAGGTCGGTCAACATCACCGTCGGCGGCGGCCGCTTCGGGGCCAGCAAGAACGAGGGGCGGCTCATCGTCAACGTCGGCAGCAAGAAGCAGCGTCAGCGCGACCTGTTCGCGCTGATGGACGCGGCGCGGCGCGAGAGCGGCCGGCTCGCCGGGGTACAGATCCTGTCGATCGAGGAACTGGGCAAGAAGGGCGGTGGCGGCAAGCCGGTCAACATCGGCCTGCGCGGCAGCGACCTCGCCCAGCTCGAGCAGGCCGCTGCCGACCTGCAACGCCGGCTCGTCGCCATTCCCGGCGTCAGTGACATCGAGTCCAGCCTGAGCGAGGCCGACCCGGCGCTCAACGTCGAAGTACGGCGCGACGCCGCCGCCAGCCTCGGCATCGACCTCGCCGCCGTCGGCGAGAGCCTGTCCACGCTCTTGGCCGGCAACGTCGTCACCACCTGGGAGGCGCCGGACGGCGAGAATTACGACGTGCGCCTGCAGGTGCCCAAGGAGCAGCGCCGCGAGGGCCTGCTCGACGTGCTGACCGTGGCCGGTCCCGCCGATGCCCAGGGCCACAAGCCGATGGTGCCGCTTTCCACCGTCTCCGCCACCCGCAACGCCGAGAGCCCGCGCCAGATCGACCGCGTCGACCTGCTGCGTGAGGTGACGCTGACCGCCAACGTCTCCGGCCGCGACACCGGCTCGGTGTTCGCCGACATCGGCAAGCTCACGGCGTCGCTCAAGCTGCCGCCGGGGGTGACGCTGGCGCAGCAGGGCGAGCGCCAGGACATGCAGGAATCGCTGGGCTTTGCGGTGCAGGCGCTGGCGATGGGGGTGATCTTCATCTACATGATCCTGGTGGCGCAGTTCCGCAGCTTCTCGCTGCCGCTGTCGATCATGGTGGCGCTGCCGCTGGCCTTCGTCGGCGTGTTCCTGGGGCTGCTCGCCTTCGGCTCCACGCTCAACATGTTCTCGGTGATCGGCATCGTCATGCTGATGGGGCTCGCCGCCAAGAACGGCATTCTGCTGGTCGACTTCATCAACCAGTCGCGGCGCGAGGGCATGACGCGTGAGGACGCCATCGTCGAGGCCGGACGGGTGCGGCTGCGCCCGATCATGATGACCAGCCTGGCGATGATCTGCGGCATGCTGCCCCTGGCGCTGGGCGCGGGCGAGGGCTCGGAGTCGCGCGCGCCGATGGCGCACGCCATCATCGGTGGCATGGTGACCTCGACGCTACTGACGCTGCTGGTGCTGCCGGTGGTGTACACCTACCTCGACGGCCTGCGCGAGCGGGTGCGGCGGCTTATGGGCGGCAAGCGCGGCGGGAAGGTGGAGCGGGTGTCGTAACGCAGGGCATGGGCGTAAAAAGGCCGGGCTAAGCCCGGCCTTTTTACGCCCGAGGGGGCTCAATAGAAGCGGTAGGTCAGCCCGAGCGACAGCAGGTCAACATCGGATTGGCCGGTCTTGTCGGAGTCGCCAACCTTGTGGAAGCGCTCCCACTCCGCGCGTAACGCCAATTCCTTGGTGAAGGCGTAGTTTACCCCGAGGCCGTAGGTCAGATCGCTGTTACGCGCGCTGTCGCTGGCCGAACGACCTCCTGCCGAGGCCGAGATTTCGGTCTTCAGGCTGTAGACGCCGAGCTTGCCGAATGCCGAGAACTGTTCGGTGATCGGCAGGATGCCGACCGCGTCGATGAACAGCCCATCCTTCACCTTCACGCTGGCGCTGACCGAGGTCGGAGTAATGGGGGTGCCATCAACCGCCGTCACCGTGGTGTGGGCATCGAAGCGGCCGAGGTCCAGATAACCGCCTTCCACCGCGAAATACCGGTTGAACTGGTAGCCGGCGAACAGCTTCCAGCCCATGTGGCGACGAGAAGGAGGGTGGTCGAAAATTTTAATACCTATTTATTATTAAAAAACAAAAAATCATTATTTTTAGAAATATAGTGACTGCGATATAGTCGCCTCATCGCCTTTCCTCCCCGGGGCCGCACCATGCGCCACGACTACGCCGACTTCGACTTCATCATCCAGCCCGGCTGGAACAACTCCGCTCCCGAGCACTGGCAAAGCCACTGGCAGCACAGCCTCGGCGCGCGCCGCGTCGACAATGAGGAGTGGAACACGCCGCGGCTGGAGGACTGGCTGGAGGGGCTCGACCGCGCCGTCGAGGCGAGCCGCCGCCCGGTGGTGGTGATCGCGCACAGCCTGGGCTGCGTCACCGTGGCCCACTACGCCCTGCGCCACCCGCACAAGCTGGCCGGCGCGTTGCTGGTGGCCCCGGCGGACGTCGAACGCGCCAGCGCCCCGCCGGCACTGCTACCCTTTGCGCCGTTGCCCGAAGCGGCGCTGCCGTTTGCCGCGCGCATCGTCGCCAGCGACAGCGATCCGTTCTGCCTGCCGTTGCGCTCAGCACGCCTCGCCAGCCTGTGGCAGGCGCCGCTAGTGTGGCTGCGCCATGGCGGCCACATCAACGTGGCGTCCGGCCATCACCAGTGGGAGGAGGGGCTGGCCGAGCTCGACGCCTTGCTGGATGCCGTGAGTGCCCGGCAGGGCGGCGGGGCTCAACAGCGGCAGGCCTGAGCCGGGAGGGCGCCGTCTGGCCGCCCTCGCGGCGGGCTGGGTGCTTCACTCCGCCAGCGCCACCACCACACGCTTGTTGCGTGCCCCCTTGCTCTCGATCTTCTTGATCACGACCGGGCCGATCTCGCCGGTGCGGGCCACGTGGGTGCCGCCACACGGTTGCAGGTCGACGCCATCGACCTCGATCAGGCGGATCTCCGGCAGTTCCAGCGGGGGCGTGACCGACATGGTCTTGATCAGCTCCGGCTGCGCCTTGAGCGCCTCGCCCGAGGTCATCACGACCTTCACCGCGCGGTCCTCGGCGATCAGTCGGTTCAGTTCGCGTTCGATTTCGTCGCGATCCAGCACCATCCCTTCCGGCAGGTCGAAGTCGAGCCGGCCCGACTCGGTGGTCAGGTTGCCGCCGGTGACGCCGGCCTTGATCACCACCGACAGCAGATGCAGGCAGGTATGCACGCGCATGTGGCGGTGGCGCCGTGCCCAGTCCAGCTCCAGCGTCACTTGGGTGCCTTCGGCCAACCTTGGGGCATCGACCGCCACCAGGTGCACGATGTCGCGCGTGGCCTTGTCGCGGCGTGTGTCCAGCACCGTCAGCACCTTCCCGTCCGCCGTGCTCAGCGTGGCGCAGTCGCCCGGCTGGCCGCCGCCCAGCGGGTAGCACAGTGTCTCTTCCAGCACCACGCCATGTTCGTCGTGGCGGCGCACCCGGGTCTCCAGCCGGGTCTGGTATGGATCGCGGTAGAAGGCTTCCTGCATGATCTCTCCTGAATGCGGGTGATGAACCCTACAGAGTGGGGACGCGGCCTCCACTTGGCAAGGCACAGTGGCGCCCGCTGTCAGGCATACAGTTCAGCGCAACCCGCCCAGCCAGCGCAGCAGCTGCCACGCCGCCATGCCGAGCAGCAAGACCCCGGCCAGCCGGCTGATCAAGCGCCGCTGCGGCGTGCCGAGCCGCTCTCCGAGCCGCCCCGTGACCAGGGCCAGTAGCCCCCACCACAGTGCCGAGCCGGTAAAGACCCCGGCGATCATGCTCCAGGCGTCTGTCGCCGACAGCGCGCTGCGGCTTGCCGCCAGCGCCGCGAACACCCCGCTGAAGGCGACGATGGTCATCGGGTTGGCTAGCGTCAGCGCGAAGGTGGAGAGGAACAGCCGTGGCAGCCGCCCTCCCGGCAGCGCGGCGGCGCTGGTGGCAGCCGCTCCGCTTTGCAAGGTGCGCCAGCCGAGCCAGCCCAGGAACACCGCGCCGGGCAGGCTCAGCCACTGCTGCAGACCGTTCAGATAAGCCGACAGCACAGCGAGGCCGAAGGCGCCCAGCGCACCGTACAGCCCGTCGGCGCAGGCCGCGCCCAGCCCGCTGACGAAGCCCGCCAGCCGACCGTGCTGCAAGGTGCGCTGGATGCACAGCAGGCCGATCGGCCCCACCGGTGCGGCAATCGCCAGCCCCATCAGCACCGCCTTGGCGGCCAAGCCCCAACTGCTCTCCATGGATGTCTCCTCCCGAGTTTCTGATACGCCCCAGTGTGCCCGCGGCAGCGCCGCGCTAACATGGCGAAACACAGGAAGTTAGCAATGGCTGCCTGAAAAAATAAGGCTAAAATGAAAAGGGGGAGAAAATCGTCATGGAACTGGACCGGAAAAACTGGGCCATCCTAGAGGCCCTGCAGCAGGATGCCCGACTCACCCTGACCGAGCTGGCGCGCCGCGTCGCGCTGTCGGTGCCGGCGGTCACCGAACGCGTCAAGCGCCTGGAAGAGGCCGGCGTGATCACCGGCTACCACGCCGACGTGGCGCCGCAGCAGGTCGGTTACGGACTCTCCGCGCTGATCGGCATCAACTGCGCCCAACCCTACAAGAACCGCCTGCTCGACACGCTGCGCGCCGCACCGGAGGTGCTGGAATGCTGCCACGTCACCGGCAGCGACTCCTACATCATCAAGGTGGTGACGCGCGACACCCGCCACCTCGAGGCCTTCATCGGTCGCATCAACCACTTCGGCGAGACGCGCACCTCGATCGTGTTGTCGGTGCCGATCCCGCCGCGCGCGATCCAGCCCTGTACACCGGATGGCACGTGAGTCGGGGGCGGCGCGTCACGGGCATGGCGCCAGGCCGATGCGCGGGTCTCACCAGCGCGGATGGCGGTGCCAGGGGAAGCCCGGCCAGAAATCGTCGCGGTAATCCAGGCGGTACTCCAGATAGGCCGGGTAGTAGCGTTTGAGGAAAGCGGCTTCC
This sequence comes from Pseudogulbenkiania sp. FW507-F1, assembly GCF_058781125.1. Classification (NCBI taxonomy): domain Bacteria; kingdom Pseudomonadati; phylum Pseudomonadota; class Betaproteobacteria; order Neisseriales; family Chromobacteriaceae; genus Pseudogulbenkiania; species Pseudogulbenkiania sp. FW507-F1. The sequence goes on along the minus strand of NZ_JBYSWM010000001.1, from coordinate 18,301 downwards.
AGCTCCGCCGGGCAGACGTTCTCGTAGCGCTCGCCGCGGCGGCCGACGCGCTCGCCGTTGTCCGGCGTGCAGTACTCGCGCAAGCCTTGCTCGCGTGCCGCCAGGTAGGCCTGGCGGTCGATGCCGAGGCCGAAGCGGGCGCAGGCCTCGACGTGCTTGTCCAGCCGCCACAGTCCGTAGCCCTGGCGACCGTCCTCCAGCCCGAGCTGGCTGGCGGGCTTGCTGCGGCACTCCTGCTCGTTGAGCGTAGCGCAACCGGCGAGCAGGACCGTCAGCGCAAGCAACAGGAAACGGGGCATCGGTTTCTCCATGATCCGGGAGGCACGGTGGCTCATCGTCGCACGGTGGCGACGCGCGCGGCGATCAGTTCGAGCGCCGGGTCGTTGGCGCCGTGCGGCAGGATGACGTCGGCAAAGCGCCGGGTCGGCTCGACGAACTGCCGATGCATCGGCCGCACCGTGGCCAGGTACTGCGCGATGACCTGCTGCAGGGTTCGACCGCGCTCGGCGATGTCGCGTTCCAGGCGGCGGATGAAACGGATGTCGTCCTCGGTATCGACGAACAGCTTGAGCGCCATGCACTCGCGCAGTACGGCGTCGTGCAAGGCCAGGATGCCCTCCAGCACGATCACCGGCGCCGCGGCGACAGCCTGGCTGCGCTCGGCGCGGCGATGGCTGGCGAAGTCGTAGTGCGGCATGGCGACCGGACGGCCTTGGCCCAGCGCGGCGAGATGCGCGCGTAGCAGCGCCCAGTCGAACGCGTCGGGATGGTCGTAGTTGGTCTGGGCGCGCTGCTCTGCCGAGAGCTTCGGCTGGTCGCGGTAGTAGTTGTCTTGCACCAGCAGGGCCACGTGCTCGCGACCGATGGCCTCGACCAGGCGGCGCGTCACGGTGCTCTTGCCGCTGCCGCTGCCGCCGGCAATACCGATGATGAAAGGGGGAAGTGGGGCTGGGCTCATGGCGCGCGTCCCGTCAGGCAAATACGCGCCATTCTAGAGCCTGCGAGGCGTCCGGTCACGGCCGGGTGCCGCCGCTGGCGAGGTCCCGGCGGACGGAGCAGGGGCGGCGTCAGGCGAGCGGCGTTCCCACTTCCGCTTCGGCATCGTCGTACCATTGCTGCATCGCCGGCAGCTCCAGGATGTGGTCGGCGTAGGCTTGGGAGCGCGACGGCAGCTCCACGTCGTAGCTGACGAAGCGCGTCACCACCGGCGCGTACATGGCGTCGGCGATGGTGAAATGGCCGAACAGGAACGGCCCGTTGTCCTGGTGACGGTGCAGCAGCTCCTCCCACATCTCGACGATACGGCGAATGTCGGCCGCCGCCTCCTCGGGCACGGCGAAACCGCTGTGGCGCGAGACGATGTCCATCGGCAGGTGCTGGCGCAGCGCGGCGAAGCCGGAGTGCATCTCGGCCGCGACCGAGCGGGCCAGGGCGCGCTCGGCCAGGTTCTCCGGCCACAGCCGGGCCGCCGGAAAGCATTCGGCCAGGTATTCGCAGATCGCCAGCGAATCCCACACCCGCAACTGGCCGTCCAGCAGCACCGGCACCTTGCCGGCCGGGTTGGCGGCCAGGATGCGGCTCTTGGTATCGGGCTGAAACAAGGGAATCAGCTGTTCATTGAACGGCTCGTCCAGCATCTTCAGCACCAGCCAGGGGCGTAGCGACCAGGAGGAGGAGTTTTTGTTGCCAATGACCAGGGTGAACATGGGAGTCTCTTTCATGACAGGTGCACTCCTCATTGTGGAAACAAAAACGCCCCGCGGCAAGGCAGGGCGTTTGGGGAAAGTTCAGGGCTGGTGAACGAAATCGTCCCACAGGGATTCCCTGCGGTCATCGCCGCGCCATGAGGCCAGTGCGAGAAGCGCCGCCGTACAAGCGGTACGGCGAGCATGACAGGACTGGGATCGGGGAGCGCAGCGGATGTATTCACAAGCTATCAGGCCACTTCGTCGATCCAGGCTTGCTGGATCGCTTCCAGCACCTTCTCGCCGCCGCGCTGATGGTCATCGTCAAACTCCGGCAGCTCGACCACCCAGTTGTGCAGGTCGGTGAAACGGATCGCGGTCGGGTCGACTTCCGGGTGGGCGTCGGCCAGTTCGATGGCGATGTCGTGGATGTCGGTCCATTTCATGGTTCGGCTCTCCTCAGAGCTTGTAAAAGAAATCGTCGCGCGCGGCCCTCAGTGGGCATGAGTCCCGATCAGGGAGGCGCAGCAGATTTATTCACAAGCGTTCAGTGGTTCTCGCGGGCGAGGTTGATGGTATAGCGCGGAATCTCCACCACCAGGTCCTCGTCGCTGACGATGGCCTGGCAGGACAGGCGCGAGTTGGCTTCCAGCCCCCACGCCTTGTCCAGCATGTCTTCTTCCAGCTCGTCGGCCTCGTTCAGCGACCCCATGCCCTCGCGCACCACCACGTGGCAGGTGGTGCAGGCACAGGACATTTCGCAGGCGTGCTCGATTTCGATGTGGTTTTCGAGCAGCACGTCGCAGATGCTCTTGCCGCTCTCGGCATCCTCGATCACGGCGCCTTCCGGGCACAGGTCGACGTGGGGCAGCACGATGATTCTTGGCATGGGTGATCCTTACAATTCGGCGATGTTGTGACCCTTGAGCGCGCGCTGCACGTTGCGGTCCATGCGGCGGGCGGCAAAGGTTTCGGTGAGACGGTTGAGCTGGTGGGCGGCTTCGTTGATCGCCACGGTGCGGTTGCCGGCGATGGCGTCGGCCACCGCGCCGATGCCGGCTTCGATGCCGGCCAGCTCGTCGGCGCTGAGCAGGTCGCCGTCGGCGGCGATGGCGGCGCGGGTGGCGTCGGCCAGGCTTTCGGCGTCGACGATGGCTTCGCGCAGTTTGCGCGCCTCGATGTCGTCCTGCACGTGCGCCAGCGAGTCGGTCAGCATGCGCGTGATGTCCTCGTCGGACAGGCCGTAGGACGGCTTGACCTCGATGTGGGCTTCCACCCCCGAGGTCAGTTCGCGTGCCGACACCGCCAACAGGCCGTCGGCGTCCACCTGGAAGGTGATGCGGATGCGCGCCGCCCCCGCCACCATCGGCGGAATGCCGCGCAGCACGAACTGCGCCAGCGAACGGCAGTCGCTCACCAGTTCGCGCTCGCCCTGCAGCACGTGGATCGACATCGCGGTCTGGCCGTCCTTGAAGGTGGTGAATTCCTGGGCGCGCGCGATCGGCAGCGTGCTGTTGCGCGGGATGATCTTCTCGGTGAGCCCGCCCATGGTCTCAATGCCGAGCGACAGCGGGATCACGTCGAGCAGCAGCCAGTCGTCGTCCTGCTTGTTGCCGGCCAGCACGTTGGCCTGCATCGCGGCGCCCAGCGCCACCACCTTGTCCGGGTCGAGGTTTGTCAGCGGGGTCTGGCCGAACAGGTCGCCCACCGCCTTCTGGATGTGCGGCATGCGCGTGGCGCCGCCCACCATTACCACGCCCTTGACGTCGTCGACGCCGATGCGGGCGTCGCGCAGCGCCTTGCGCACCGGCAGCAGGGTCTTGTCGACCAGGGTCTTGGTGATGTCGCGGAAGGTGTCCTGGTCGAGCGTCAGGTCGATGGCCTGGCCGTCGGACAACAGCGCGGTCAGCCGGGTGCTGGCGTGCTCGGTGAGCGCTTCCTTGGCTTCGCGCGCGCAGGTCAGCAACAGGCGCGAGTCGTGCGCATTGAGGCCGGACAGGCCGGCCTGCGCCAGCGTCCAGCAGTACACGCGATGGTCGAAGTCGTCGCCGCCGAGGGCCGAGTCGCCGCTGGTGGAGAGCACTTCGAACACTCCCTGGGTGAGCTTGAGGATGGAAACGTCGAAGGTGCCGCCGCCGAGGTCGTACACCACGTAGACGCCCTCGGAGCTGTTGTCGAGACCGTAGGCGATGGCGGCGGCGGTCGGTTCGTTCAACAGGCGCAGCACGTTGAGTCCGGCCAGGCGGGCGGCGTCCTTGGTGGCTTGGCGCTGGGCGTCGTCGAAGTAGGCCGGTACGGTGATCACCGCGCCCACCAGTTCGCCGCCGAGCGAATCTTCGGCGCGTTGCTTGAGCGCGCGCAGGATGTCGGCGGAGATCTCCACCGGGCTCTTCGGGCCGGCGCGGGTGATCAGCTGCACCATGCCGGGCGCGTCGACGAAGCGGTAGGGCTGGGCGGCGGCTTCGCTGATGTCGGCCAGGCCGCGTCCCATGAAGCGTTTCACCGACACGATGGTGTTGTGCGGGTCGCGGCTCTGCTCGGCCTGCGCGGCAAAGCCCACCGCCACGTCGCCGCCGTCGAGATAGCGCACCACCGAGGGCAGCAGGCTGCGGCCGTGCTCATCCGGCAGCACGCCGGCCGCGCCGCTGCGCACGGTGGCCACCAGCGAGTTGGTGGTGCCGAGGTCGATGCCGACGGCGAGGCGGTGTTGATGGGGTGCGGCGGAGAGGCCGGGTTCGGCAATTTGCAAGAGGGCCATGGTGGTCAATCGTGTTGTAGAGGCGGCTTCGGCCAACCTGTGGGGTCAGAACAGCAGGGTTTCGATGGCGTCGCCGATTTCCTGTTCGAGTTTTTCCAGAAAGCGCAATTTTCTAACCAGGACGGCGGCGACGTCCAGATCGCCGGTGTCGTCCAGAACCACGCCGAGCTGCTGCTGCAGGGCGGCGGCGTCGCGTTGCAGTTCCCGCGCCAGCTTCTCCAGCGCCGCCACGTCGTGCTCGTCCTTGGCCTCGCCGATCGCCTCGCGCCATTCCATCTGCGCCATCAGGAAATCGGCCGGCATGCTGGTATTGGTGTCTTCCTGGGTGTCGACGCCGGCCAGTTGCAGCAGGTAGCGGGCGCGCGCCAGCGGCGATTTCAGGGTGCGGTAGGCTTCGTTGGCGTGGGTCGCCATCATCAGGGCGGCGCGCTTCTCGGCGTCGCCGGCGCTGGCGTAACGGTCGGGATGGACCTGCGCTGCCACGGTGCGCCAGGCGCTATCGAGCTGGCCCGCGTCCAGCGCGAAGCGGCGCGGCAGCCCGAACAGGCTGAAATGGTCCTGCTTGAAGTCGAAGTTCATGGCATCTCGCAAACAGCGCCCTGCTTTTCAGACAAAACCGACCACGAAGGTCGGTTCCGGCAGCATGGCTCTCAAGGTGACTCAGACGTTGAAGCTCTCGCCGCAACCGCACTCGTTCTTGACGTTCGGGTTGTTGAACTGGAAGCCCTCGTTGAGGCCCTCCTTGGCGTAGTCGAGTTCGGTGCCGTCGAGGTAGGCCAGGCTCTTGGCGTCGGTAAACACCGTCACGCCATGGCTCTGGAAGGTCACGTCCTCGTCGCTGGCGACGTCGACGAACTCCAGCTTGTAGGCCATGCCCGAGCAGCCCGATGTTTTCACGCCGAGGCGGATGCCCAGACCCTTGCCGCGCTTGGCGATGAAGTTGCGGACATGGTCGGCCGCACGTTCGGAAAGAGTGATTGCCATAGTCGTTCCTGCCGATGGGGCAGAGGGCAGGCGGAGCCTGCCATCCGCTTACTTGCCGTGTTTCTGTTTGTAGTCGCTCACTGCTGCCTTGATGGCGTCTTCGGCCAGGATGGAGCAGTGGATTTTCACCGGGGGCAGCGCCAGCTCTTCGGCGATCTCGGTGTTCTTGATCGACATGGCTTCGTCCAGCGTCTTGCCCTTGACCCACTCGGTCACCAGCGAGGACGAGGCGATCGCCGAGCCGCAGCCGTAGGTCTTGAACTTGGCGTCTTCGATCACGCCGTTCTCGTTGACCTTGATCTGCAGCTTCATCACGTCGCCACAGGCCGGGGCGCCGACCATGCCGGTGCCGACGCTGTCGTCGCCCTTGTCGAAGGAGCCGACGTTGCGCGGGTTCTCGTAATGGTCCAGGACCTGTTCACTGTATGCCATGGTGTAGTTCTCCTTGCGTGCGGGAGGGACTGCCTCCCGCCGGTAATCTGGTTTAGAACCTGCTCACGATCTTGCTGCGCATCCCTGATCGGGGCTCATGTGCTGCTCGAAATCCACATGTACTCCAGTACATTCCGGTTTCTGCGCTGCTCTTCACCCCGCTGAGGGCCGCTCGCGACAGATCGTGAACGGGTTCTTAGTGGGCTGCCCACTCGATGCTGTTGAGGTCGACGCCGTCCTTGAACATTTCCCACAGCGGGGACAGTTCGCGCAGCTTGCCGATCTTCTCGCGCATCAGCTTGATGGTGTAGTCGATCTCTTCCTCGGTGGTGAAGCGGCCGATGGTGAAGCGGATCGAGCTGTGCGCCAGTTCGTCGTTGCGGCCCAGTGCGCGCAGCACGTAGGACGGCTCCAGGCTGGCCGAGGTGCAGGCCGAGCCGGACGATACCGCCAGGTCCCTCACCGCCATGATCAGCGATTCGCCTTCAACGAAGTTGAAGCTGACGTTGAGGTTGTGCGGCACGCGGGCGTCGATGTCGCCGTTGATGTAGACCTCTTCCATATCCTTGATGCCGTTCCACAGGCGGTCGCGCAGCATGCGGATGCGCTCGTTCTCGGTCGCCATCTCTTCACGGGCGATGCGGAAGGCCTGGCCCATGCCGACGATCTGGTGCGGCGCCAGCGTGCCGGAGCGGAAACCGCGCTCGTGGCCGCCGCCGTGCATCTGCGCTTCCAGGCGCACGCGCGGCTTGCGGCGCACGTACAGCGCGCCGATGCCTTTCGGGCCATAGGTCTTGTGGGCGGAGAAGCTCATCAGGTCGACCTTGAGCTGGCTCAGGTCGATATCGACCTTGCCGGTTGCCTGGGCGGCGTCGACATGGAACACGATGCCTTTCTCACGGCAGATCTCGCCGATCTGTGGAATATCCTGGATTACGCCGACCTCGTTATTGACGTACATCACGGATACCAGAATGGTGTCCGGGCGCAGCGCCGCCTTGAAGTCGTCGAGGTCGATCAGGCCGTTGTCCTTGACGCCGAGGTAGGTCACCTCGAAGCCCTGGCGTTCCAGTTCGCGACAGGTGTCGAGCACGGCCTTGTGTTCGGTCTTGACGGTGATGATGTGCTTACCCTTGCTCTTGTAGAACTGGGCGGCGCCCTTGATCGCCAGGTTGTCGGACTCGGTGGCGCCGGAGGTCCAGATGATTTCCTTGGGGTCGCAGTTCACCAGCGCGGCCACGTCAGCACGGGCTTGTTCCACCGCGGCTTCCGCTTCCCAGCCGAAGCTGTGGCTGCGCGACGCCGGGTTGCCGAATTTCTCGGTCAGGTAGACCACCATCTGTTCCGCCACGCGCGGGTCGACCGGCGTAGTGGCGGAATAGTCGAGGTAGATCGGAAGCTTGAGCTGACTCATTCTTAATATCTCCACAAAAGGCGTCCGGTTCACATGGCGCCGGTCGGCGTGACGCGAGCCCGCTGTGGCGTGGCTTCGCGCTTGTCCTGCATGACGTTGACATCCTTGGCGTGCTGCTCGGCTACCAGGCTGAACAGCGTCACCTTGGACAGGTAATCGAAAATGGTGGCGTTGAGGTTGGTCCACAAGTCGTGGGTCATGCAGCGATGGTTGTCGTGACAGTTCTCGCGACCGCCGCACTGGGTGGCGTCCACCGGCTCGTCCACGGCGGTGATGATGTCCGCCACCGAAATCTGTTCGGCGCTCTTGGCCAGGGTGTAGCCACCGCCCGGACCGCGCACGCTTTCCACCAGTTCGGCGCGGCGCAGCTTGCCGAACAGCTGTTCCAGATAGGAAAGCGAGATGCTCTGCCGTTCGCTGATCCCCGCCAGCGTGACGGGGCCGTTGCCATGGCGCAAGGCCAGATCCAGCATGGCGGTGACGGCGAAGCGTCCCTTGGTGGTCAAACGCATGATCTCAGTTTCCGTTGGGAATGGTTATCCGGATTATACCTAATTTCCGAGTAATTTAGTCAACTACTGGTCGGCCAAGTTTGCTCATCTGCATTGAGGCACCGGCAGAAGCCGTTTCGTCGACACCGGCTATAACTTGACTATTTTACTTGGTTTTAGCGTGGCTGGCATGTGTTTCTTAATGACCCGTGGCCGCTTGGTGTATCATCAGTCGAACATTTGTTTGATTTTGATGCGCCGGCCACTGCCGCCGGCTGGGAGTGAGCAATGCACAAGGTGGTCATCAGCGGCACGGGCCTGTTTACCCCGCCCCATGCGGTCGGTAACGAACAGCTGGTCGCGGCCTTCAACCAGTACGCCGCCCATTTCAACGCCGAGCAGGCCGAGGCCATTGCCGCCGGCGAGGTCGAACCGCTGGCGGCGTCGAGCGCCGAGTTCATCGAGAAGGCCTCGGGCATCCGCCAGCGCTTCCTGATGGACGCGGCGGGGGTGCTCGACCCGGCGCGCATGGCGCCGCGCCTGCCCGAGCGGGACGACGAGACCCTGTCGCTGCAGGCCGAGATGGCGCTCGCCGCCGCACGCGAGGCGCTGGCCCAGGCCGGAAGGTTGGCCGAAGACGTGGACCTGGTGATCGCCGCCTGCTCCAACCTGCCGCGGCCCTACCCGGCGCTGGCGATCGAGGTGCAGCGGGCGCTCGGCATCCAGGGCTACGCCTTCGACATGAACGTGGCCTGCTCCTCGGCGACGTTCGGCATCCACAGCGCGGTCAATGCCATCCAGTGCGGGCAGGCGCGCGCGGTGCTGATGGTGAACCCGGAAATCTGCTCGGCCCACCTCAACTTCCGCGACCGCGACAGCCACTTCATCTTCGGCGATGCCTGCACCGCGGTGCTGCTGGAGCGTGCCGACCTGGCGGCTTCGGCCAACGTCTACGAAGTGCTGGGGACGCGCCTGGCTACCGCCTTTTCCAACAACATCCGCAACAACTTCGGCTTTCTCAACCGTTGCGACGAAAGCGGCATCGGCCGGCCGGACAAACTGTTCGTGCAGCAGGGGCGCAAGGTGTTCAAGGAAGTCTGCCCGATGGTGGGCGAACACATCGTCGCCCATCTGGGGCAACTGGCGATCCGGCCCGACGACGTGCGCTGCTTCTGGCTGCACCAGGCCAATCTGGCGATGAACCAGCTGATCGCGCGGCGCGTGCTCGGCCGCGAGGCCGGTCCCGACGAGGCGCCGGTGATCCTGGACCGCTACGGCAATACCAGCTCGGCTGGCTCGATCATCGCTTTCCATTTGCATAAAGATCGGCTACGAACTAATGATATGGGCGTGATCTGCTCGTTCGGGGCGGGTTACTCGGTCGGCAGCGTGGTACTGAAGCAAGCCTGAGCCATGCCGGCTCAGGCCACCCGCCGCCAGGCCTCAGGTGGGCTGTGCCTAATCCTTGCGTGTGACGTGGCCGAAGTCGTGTTCGCGCGCCACGGCCAGCGCGGCCTCGCGGAAATCGTGGGCGATGTCGGAGCGGATGCCGGTGCTCGGGTAGGCCAGCACGTACTGGTGGCGAATCTCGGTCTGGAACGGCCGTACCACCACGCCGTGCGGTTCCCACAGCGGGGCGGCGAAGGGCTCGACGATGGAGACGCCGAAGCCGTTGGCCACCATGGCATAGCGGGTGTGCGAGGTATAGGTGCGGATGGTGTAGCGCGGGCGGATGGCCGGGTCGGGCAGATAGGCCTCCTCCATGCCGCGCGACAGTAGGCCGTCCGGCAGCCAGCCGATGACATCCTGCTCGTGCAGGTCCTCCGGCACGATCACCTCCTTCCTGGCCAGCGGGTGCGTGGCCGGCATGGCGCACAGCACGTTGCCCTCCAGCAGCGGCTCCATCTCGATGCCGGCAATGGGGGGAAAGGCTTGGCACACTGCAATGTCGACCTTGAGATCCTGCAGCCGCACCAGGATTTCCGGGCTATTGGCGGAGTCGACCTTCACCGGCATGCCCGGTTTTCTCTTGAAGAATTCGCGCAGGATCGGCGGCAGCAGGGCGGTGGACAGTACCGGCAGACACGCTATGGTCAGGCCTTCGGAAGCCTCCTGCCGAATGGTATCGGCCGCCTGCCTGAGGCGTTCCAAGCCGAGGAAGTTTTCTTCCACGGCGCGGTAGAAGCGCACCGCCGCCATGGTCGGTTCGAGCCGCCCCTTGGTGCGGTTGAAGAGGCGAAAGCCCAGGTCCGCCTCGAGATCGGCGATCAGCCGGCTGATCCCCGGCTGGGTGATGTGCATGCGACGCGCGGCACCGACGCTGGTGCCGGTCACCATCAGACAACGGAAGGCCTCGACTTGGCGGAAACGGATCATGGGGAAAGCTTTCTTGAATGGCTGGCACAGGCGACATTATAACAAAACCGCATTGGCTATCATTGTTTGCGAATGGATGTGATAGTTGAAGTGTGGAATACTCGGCGCGCACCAGCAGAAGTCGTCTCGGAGCCTGATAACCGCCGAGTGTTGGCCGCACGATCTCCCTTCGGACCCGTTCCGGGCGACATCAGGGGGGAGAAAGGGCAGGGCGTGATTGTAGTGACGATACCGCCTGCACCCTATCCGGGCGCTGGCGGACTGTAAAAGCTGAAACCTTAAATACAAGCAGGGAATAGGGAAACTATGAAAATTGCCAAGCATTTGCTGCTCACCGCTGGCCTGCTCGCCGGCGCGTCCATGGCGCAGGCCGCCGGTACCTTGATCTACTGTTCCGAAGGGAGCCCGGCCGGCTTCGATCCGGGCCAGTACACCACCGGCACCGATTTCGACGCCTCGGCAGAAACCGTGTTCAACCGCCTGGTGCAATTCGAACGCGGCGGTACCAAGGTGATTCCCGGCCTGGCCGAAAAGTGGGAGGTCTCGCCGGATGGCCTGAACTACACCTTCCATCTGCGCAAGGGCGTCAAGTTCCACACCACCGACTACTTCAAGCCGAGCCGCGAATTCAACGCCGACGACGTGCTGTTCACCTTCCAGCGCATGCTCGACAAGAACCACCCGTTCCGCAAGGCCTACCCGACCGAATTCCCGTACTTCACCGACATGGGCATGGATGCGAACATCGCCCACGTCGAGAAGATCGACCCGTACACCGTCAAGTTCACCCTCAAGAAGATCGACGCCGCCTTCGTGCAGGATCTGGCGATGAGCTTCGCCTCGATCCAGTCGGCCGAATACGCCGACAAGCTGTTGAAGGAAGGCAAGCCGCAGCTGATCAACCAGCAGCCGGTCGGCACCGGCCCGTTCATCTTCAAGCGCTACCAGAAAGACGCCCAGATCCGCTTCGTCGGCAACAAGGAATACTGGAACAAGGGTGAGGTGAAGCTCGACAACCTGGTGTTCGCCATCACCACCGATCCGTCGGTGCGCTTCCAGAAGCTGAAAGCCGGCGAATGCCAGGTCACCACCTTCCCGCGCCCGGCCGACGTGCCGGCGATGAAGGCCGACCCGAAACTCAAGGTGATGTCGCAGTCCGGCTTCAACCTCGGCTACGTCGCCTACAACGTCAAGCACAAGCCGCTGGAGAAGCTCGAAGTGCGCCAGGCGCTGGACATGGCGATCAACAAGAAAGCCATCATCGACGCCGTGTACCAGGGCGCCGGCCAATCGGCCACCAACCCGATGCCGCCGACCCAGTGGTCGTACAACAAGTCGCTGAAGGACGCGCCGTACAGCCCGGAAAAGGCCAAGGAGCTGCTGAAGAAGGCCGGCTTCCCGAACGGCTTCGAACTCAGCCTGTGGGCCATGCCGGTGCAGCGCCCGTATAACCCGAACGCCAAGGTGATGGCCGAAATGATCCAGTCCGACTGGGCCAAGATCGGCGTCAAGGCCAAGATCCAGTCCTACGAGTGGGGCGAGTACCTCAAGCGCGCCAAGGCCGGCGAGCACGATTCCATGCTGATCGGCTGGACCGGCGACAACGGCGATCCGGACAACTGGCTGGGCGTGCTGTTCGGCTGTGAAGCGATGAACGGCAACAACTTCTCCAAGTGGTGCTACAAGCCGTTCGAAGACCTGATCCAGAAGGGCAAGACCACCGCCAACGTCGGCGAGCGCACCAAGCTCTACATGAAGGCGCAGGAAATCGTGAAGCAGCAGGTGCCGCTCACCACCATCGCGCACTCCACGGTGAACCAGCCGATGCGCAAGGAAGTGGAAGGCTTCAAGGTCAGCCCGTTCGGCCTGAATTCCTTCTACGGCGTCAGCGTCAAGTAAGGACGGCACTGCGCCTGTCTGATGGCTGATTTTCGGGGGCTGCGGCCCCCGATCCATTACAACGGTTCCGACCATGCAAAGGGCATGACCCGCAGCAGATCGGAGCCGTTGAGCGGATGGTGGAAAGGCCGACTGGGGCCGGGAAAATGACCGCGGCCGGATGCATCTTCGTCGCTTCTTGACCTATATCAATACCCTCGCGCCAGCGCGATGTTATCGTTCTCTTGCCGTGACGGTAACGAGTAGCTGATGTGGGTGGGTGGTTCAGTTGCAACGTTATCGTCCGGCGCCTCCTTCTCTCTTCTCCCGCGGTTCTTCCTCCATCTTTCGCTTGGCATGATCCCTTACCCGGGGTCGACCAACAGTGCGCCTTATCGCTGCGTGCACTGAGCGTGGGAGATGTTTCACTATGTTTTCATTCATTCTGAGGCGCCTGGGTCTGCTGCTGCCGACGTTTTTCGGCATCACGCTGATTACCTTCGGCCTGATCCGCCTGATCCCCGGTGATCCGGTGGAAGTCATGGTGGGCGAGCGTACCCTCGACCCGCAGATGCATGCCGACGCCATGCATCGCCTGGGCCTCGACAAGCCGATCTACCTGCAATACGTCGATTACCTGCATAACCTGGCGACCGGCCACCTGGGCGAGTCGCTGGTGACCAAGGACAGCGTGTGGAAGGAGTTCACCACGCTGTTTCCGGCCACGCTGGAACTGGCCGTGATGGCCATGCTGTTCGCCGCCGTGTTCGGCCTCTTGGCCGGCGTGATCGCCGCCATCAAGCGCGGCTCGATCTTCGATCACGGCGTCATGGGGCTTGCCCTGACCGGTTTCTCGATGCCGATCTTCTGGTGGGGCCTGATCCTCATCATGTTCTTCTCGGTCAAGCTCGGCTGGACGCCGGTGTCGGGCCGGCTCGACCTGGCTTTCGACATCGCGCCGCGCACCGGCTTCATGCTGATCGACGCCTGGTTGGCCGAAGCCGCCGACCCTTCGCTCAACGCCGGCGCCTTCAAGGATGCGCTGAAGCACCTGATCCTGCCCGCCATCGTGCTGGGCACCATCCCGCTCGCGGTGATCGCGCGCATGACCCGCTCCTCGATGCTGGAAGTGCTGCGCGAGGACTATGTCCGCACCGCACGCGCCAAGGGGTTGTCGCCGGCGCGGGTGATCTTCATCCATACCCTGCGCAACGCCATGATCCCGGTGCTGACGGTGATGGGGCTGCAGGTGGGGACGCTGATGGGCGGCGCGGTCCTGACCGAAACCATCTTCTCCTGGCCCGGCATCGGCAAGTGGTTGATCGACGCCATCAGCCGGCGTGACTACCCGGTGGTGCAAAACGGCATCCTCATGGTCGCCACGCTGGTGATCCTGGTGAACTTCATCGTGGACATCCTCTACGGCATCGCCAACCCGCGCATCCGTCATGCCAAGTAACCGCACAGGAGCCGTCATGGCCAACGTACAAGCTTCTCCCGTTGCGACCGCCGCCGACGATGTGGCGCTGTCGTACCCCTCGCCATTGAAAGAATTCTGGCAGGGCTTCTCCCATAACAAGGGCGCCGTGGCTGGGCTGGTGTTCATGCTCGCGATCACGCTCAGCGCGCTCTTGGCACCCTGGCTCGCGCCGTACAACCCGATCGAACAGTACCGCGACGCCATCCTCGCGCCGCCGGCCTGGATGGATGGCGGGTCCAGCCGCTTCCTGTTCGGCACCGACGAACTGGGGCGCGACTTGCTGTCGCGGCTGATCCACGGCGCGCGCCTGTCGCTGCTGATCGGCCTGACTTCGGTGGTGATGGCGATGGTACCCGGGGTGATCCTCGGCCTGATCGCCGCCTTCTTCCCCAAGGTGCTGGGCAGCCTGATCATGCGCCTGATGGACATCATGATGGCGCTGCCGGCCCTGCTGCTGGCGGTGGCCATTGTCGCCATCCTCGGCCCGGGCCTGATCAACACCATGATCGCCATCGCCATCGTGGCGCTGCCGGCCTATGTCCGCCTCACCCGCGCCTCGGCGATGACCGAACTCAACCGCGACTACGTCACCGCCTCGCGTGTGGCTGGTGCCGGCCTGGTCCGGCTGATGTTCGTCTGCGTGTTGCCCAACTGCATGGCGCCACTGATCGTGCACGCCACCATGAGCTTCTCCTCGGCCATTCTCGAAGCCGCCGCGCTGGGCTTCCTCGGTCTCGGCGTGCAGCCGCCGACCCCGGAGTGGGGCACCATGCTGGCCTCGGCGCGCGACTACATCGAACGCGCCTGGTGGGTGGTGACCCTGCCGGGCCTCACCATCCTGCTGTCGGTCCTGGCCATCAACCTGATGGGCGACGGCCTGCGCGATGCGCTCGATCCGAAACTGAAGCGCGCCGCGTAAGGGGAAATACATGAGTCTGTTGCAAATCAAGAACCTCTCGGTCGAGTTCGGTTCGGACAAGAACCCCTTCCGCGCCGTGGAAGGGCTGGATCTCACCGTCGATCAGGGCGAGATCGTGGGCATCGTCGGCGAATCCGGTTCGGGCAAGTCGGTGACGATGATGGCGATGATGGGCCTCCTGGAAGGACAGGGCCGCATCGTCGCCGACCAGCTGCAGTTCGACGGCAAGAACCTGCTCACCATCAGCGCGCGCGCACGGCGCAAGATCGTCGGCAAGGACATCTCGATGATCTTCCAGGACCCGATGACGGCGCTCAACCCGAGCTTCACCGTCGGCTACCAGATCATGGAGGTGCTCAAGCTGCACCAGGGGCTGCGCGGGGCGGCGCTCAAGGCGCGTGCCCTGGAACTGATGGAAATGGTGGAAATCCCGGCGGCGGCGAGCCGCCTTTCCGCCTATCCGCACCAGCTCTCCGGTGGCATGAGCCAGCGCGTGGCCATCGCCATGGCCATCGCCTGCAATCCCAAGCTGCTGATCGCCGACGAACCGACCACCGCGCTCGACGTCACCATCCAGGCGCAGATCATGGAGCTGCTGGTCAGCCTGCAGCAAAGCCAGAACATGGCGCTGATCCTCATCACCCACGACCTGGCCGTGGTGGCCGAGGTGGCGCAGCGTCTGGCAGTGATGTACGCCGGCCAGGTGGCGGAAATGGGCCAGGTGCCGAACATTTTCCGTCACCCCTCCCATCCGTATACCGAAGCGCTGCTGAAGTCGATCCCGGAACACAGCAAGGGCGCGCACCGCCTCTCCACGCTGCCGGGCATCGTGCCGGGCCAGTACGACCGGCCGTCGGGCTGTCTGCTGTCGCCGCGCTGCCCGTACGTGCAGGAGCGTTGCCGCGTCGAGCGGCCGGCGTTGACCTCGATGCCTCAGGGCGCCGTGCGTTGCCATTTTCCGCTGTATGACAAGGAGTCCCGATGACTACCGTTCTCGAAGCGCGGGAGCTGACCCGCTATTACGACGTGTCGCAGGGCTTCCTCAAACCCGCCGCCACCGTCAAGGCGCTCAACGGCGTCTCGTTCTCTCTCCAGGCGGGCAAGACGCTGGCCGTAGTGGGCGAGTCCGGCTGCGGCAAGTCCACGCTGGCGCGCCAGCTGACCCTGATCGAGCCGCCGACCTCCGGTTCGCTGCTGCTTGACGGCGTCGATGCCGCCAAGGCCGACCGTGCCACCCTGAAAACCATGCGCACCCGGGTGCAGATGGTGTTCCAGAACCCGTACGCCTCGCTCAACCCGCGCCAGAAAATCGGCGACCAGTTGGCCGAACCGTTGCTGATCAATACCGCGTTGTCGGCGGCCGAGCGCCAGGCCAAGGTGCGCGCCATGATGGCCAAGGTCGGCCTGCGCCCGGAGCACTATTACCGCTACCCGCACATGTTCTCCGGCGGCCAGCGCCAGCGTATCGCCATCGCCCGCGCGATGATGCTCAACCCCAGGATCGTCATCGCCGACGAGCCGACCTCGGCGCTCGACGTGTCGATCCAGGCGCAGGTGCTTAACCTGTTCATGGACCTGCAGGACGAGTTCAAGACTGCCTACGTGTTCGTCTCGCACAACCTCGCCGTGGTCGAGCACGTCGCCGACGACGTGATGGTGATGTACCTCGGGCGCGCGGTGGAAAGCGGCAGCAAGGAGCAGATCTACTCGCGGCCGCTGCACCCGTACACCCAGGCGCTGTTGTCGGCCACGCCGTCGATCCGCCCGGAAGATCGGCACGCCAAGATCAAGATCGTCGGCGAGCTGCCGAGCCCGCTCAATCCGCCGACCGGCTGCGCCTTCCACAAGCGCTGTCCGCACGCCGTCGAACGCTGCCGCAGCGAGGTGCCGCCATTGCGCCCGGTGGAAGGTCATCTGGTGGCGTGTCATCGCGCGGAGGAAATCAACGTTTGATAGACTGAAACCAGCGCCCGGCCTGAAACCCCGCTTGAGGCGGGGTTTTTTGCTATGCAGCAAAAATAACTTTACCTTGCCCGTTTTGCAGGATAGATTCGACCATGGTGCAGACGATTAAAACAGGAAAGCGCAAATTGAAGCGAGCCGTGTACGCCGGGAGTTTCGACCCGGTCACCAATGGACATCTGTGGATCATTCGCAAGGCCGTCGAGCTGTTTGACGAAGTGATCGTCGCCATTGGCGTCAATCCGGACAAGCACTGCAGCTTCAGTGTCGAAGAACGCCTCGAGATGCTGCTGGCCGTCACGCAGGAATTTCCCAATCTGCGCGTCGAAGTCTTCGAGAACCAGTTTCTGGTCAATTACGCTCAGTCGGTCGGCGCGAACTACATCATCCGCGGCATCCGTACCGCCAGCGACTACGAGTACGAGCGCACCATGCGCTACATCAATACCGACCTGCACCCGGACATCACCACCATCTTCCTGCTGCCGCCGCGTGAATACGCCGAAGTCTCCTCCACCATGGTCAAGGGACTGGTCGGGCCGCAAGGCTGGGAACTGGTCATCCGCCAATACCTGCCGGAACCGGTCTGTCTCAAGCTGGTGGAAATGCACCACAAGCCATAACGAGTCATAATATCTCCCGCTCGGCCATCCGCCTGGCCGAAACACCCCGCGCGTCAGAGTCCGAAACTGGCGCGTTTTGCTTTTTTGATGGACTCCGGCTCAAGCCGGTCAGAAGAAGGATAGCGCCATGGTGGATGTGACACCGTTCGCCAATCGACTCGGCAAGAATTTCAAGCATTACGCCAAATGGGCTCGCCGCCAGGGTATCGAAGCCTGGCGCGCTTATGACCGCGACGTGCCGCAGTTCCCGCTGGCGGTGGACATCTACGGCCTGCGTGTCCACGTGCAGGAATACGATACCGGCTGGGAAATGGACGACAGCGAGCGCGAAGTCTGGCTCGACGCCTGCCTGGACGCCATCCGGCAGGTCACCGGCGTGGCGCGTGAGCACATCGCGCTCAAGACCCGTCGTCGTCAAAAGGGTGAAAGCCAGTACGAAAAGCTCGGCGAGTTGGGCGACGACTTCATAATCGAAGAGTTCGGCCAACGTTTCATCGTCAATCTCGAGGCCTATCTCGACACCGGCCTGTTCATCGACCATCGCAACACCCGCAAGCGTGTGCGCGAAGAAGCCGCCGGTAAGCGTTTCCTCAACCTGTTCGCCTACACCGGCAGCTTCACCGTCTACGCCGGTGCCGGCGGTGCGATCAGTTCGGAAACGGTCGACCTGTCCAATACCTACCAGGACTGGTCACGCCGCAACTTCGAACTCAACGGCCTGGATCTCAACCGTCACCAGCTCGTGCGTGCCGACGTGTTCCAGTACCTCGACGACGCCATCTACCAGCGCAAACAGTTCGACCTTATCGTCATGGACCCGCCGACCTTCTCCAACTCCAAGAAGATGCTCGACATCCTCGACGTCCAGCGCGACCACGTGCGGCTGATCGACGATGCCATGGCGCTGCTCGCGCCGGGGGGTACGCTGTACTTCTCCAACAACCTGCGCTCGTTCGCACTCGATCCACGGCTGGCCGAGAGTTACGACGTGCGCGATATCAGCGCCCAGTCGGTACCGGAAGACTTCCGCAATAAGAAAATCCACGTCTGTTATCGACTGCAGCACCGTGCATGAGCGGTCCACTGATGTAGAAAAGCAGGGTTGGCTTCGGCCAACCCTTTTTGTTTTTGTATGGGTTTTGCTTGTGCATCAATGGCTTGTGGCCTTCGTGCCGATTTTTCGTGATTTTTCTGCAAAAAGGCGTTGACGGGGCGGGGGTCGGGGCGTATAGTTCGCCTCCTCAGCTGACGCAGCGACGGAAACGACGCAGTCAGCACCGCTCTTTAACAAACAGAATA